>JBIHZW010000212.1:0-6455 GCA_044240245.1 Pseudomonas sp. | reverse complement strand
CATCCAGGCTGACCACGCAGGGCCAGACATGGCAGTCGATACCCTCCGGCCCGTTAAAGGTAAAGGCGGCGCGGCGTTTGGGGATCAAACCGATGGGCTCCACTCCAGCCAGGACGGCGATCTGGTCGCACCAGCCGCCGGCGGCATTGATCAGCGTCTTGGCGCGGTATTGCGTGTTGCCACAATCAACCAGCCAAGCGTCGCCATCGCGCTGGATGCGCAGCACTTCGCAGCTATTGTGGATTTCCCCGCCCTGCTGGCGTATGCCGCGCAGATAGCCCTGGTGCAGGGCATCGGTGTCGATATCGGCGGCGCTGGGGTCGAGCATCGCGGCCTGCACTTTGTCGCGACGCAGCACTGGCACCATGGCGCAGGCTTCATCGGCGCTGAGCAGGCGCATCTCCGGCACGCTGGCTTTGCCGCTGTCGAACTGGCGCTGCAGCTCGGCGGCGTCGCCGGTGAAGTCCACCACCAGTTCACCACGCGGGGTCAGCAACGGGTGTTCAGCAAAACCGGCCGGCGGCGCGTCGTAGAAAGCACGGCTGGCGGCGGTCAGGGCGCGCACCTGCGGCGTACCGTAGGCCACGGTGTAGAGCGCGGCGGAGCGGCCGGTGGAGTGATAGCCGGGCAGCTGCTCGCGCTCCAGCAGGATGGTTTTGCCATGGGACGCGAGAAAGTAGCCAGTCGAGGCACCGGCAATGCCGGCGCCGATGATCAGGTAGTCGGCCTGGTGCATCAGCAGGTCTCCTGCTTGAGCTGGTACAGCGCGTGGGCCAGGGCAACATCTTCCAGGCCCAGGCCGATGGAGCGGAAAAACACCGAGCGGCGATAGTCCGGGCGCACGGCCTTACCGCTAACGAGCTCGGCCAGATCACCCAGGATGTTGGTATTGCTCCAGCCCAGCTCGCTGGCCAGGCACATTTCTCCGGCGCTGTTTGGCGTGGTGCTGCGGTAGTCGCAGTAGACATCCATATTCAGCAGGCTGGCGGGCGTGACTTCATGGGCGCGCGGCGCGTTGGTGCTGATGGAGGTAATCAGCGCCGGTTTATCCAGCTCGGCGGGGTCGAGCAGCGGTTTCGCCGATGAGGTGCAGAGCATCACCACGTCGGCATCGCGAACGGCGTCCGCCTGGCTGGCACACAGCTGGATGCGTGGGTCGAGTTGCTGCAGTTTGAGCAGCTGCGCACCGGTTTTGCCGGCCAGGCCTGGGGAGTAGAGGCGGATGCTCTGCCAGGGGCGCAGCTGTTTGGCGTAATACACATGGGCCTGGGCCACGGCGCCGCTGCCGATCACCGCCAGGCGGTTGGCTTCGGGCGCGGCCAGGGCATCCACGGCCACTGCGGTGGTGGCGGCGGTGCGCGCGGTGGTCAGGCTGCCAGCGTCGCACAGCAGCAGTGGCTGGCCGGTCTGCATCGACATCAGCAGGGTCCAAGCGGTAATCAGCGGGCCTTGCTCACGGACGATATAGGGGGAGGTTTTCACCCCGTAAACGCCGGCTCCGGCCAGCACGCCGAGGTAGTTGATAAAGTCGCCAGCCCCATTGGGAAATTCCACCAGCTGCTGCGCCGGTTGCACCGCATTACCGGCGGCCAGCTCGCGGAACATGGCGACCATGGCCTGGTGCACATCGACCTTTGCCAGCAGCTGCTCGGCGGCGGTTTTATCCAGCACATAAGGGGTGGTCGACATGGGCGGCTCCGTAACGAATTAAACAATTAAATCCATTCTGGACTTTATGGTCTTTTTCGACAAGCGCTAGCGCGGCATCTTGATACGTTGCTGCGACGTTTAGCCTGGCTGACGCAGGCGCTTGCGAAACGCCCCTGGGCTTTCCCCGCAGAGTTGCTTGAACAGCTTGGCAAAGGTGGCGCGGTCGGCGTAGCCGACCTGTGCGGCGATCTGCTCCAGTGACGCGGGGCTGCGTAGGGCACGTTGCGCGGCGCTGATGCGTACCCGCTGCAGGTAGTCGTTGGGCGTTAGCCCAGTGCTGGCCTTGAAGCGCCGCAACAGGGTGCGCGATGAGCAGTTGGCCTGAGTGGCCAGGCGATTGAGGTCAATCGCTTCGCCGTGGTGGCGGTGCAGCCATTGCAACACGGGCGTGAGCTGACAATCACTGCTGGCCGGCTGCAGCAGTGGGGCGAAGCGTGATTGCAGGCCGCGCTGGCTGTCGAAGACCAGGGCATTGGCCACCTGCTGCGCCAGGCCGTCACCGCCATGCTGGGCGATCAGATGCAGGCACAGGTCGAGTCCGGCATGCGCGCCGCCGGAGCTGAGCAGGTGGCCGTCTTCGCAGATCAGTTGCTCAATCTGCAAATTGACCAGCGGAAAACGCTGGCGGAACTGGCCGGCCAGCGCCCAGTGAGTGGTGGCGCGGCGACCGTCGAGCACGCCAGCGGCGGCCAGGAGAAAGGCGCTGCTGCACAGGCTGGCCAGTTGCTGATATGGCGGGCGCTGCGCCAGCCAGGGCAGCAGTGCTGCGTTATCGTTTAGGGTACTGTCGATAGCGCTGCCGCTGGCCGCGAGCAGAATCAGGTCGGCATCCTCGGCCAGGCTTAGGTCGCCATCGACCTGGATCTGCGCAAAGCCCAGATCAACCGCTTGCCCATCCAGGCTGATGCGCTGCAGGTCGAACAGCCGTTGCTCGGCCAGGCGGTTGGCCAGGACAAAAGCGTCCATGGCGATGCTCAGGCTGGAGCACACGGTTTGCGGGCAGACGTACAGAGCGATTTTCAGCATGAGGTGTTCAGGCTTGATAAAGGTTTGGCGATTATTGACACAAGTGTGTCTTTTACGCCAATCGCGCGACGGCGGTTTAGCGACAATACTGCTCGCACGTTCCCTACCGGAGTTCGCCCCATGACTCACCCCAACGCCGAGCTGATCACCCGTTTCTACCAGGCCTTCCAGCAGCTGGATGCCGAAACCATGGCCAGCTGTTACAGCGAGGACGTGCAGTTCAGCGACCCGGTGTTTATCGACCTGCGCGGCGCGGCTGCCGGTGATATGTGGCGCATGCTCTGCGCCAAGGCTCAGGGTTTTTCCCTGACCTTCGATGGCGTGGCGGCGGATGATCATTCCGGGCGTGCGCGCTGGATTGCTACTTACACCTTCAGCCAGACCGGCAATCAGGTGGTCAACCATATCGAGGCCAACTTCCGTTTTCGCGACGGCAAGATCAGCGAGCATCGCGATCACTTCGATCTGTGGCGCTGGGCCGGCCAGGCGTTGGGCCTTAAAGGTCGCCTGTTGGGCTGGGCGCCTTTTGTGCAAAACGCCATTCGCCAGCAGGCGGGCAAAGGGTTAGCCGCCTTTCAAAAGAGTCGTTAAGCTCGGCGGCCGTGTTAATTACCTGCCGATTCGACTGATGCCTGACTCTTCTACCGCGCCTGAGACACCTGCCGCCAAGCCCTGGTTTGTCTACCTGGTGCGGGCGGCCAATGGCGCGCTGTACTGCGGCATCAGCGACGATCCGCACAAGCGCTTTGCCAAACACCAGAGCGGCAAGGGCGCGCGCTTCTTCCACTCCAGCCCGGCGCAGGCCCTGGTGTATATCGAAAGCTGTGCCGGCAGAGGCGATGCGCTGCGCCGTGAGCGGGCGATCAAGGCCTTGGCCAAGGCGGCCAAGGAAGCCCTGGTGGCGACCGCGATTATCGTTGCGGCTGATAGAGCATCATCAGCCTAGCCGGGTAGGCCGCAGCGCTGTGCAGGGTTAAGCTGGTTCCTTTATCTGATTGCAGCGGAGCCTGTTATGCACGAGTTGATCCTGCACCACTACGATGCCTCACCCTTTGCCGAGAAGGCGCGCCTGATGCTCGGCTTCAAGCAGCTGTCCTGGCGCTCGGTGGAAATTCCGCGAATCATGCCCAAGCCCGATCTGTTGGCGCTGACTGGCGGCTACCGCAAGACCCCGGTGCTGCAGGTGGGGGCCGATATCTACTGTGATACCGCGCTGATTGCGCGTCGTGTGGACGCGGAGAAGGCGACCCCGTCGCTGTTCCCGGAGGGCCAGGAATTCGTCGCCGCGAGCTTTGCCCAGTGGGTTGATTCGCTGATATTCCAGCATGCGGTAAGCCTGGTGTTTCAGCCGGAGTCGGTGGCTGTGCGTTTCGGCAAGCTGCCGCCGGAGGCGATCAAGGCCTTTATTGCCGACCGTGCCGGCCTGTTCAGCGGCGGTAGCGCCACGCGTCTATCTGCTGAGGTCGCCAAGCACAACTGGCCGTCGCTTATGGCGCGGGTGGAGCAGCAACTGGCGCGCGAGGAGGGCGATTTCCTGTTCGGTGAGCCGTCGATTGCTGACTTCTCTCTGGCCCATTGTCTGTGGTTCCTCAAAGGCACCCCGGTGACCGCGCCGCTGGTCGACGCCTATCCGAATGTCAGCGCCTGGCTAGGCCGCGTGCTGGGCTTCGGTCACGGCGCGTCCAGTGCGCTGAGCGCAGAAGACGCTATCGCCATCGCCCGTGCAGCGACGCCGGCGGCCCTCCCGGATGAGCAGTTTGTTGAACCCAACGGCTTCGCGGTCGGTCAGCGGGTGCAGATTGCCGCCACCGATTACGGCGTCGACCCGGTGGAGGGCGAGCTCGTGTTCGCCGGTGTTGAAGAACTGATCCTGCGCCGCGAGGATGAACGTGCCGGCACCGTGCACGTGCATTTTCCGCGTCTGGGCTTTGCCATCAAGGCGTTGTAAGGCTGTAATGCTCGGCGTGCTCTGCTTAAAGTACGCGCCGAGGTTTTAGTACGCGGCCCGCATCGCTTTGGGGGCGTAGCCGTGAATAAGCGTGCCCTTGATATCCAGCAAGGGCACGCCGCGCCCACCCAGGGCCTTGAAGGTTGCTTGGCCGGCGGGGTCTTTCTCGATATCGATTTCCCGGTAGGCAATCTGGTCCTGCGCCAGTTGCTCGCGGGTTTTCGCGCAGTAGCCGCACCATTGCGTGGCGTACAGCACCACCTCGCCTGGCCGATCGGCCTGCGGTGGTTGAAACCATTGCTGCACAGAGTCCCAATGTTGGAAAAGCGCCAAGGCGCTTAGCAGCAGGATGACTTTCTTCATGGGCGGTCCTTTGCCTTATTCTGTTGAGGGTCTAGTGAGTCGTGGGCTAACTGCGCTGCAATTCTGCCAGGCTGAACGGCAGCGGGGTATCTGGCCAGTCCAGCTGCAAGCGTTCCAGCTCGCGGGCCAACAAGCTAGCCACCAGCCAGTCGCGCAACCAGCGATGATCCGCCGGGATCACATACCAGGGCGCTGCGTCGCTGTGGCTGACCGTTAGCTGTTCGGCCCAGCGCTGCTGGCGCTGATCGAATTCGCGATAGGACTGCAGGTCGCTGCTGTGCAGTTTCCAGCGTTTATGCGGTTGTTCCAGGCGCTCTTGCAGGCGGTGCTTTTGTTCATCTTTGGATAGCTGCAAAAAGCATTTCAGCGGCTGAATCGACTGGCTGATCAGCTGCGCCTCGAAGGCGTGAATCGCTAGCTGGCGCGCGGGAAGTTCGGCGGCGCTGCACAGGCCATCCAGCGGGTCGCTGATCAGCCCTTCGTAGTAGCTGCGGTTGAATACCCCGAGCAGGCCCAGCCCTGGCAAACGCCGCTGGTAGCGCCAGAGAAATTCATGGCGCTGTTCGCAGGCATCGGGTTTCTGAAAACTGTGGATGCGCAGGCCCTGGGGATCGAAGCTGCTGATCACCCGGCGAATCACGCCATCCTTACCCGAGCAATCGGTGCCTTGCAGGATCAGCAGCAGGGCGTTGCGCCGATTGGCCCAGAGCATGCGCTGTTGCTGGTTGAGCCAGGGCCGCAGTTCGGCCAGGGCCAACTGCGCCGCCTGCTTGTCCAGGCCGAAATCGCGCGCCGGGTCCTGGGCAAAGGGCGCCGCCGGGTCACAGCGGCAGGCATCCAGCAGGCTATCCGGCAGGCGGCTCATGCTTAGTTCTTGCGGCGCTTGAGTTGGTCGGTCAACTGGGTTGGCAAATTGCGGATCACCAGGGTATCGGTGCTTTCGTCGTATTCGATCTTCGAGCCGAGCAGGTGCGCCTCGAAACTGATCGACAGGCCTTCGGCGCGCCCGGTAAAGCGCTGGAACTGATTGAGGGTGCGCTTATCTGCCGGAATCTCCGGGGACAGGCCGTAGTCCTTGTTGCGGATATGGTTGTAGAAGGCTTGCGGGCGTTCCTCGTCGATCAGCCCGGACAGCTCGGTCAGGGTCATCGGTTCGCCCATCTTGGCCTGGCTGCTGGCGTAGCCGACCAGGGTCTTGGTCTTCTCGCGGGCCTGTTCTTCCGGCAGGTCTTCGCTTTCTACGAAGTCGCTGAAGGCTTTCAGCAGGGTGCGGGTTTCCCCCGGGCCGTCGACGCCTTCCTGGCAGCCGATAAAGTCGCGGAAGTATTCCGAGACCTTCTTGCCGTTCTTGCCCTTGATAAAGGAGATGTACTGCTTGGAGTTGGCGTTGTTGCGCCACTCGGAGATG
>JBIHZW010000213.1:0-6455 GCA_044240245.1 Pseudomonas sp. | reverse complement strand
AGACTTGGCGATAACCCACCGCTCGTATAGACGGTAGACCAACGTGCAAGTCACTTCGCTGACGCAGGCGTTCGACCTCGGCAACCAGCCCCTGTTCCAACATCAGGCGAAATCGCAGGGCAATTCGCTCGTGCAACAGCTGCCTTTGCGCCGGGGCAATGGCCAATTGCGCCACAGTATAGGGGAATTGGCGCGCCGCCGATGCGCCAGCAGCAGTATTTTCTGCCGCCTGGCGCTGGCGATGAGCGGTCATGCTGGCACCGCTCAGGTGATAGACCTCAAGGGCGCGAATCAAGCGCTGCGGGTCATTGGGGTGAATACGCGCAGCAGACTCAGGGTCGACCACACGCAGCTCGGCGTGCAGCACCTCCCAACCTTCGGCCTGGGCGCGGGTCTCGAGCTCGGCGCGCAACGCCGCATCGGCGCTGGGCATTTCGGCCAGACCTTCAAGCAACGCCTTGAAATACAGCATGGTGCCGCCCACCAGCAACGGAATACGCCCGCGCGCGGTGATATCGGCCATGGCGGCCAGGGCCTCGCGACGGAATTCGGCCGCCGAATAGCTCTCGGCCGGGTCACGAATATCGATCAGGCGGTGAGGAAACTCGGCCAGCGTGGCTTTATCCGGCTTGGCCGTGCCGATGTCCATATCACGGTAGATCAGCGCGGAATCGACGCTGATTAGCTCGCACGGCAGCACCCGCGCCAGCTCGATAGCCAGATCGGTCTTGCCGGCCGCAGTTGGCCCCATCAGGAAAATCGCCGGAGGCAGGCGCTCGGACATGCTCAAAATTCTCTTAGTGACGCGGCGGCTTAGCGGCCGCGCAGGAACAGCTTGTCGAGGTCATCCATGCCCATCTGCGTCCAGGTCGGACGCCCATGGTTGCACTGACCGCTGCGCTCGGTGTGTTCCATATCGCGCAGCAAGGCATTCATTTCCGGCAGAGTCAGGCGCCGGTTGGCGCGCACAGCACCGTGGCAGGCCATGGTGCCGAGCAGCTCGTTGAGGTGCGCCTGGATGCGGTCGGTGGTGCCATATTCGAGCAAGTCACCCAACACATCCTGCACCAGACGCGTCGCCTCGGCCTGCTTGAGCAATGCGGGAATCTGCCGGATAGCCAGGGTTTCCGGGCCCAAACGCTGCAATTCAAAGCCAAGCCGCTGGAACCACTCGGCATGCTCTTCGGCGCAATCAGCTTCACGCTGACTCACGGCAATAGACTCCGGCACCAACAGTGGCTGACCGCGCAATCCCTCACTGGCCATGGCCACCTTCAGCCGTTCATAGGTGATGCGCTCATGGGCTGCATGCATGTCCACCACCACCAAACCCTGGACGTTTTCGGCAAGGATGTAGATACCCTTGAGCTGGGCAATGGCATAGCCCAGGGGTGGAATATCACCCTGTGCGTCCGGCAGGCCAGCGGGAACCGGCGCAGTGGCCATCGGCGAGAAGAACTCACGGTAGGCGCCCTGCGCTTCAGCTGCCGGCAGGGCCGCTTCCGGGCGGGAGCCCTGATAGCCTGCACCTGGCGAACGCCATACCGAGGCGTTCGGCGCAGGCTGCAACAGGCTGGCGGCCAAGCCAATTTCACCCTGCGGGCCGAACTCGCCAGCAGCTTGGCCGGTGGGACGCAGCATCTCGTTAACCGTCGCTGGGGCCGCCAGCTGATCTTCCGGGCGCACCTCACCGAGTGCACGGTGCAACGTGCCGTAGAGGAAGTCATGGACCATGCGCCCATCACGGAAGCGCACTTCATGCTTGGTCGGGTGCACATTGACATCGACCACCGACGGGTCGATTTCCAGAAACAGCACAAAGGTCGGATGGCGACCGTTGAACAGCACGTCACGGTAGGCCTGGCGCACCGCGTGGGCAACCAGCTTGTCGCGCACCATGCGGCCATTCACATAGAAGTACTGCAGGTCCGCCTGGCTACGGGAGAAGGTCGGCAAGCCAACCCAACCCCACAGATGCAGGCCGTTGCGCTCGATATCAATCGGCAGCGCCTGCTCCAGGAATGCCGGACCACAGACCGAAGCCACACGGCGTGCACGGCTCTGTTCATCTGGAGCCTCATGCAGGCCGAGCACGGTCTTGCCGTTGTGGCGCAGATGGAAGGCCACATCGAAGCGCGCCAGGGCCAGGCGCTTGATCACTTCCTGCAGATGATCGAATTCGGTTTTTTCAGTCTTGAGAAACTTGCGCCGCGCCGGGGTATTGAAGAACAGGTCGCGCACTTCCACCGAGGTGCCGACCGGGTGCGCAGCGGGCTGTACCCGCGGCTGCATGTCGCGCCCTTCGGTCTCGACCTGCCAGGCCTGCTCGGCATCAGCGGTGCGTGAGGTCAGGGTCAGGCGCGCGACGGAGCTGATCGACGCCAACGCCTCACCGCGAAAGCCCAGGCTCATCACCTGCTCCAGGTCTTCCAGTTCGCGGATCTTGCTGGTGGCATGACGGGCCAACGCCAAGGGCAGGTCATCCGGGGAGATGCCGCTGCCGTTATCACGCACCTTGAGCAGCTTGACGCCGCCCTGCTCGACATCCACCTCGATACGCTTGGCGCCGGAGTCCAGGCTGTTTTCCAACAGCTCCTTGATTACCGAGGCAGGGCGTTCAACCACCTCACCGGCAGCAATCTGGTTCGCCAGCCGCTGGCTGAGCAGCTGGATACGTGCAGCTTCACTCATGGCTGCCCAGCCAGAGCAGTCGCTGGGACCTGCAAACGCTGACCGACCTTGATCACATCGCTTTTCAGCGAATTGGCACTGCGCAGTACAGCCAGACTGACCTGATAACGCTGTGCAATCAGCGCCAGGCTTTCGCCGGAGCTGACCACATGCTCGCGCGGGCCGAGGGCAATCTTGCCGTTGTCGCGCAACCAAGCCACGTGAGTGCCAGGCGGCGGATTTTCATGGAAGAACTGCCGCACGCCCGTGACGATCGAGCGCGCCAGAGCCTGCTGGTGGCTGGAACTGGACAGCTTCCGGGCTTCATTGGGGTTTGAGATAAACCCGGTTTCCACCAGGATCGACGGAATATCCGGTGACTTCAGCACCATAAAGCCGGCCTGCTCCACCCGCCGCTTATGCAACGGAGTCACTCGACCCATATTGCCCAGCACCTTGTTGCCGACGTTAAGGCTGGATGACAGCGAGGCAGTCATCGACAGATCGAGCAACACGCCGGCCAGCATGCGGTCCTTGTCGTCCAGGCTGACATTACCGGCACCGCCGATCAGGTCCGACTGGTTTTCCGCATCTGCCAGCCAGCGCGCGGTTTCCGAGGTGGCGCCGCGATCCGACAGCGCATACACCGAGGCACCAAATGCCGCCGCCCGTGGTGCAGCATCGGCGTGGATGGACACAAACAGGTCGGCGCCCTTCTTACGAGCGATCTCGGTGCGCTTGCGCAGCGGGATAAAGTAGTCGCCGGTACGAACCAACTCGGCGCGGAAGCCCTTCTCGGCATTGATCTGCCGCTGCAGCTCTTTGGAAATCGCCAGGGTCACGTGCTTTTCATACTGACCTTTGACAGGCGACAGCGCGCCAGGGTCTTCGCCGCCGTGGCCCGCATCGATGGCAATCACGATATCGCGCTTGCCGTTGGGTATCGGCGTCAGCTTCGGCGGGGCCTGGGTTGGCGTTACCGGCACTTGCGGCGCAGTGGCCACGGTGGTGGTTGGCAGGCTGGGTGCTGCGCCGCTTTCCTGGTCAAACAGATCGACCACCAAGCGATGGCCGTACTGCTGATTGGGAGCGAGGGTAAAGCTCTTCGGCGTCACCGCTGCCGACAGGTCAATCACCACGCGCAGATCTTCGGGGGTGCGCTGCGCCGAGCGTACGCCGGTGATCGGCGTGTTGCTCAGGGTCAGTTGATTAAAGCTGGTGGCTAGTTTGGCACCGCTGACATCAATGACGATGCGATTGGGCGAGGACAGCAGAAAAACGCTGTGCTGAACCGGGCCGGACAGATCAAACACCAGACGGGTGTTATCCGGAGCACGCCACAGCCGCACACTGCGCACATCCGAAGCGGCCATTACATCGGCGGCCAAGCCCACCAATGCCACTCCAATTGCGATGAAACGCGCGCCTATGCGCATAGCCAACCCCATAATTGATTCATGCCCCGACGGCCAAAGCGGCGCACCAGGTGGTGCCGCGTTCGCCTTGCGCGTGCAAACGCAGCGCCCGGCCAGCCCCATGCGGGCTAATGGTAATGTCCAGGTCAGCCTTTGGCAAAACGCCTGCACCGCGCTGCGGCCACTCGACCAGGCACAGCGCATCGCCTTCAAAGTAATCACGAATCCCCAGGTACTCCAGCTCCTCGGCATCTACCAGACGGTAGAGGTCGAAGTGAAAGGCACGCAACGCGCCAATCTCGTAGGGTTCCACCAGGGTAAAGGTCGGACTTTTCACCGCCCCGACGTGCCCCAGGCCGCGAATAATGCCGCGAGACAAGGTGGTTTTGCCGGCGCCGAGGTCGCCATGCAGATAAATCACGCCAACGCCGCCGGTCGCCTCGGCGATACGTGCGCCCAACGCCAGCATCGCCTCCTCATCGGCGGCAAACAGTTCTAATTCAGACACGCAGACTGCTCCTGCAACAATTCACGAATAACCGCACACAAATCACTGGCCGCCAGGCCACGGCCCTGCAGCGCCAGCCGCTCGCCTGCGCTGGCATGCAGATAGACTGCTAGCTGAGCCGCCTCCAGCGCTGGTAGCCCTTGGGCCAGTAGCGCGCCGATAAAGCCGGCCAACACATCGCCCAGTCCCGCTCCAGCCATAGCGGGATGACCACGATCACATAGCCACAAACCGCCATCCGGCGCGGCAATCAAGGTGCCCGCACCTTTCAGCACGCACACCGCCTGATAGCGCTGGGCCAAGGCACGCGCCGCCGCTGGGCGATCGGCCTGCACCTCTGCAGTGCTGATGCCCAGCAACCGGGCCGCTTCGCCAGGGTGCGGGGTGAGCACCGCTGCAGCAGGTAACTGGACTACAGCTTGCGCCAGCAGGTTCAGCGCATCAGCATCCCAGACTTGCGCCACATCGCTGGCCGCAGCCGCCGATAACAGACTGCGGCCCCAGGCGCCCTGCCCCAAGCCCGGACCGACCACCCAAACGCTGGCATTAGCGCCCAGCGCCAGCAGCTGATTGGCCGACGCCACGCCGGCGGCCATCACCTCGGGCAGGCGCGCCTGCGCTGCCGGCAGATGCTCGCCACGGGTTGCCAGGCTGACCAACCCAGCACCGGCGCGCAGCGCGCTTTGCGCAGCCAGCAGGCCAGCCCCGGCAAAACCACGATCGCCACCCACCACCAGCACATGACCCAACTGGCCCTTGTGCACACTACGCGAACGCGCCGGCAACTGCGGCAAACTGGCCGGTGCCAGGCGCTGTGCGGTAAAGGCTTGAGCCGCGACCAGGGCCGCATCAGCCTGCAGATCATCAAACTGCAACTCGCCTAGATAATCCGCCGACTGCCCGGTAAATAGACCCAGCTTTAGGCCGATCAGGGTGACCGTCAGCTGCGCACGTACGGCGACGCCCAGCACTTGGCCGGTATCGGCGCAGAGCCCAGACGGAATATCCACCGCCAGCACCGGCAAACCGCTGACATTCAACAGGCGGATGGCCTGGGCATAAGGCTCGCGCACTGCGCCTTGCAAACCCGTGCCAAGCAGAGCGTCGAGCACCACGCCCTGCAGCTCGGCGCATTCGCTCCAGGGCTGCACCGCTACACCGGCAGCCAACGCATGGTCACGGGCCAGGGCGGCATCACCCTGCAGCTGCGCCGCATCGCCGACCGCTAGAACCTGCACCCGCCAACCCGCACGCAGCGCCAGGGCCGCCACCAGATAGCCGTCACCGGCGTTATTACCGCGCCCGGCCAGCACCGTCAGCACGCCCGCATCAGGCCAACGCCTACGCAGGGCACGCCAGATAGCATGCGCGGCGCGACTCATCAGCTCGAAACCCGGCGTGCCGGCAGCGATCAATCGCGCATCCAGCTCGCGCACTTGTGCGGCGCTGAACAGCGGCAGAGGAAGATTGTCAGGCGAATGCAGCATGCGTCGGCTCCGATGTCTGGCAGAATTATACCCACCTGTGCCCCGGTTACCCGCCCTCATATGAACACTGACACCCTTGACCTTATCGCCCTCGCCCAGTCGATCAAAGACTGGGGCCGCGAGCTGGGCTTTCAACAGGTCGGGATTGCCGATGTGCAACTGGGCGAACACGAGGCGCACCTGCAGCGCTGGCTGGACGCGGGTTACCAGGGCGAGATGGACTATATGGCCGCCCACGGCAGCAAACGTTCCCATCCGGACGAACTAGTGCCCGGCACCCTGCGCGTGGTGTCGCTGCGAATGGACTACCTGCCCGGCGACACACAGATGGCCCAGCGCCTCGCCCAGCCAGAAAAGGCCTACGTGTCGCGCTAC
>JBIHZW010000029.1:0-20402 GCA_044240245.1 Pseudomonas sp. | reverse complement strand
CAGGCGTTTCAGAGTGTCGGCCAAGGCGCTTTCGGCTTTGAGCTGCATGATCGGATCGAAACTGGTGAAGATGCGCAGGCCTTCTTCGGTCAGGTCCTGCTCCTGATAATCCTCACGCAGCTGGCGCTTGACCAGATCGAGGAAGGCCGGGAAAGAGCTGTCCGCCAAAGTACCGCGTTGAGTAATGCCCAACGGTTTTTGCTTCGCCGCTTCCACTTCTTCAGTGCTGGCAACGCCCTGCGCTGCCAGCACATCGAGCACCAGGTTGCGCCGTTCCAACGCACGCTGGGGGTTACGGCGCGGATTGTAGTAAGTCGGCCCTTTGACCATGCCCACCAGCAGCGCCACCTGATCGAGCTTCAGCTCGGACAGCGGCTGACTGAAGAAATACTGGCTGGCCAGACCAAAGCCGTGCACCGCACGCTGGCCGTCCTGGCCCAGGAACACTTCATTGAGGTACGCCTCAAGAATGTCCTTCTTCTCGTAATGCAGTTCCAGCAGCACCGCCATCATGGCTTCGGTTGCCTTACGGACCAGGGTGCGCTCGTTGGTCAGGTAGAAGTTCTTCACCAACTGCTGAGTCAAGGTACTGCCGCCCTGACGCAGCTGACCGGCGGTGGCGTTGATCCACACTGCGCGAGCAATGCCCTTGGGCGACACGCCGAAGTGATTGAAGAACTCACGATCTTCAATCGCCACCAGGGTTTCCACCAGATACGGCGGCACCTGCTCCAGCTTGATCAGCACGCGATCTTCCTGGTGCGCCGGGTACAAGCCACCAATCAGCAGCGGCTCAAGCCGCGCCACCGCCAGATTGCCACCACCGGCCTGAGTCAGGCCTGCTACATAGTCACCGGAGAAGCGCACGCGCACGCGCTGCGACGGCTCGGTGCTTTCATAGAATTGAAAACCGCGTGAATGCAGCTCGATATTGTTGCCTGCCACCGACACGCCGCCGGGACCGGCCACTGCGTTTTCGCGGCGATAGCCCAAGGCATCCAGCTCCTTGAGGAAGTCATCCTTGGCCAGTTTCTGCCCAACGAATAGCTCCAGCGGTCTGGCATAAACCTTGGCGGGCACAGTCCAGCGCTTGCCGGAGAACTTCTCCTGCACCACAGCATCGAGATAAACCGCAAACACGGCGAGTACCACCAAACCAACCAGGCCGAGCTTGATAGCCCAGCCCAACCAGGGGCGCATACCGCCGGAACGGCGTTTAGAACGGGGACGAGAAGATCGGGTACGAGTCATGGCGCGGCATTATACGCACTTTGCCCGCTTGCCAGCAGGCCAGCTCAGCGGTTTGCAGACTGGCGTTGAGCGGCCATAATGGCCGCCTCTTATTCAGTACACGCCAAGGATCGCCCGTGAGCCAAGCTCTGATCGCCGCACTGCAGAACCCGGCCCTCTACCCTCATCCTGTGGAGCAGTTCCAGGTCATCGAAACCCATATTTCCTGGGTGGTGCTCACCGGCCCCTTCGCCTACAAGCTCAAGAAACCGGTGAACTTCGGTTTTCTCGACTTCACAGAGCTGAGCGCACGCGAACACTTCTGCAAGGAAGAGCTGCGCCTCAACCAGCGCCTGACCCAAGGCCTTTATCTAGAAGTGCTGCCGATCACTGGCAGCGTCGATGCCCCGCAACTGGGCGGCACTGGTCCAGCCATCGAATACGCGTTGAAAATGCGTCAGTTCCCGCAAAGCCAGCTGCTCAGTGACGTGCAGGCGCGCGGCGAACTGAGCGAAGCGCATATCGACGCCCTAGCAAAGCAGATTGCCGACTTCCACGGCTCGACCCCTGCGGTCGCGGCCAGCCATGCGCTGTGTGCCCCCGAAGCGATCGTCGCGCCGATGCGGCAGAACTTCGAACAGATCCGTCCGATGCTCAATGACGCGGCCGATCTGCAGCAGCTGGAAGCCCTGCAAGCCTGGACCGAAGCCAACTACGCGCGCCTCGAGCCACTGCTGGCCAAGCGCGCCGCCAATGGCTCGATCCGCGAATGCCATGGCGACATTCACCTGGGCAACGCCACCCTGCTGGACGATCAGGTGGTGCTGTTCGACTGCATCGAGTTCAACGAGCCATTCCGTCTGATCGATATCGCCTCGGACGCCGCCTTCCTCGCTATGGACCTGGAAGATCGCGGTCTCAAGGCCCACGCCTGGCGCTTCGTCAATGGCTGGCTGGAGCACACCGGTGATTACGCCGCTCTGGAGCTGCTGAATTTCTACAAAGCCTATCGCGCTCTGGTACGCGCCAAAGTTGCTCTGTTCAGCCTGGCCCATCAGACCGACGCCGTGCAAAAAGCCGTAACCCTGCGCCAATACCGCAACTACGCCAACCTGGCGGAAAGCTACAGCGCCATCCCGTCGAACTTCCTGGTCATTACCAACGGCGTTTCCGCAGTGGGCAAAAGCCATGTGGCCATGCGCCTGGTGGAAGCACTCGGCGCTATTCGTCTGCGTTCGGATGTAGAGCGTAAGCGCCTGTTCGGTGAGCAGAAGGATGCCGACCTCGGCAAACTCAGCGCCGGCATCTACACCCAGGACGCCAGCGCCGCCACGTACCAGCGCTTGCATCAGTTGGCCGACGCCGCGCTGCACGCCGGTTTCCCGGTAGTCATCGACGCCACCTACCTCAAGCAGGCGCAGCGCGAAGCGGCCAGCCAGGTTGCCGAAGCCTGCGGCGCACCCTTCCTGATTCTGGAATGCAGCGCGCCGGACGAAGTGATCGCCAGCTGGCTGGAGCAACGCAAGGCCGCCGGCAGCGACCCATCCGATGCCACCATGGACGTCGTGCACGCCCAGCAAGCCAGCCGCGAAGCGCTGACCGACGATGAGCTGCTGCACAGCAAGCGTGTAGACACCCACGAGAGCGCCAGCCTGGACACTCTGATCGCGCGCATTCGCCAGCGCCTTACCGGCCTGTAACGAACAAAACGGGCAATAGAGTTGCGGCGCGAGCAGAGCGCGCCGCGGCTTCTATACTGGCGGTGAGTTCATATGGAGATGCCCCATGAGTCAGCCCCGACAACTGGATAGCCCGCTGTATATCCTGATCCGCAACGAACAAATTACCGCCTTCAATGCGCAAAAGCCCAAAGACACAGTCGTCGACCTGAGCGACGGTGATTTTCGCGGCATTGACCTGCGCGCCCTGGATGCCCAAGGCATCAACTTCACCAACGCCTACTTTCGCGGCACCGACCTGCGCGGCCTCGATCTGCGCAATGCCCAACTCGAGGGCGCCAGCCTGGCTCACGCGCAGATTTCCGGGGCCTACTTCCCAGTGGAGCTGACGGCTGACGAGATTCTTATGTCAGTGAATTTCGGCACCCGCCTGCGCTACAACACTCGTTGAGCGGCGACCACGTCAGCCAGCTATTCGGCGCCCGAGCGGACGCCTACGCCAGCTTTCGCCCGCATTACCCAAAAAGCCTGTTTGCCTGGCTGGCCGCACAATGTCCGGAACACCTGCGGGCGCTGGATATTGCCTGTGGTAATGGCCAAGCAAGTCACCCACTGCGCGAGCATTTCGAGCAGGTACTGGCCTGCGATGCCAGCCTGGAGCAGTTACAGGCTGGCGCGGATCAAGCTGGGCTGCAGTTATTCGTCGCCGAGGCGCAGGCGCAACCCCTGCCCAGCCACAGTCTGGACCTGATTGTGGTGGCGCAGGCGCTGCACTGGTTTGCCACACCGGCGTTCTTTGCCGAAGTACGCCGCCTGCTAAAGCCCGGCGGCGTGTTCTGCGCCTGGTGTTACAGCCTGATGCGCATCGACGCTGAGCTGGACGCACTGATCGACGACTTTTACTGGAATACCCTCGGCGGCTACTGGCCAGCCGGCCGCGCCAGTGTCGATGCTGGCTACCGCGATATCGACAACCCCTTTAAGGCACTCACTCCGCCCGCCTCGGCTATTGAAGTCAGCTGGACCCTGGAGCAGCTGTTGGGCTACCTGCGCACTTGGTCAGCGGTGCAGCGTTACGAGCAGCAAAACGGCGGCGATCCTCTACTGCAACTGCAGCCAAAACTGCGCCAGGCATGGGGTGATGCCAAACAGCCACGTTTTGTCCGCTGGCCGCTACACTTTCTTGCAGGCACGCCAAACTGACTCCATCCGCACGACTGCCCAGCAGCGCAAGGAGGCTTGATGAACGATGAACTGCAACACCTGAAGAACCTCGGCAAAACCTCGGCCCAGTGGCTCCACGCGGTTGGCATTCACAGCGCTAATGACCTGCGTCGACTGGGCGCGGTCAGCGCCTATCGAGCGGTACGCGCGCGGGGTTTCAGGGCATCCAAGGTGCTGCTGTATGCGATTGAAGGCGCACTGCTGGACGTGCACTGGAACGAACTGCCACCCGGGCATAAGGCCGAACTGAATGGCCAGCTCGATGAAAGTTCACCCCACAACAAGAGCTAGCTCACAACCTCTCAGGCTTTTGATTTACCTGAAGCGCGCTGGCAACTATTGTTTTAGGGACGTTCGTGCGGTTAAGTATGCCCAGCCAGTTCAAGGAAATTCGCTCATGTATTTACTCGGGGAGCAACCGGCTTACGCCGATCAGCTGATCAACCGACTACAAAGCATCCCCACTCAATTGCTCGATGGGCTTGCACCTGCTGGATCGCCACTACAGCTTGAACGTGCGGACGACCTGGGCAAGATGCTGCCAGGCAATCAGCTATTCATCATTGAAAATGGCCTGCTGCATGCCGTAGTCGATGAGCGCCCGCTGTTTTACCTGCAGGAAGGCGACCTGGTTGGCCTGCGCCAGGGCCTGGACATGCCCAGCTGCCGCTACAGCAGCGAAGAACAGTTGAGCCTGATTCCCTACTCGCGCAGCGAAGTGTTCAAGCACATCTATGCCAGCGAACAGCGCCAGGAACTGTTTATCCAGTACCTGATCGGCCATACCGCCCTGCTTTCCGATGCCCTGGCGCGCTTGAAACAGCCAGAAATTCGCCCCTCCACCGGCTTCCAGCACTTTGCTGCGGGTGAAGAGCTGATCCATCAGGGCGATGTCGCCGACAACGTATTTATCATCATCGAAGGTCATGCCGAGGCATACGTCGACGGGCACAAGGTCGGTGACGTGCAGAAGGATGAAATCTTCGGCGCCATGGCGGTGTTCACCCGCGAGAAGCGCAGCGCCACCGTATTGGCCAGCGAACCCTGCACCGTGATGGTCATTCCCAAAGAGCAGTTCCTCAGCCTGATGCAAAGCAACCCACGGATTGCCCACAGCCTGATCGAGAGCATGGCCAAGCGTATCGACCTGCTGAACAAGGAAGTTACCCAGCTGCGCCTGCCGGCCGAAGTGTCCTGAAACCCGCTTGCGGCCTGAAGAACCCGACCTCGTGTCGGGTTCTTTGTTTATGGGCCGAGCAGGTAGTTGGCAGCTCGATAAAAAAGTTTGTTGGGGGGTATTGACATGAAAATGAGAATTGTTATTATTACCACAACTGATCGCGAGATCAGCCGATAAGCGTAAGAGACCTTCAGTCGGCCTCTTCAGATTATCTCCTCATCAGGCTAATCACGGTTATTGACCCGGCTCTTGCCGGGTCTTTTTTTGCCTGTCGAAAAGTGGGCTTACCAGCCTTTAGAAATCGACCTGCGCCAACCATTCCGGCAGATTGAAATGCTGGCTTACGCGGCAGATCTTGCCGTCACGAATTTCGAAGAAACTTGCTGCCGTCAGTTGATAGCTCTGGCCACAGGCGTCTGGCAGGCCATCATCGGTGCTCAGGTATTCACCGCTCAGGGTGAACTCACAGGCGGCGCGCTGCCCGCTTGGTTCGGTGAGTATCTGCAAGTTATCGATGCTTTCGCGATAGCAGCGCTGGGTGCGCTCCAGATAATCGGCAAAGGCTTGTACGCCCTGCTCGCGCGGGCCCTGGTTGATATCCAGCAGCACATCGGCACTGAGCAGGGCCAGGCAGGCGCGGCTGTCGCGTTCGTTGAGGGCGTTGAAATAGCGGGTAAGCAGGGCGTGGGCAGCGGCTGGCATCAGCAGTCTCCGGTGAAAACCGCAGACTACCTGCTCAGCCGCAGGCAAATCGGGCTAGGGTCGCAGTTTTGCGCAGTGGTCCTGTTCAGGTTGCGCCGGGGTGAACCAGACGTAATCGGCTGACTCGGCGGCAACCTGGCTGCCGACCTCCGCAAGAATCAACACCTGCACGCCTTCCGCTGCCCCTAAATCCTGTAGATGCAGCGGCACACCCAACTCACGGCGCACATGGAAGGCGCCAGCAAACAGCAGACTTGGCGCCGGCGCAGCCAGCAAGGCTTCGGCCATGCGCCTATCACGCTGTTGCTGCACGGCGAGCATGGCCGGCAACTGGCTTTCCGGCAGCAGGTTGCAGTGCGACTGGCGAATCTGTTCAAACAGCGCCTCACGTACTGGCTGCGCCGTAGAAGCCTGGCCTTGCAGCTGCAGCACCTCGGCGTAAATCTGCATGATTTCGCGGCGCTCGAGATTGGCCGCCAGCAGCGGATAAGGCTGACGCAAAGCATGCTGCACCAGCGGCCCGTACAGCGACCAGGCCCAGCCTGGTTGCCAGGCCAGGGCGTTGAGAATGTCCTGCGGTGCCTGCCCGGCCGCAATGGCAGCGCGCACCTGATCGACCTTGGCCTGCTGATCCGGCGTCAGCATCTCCAGCAGCAGACTGCTCTGCGGCCGCTGTGCCGCGAGCACGCGCAACAGCCAGAGCTGCAGCGCATGGTGATCGGGATTGTCGTGCCGCTCGCCCACCAGCACCTTGGGCGCAGTAGCCAGACGGTCCAGCAGCTGCGCCGGGGTAAGAAGCGCGCCGCTGCGCAACTCGACAATCTGCCCCAGCTCAGGATGCTGCAAACCTTCCGGGCTCTGCCAAGCGGGTAAAGCCGGTAGCGAGGCCTGGCAGGCGCTCAACAGCGCGATAACCAGTAGTAATGTAATACGCATAGACACAACCTTAACGAGCAACGATTAAAGGATGACCCCGTTCCGGATGCCGCTGCACCAGCACCTCAAGCCCGAATACAGCCTGTAGCGGCTCGGCACGCAGCACTTCCTCGGGGCTACCTAACGCATGGGGGCGGCCGCGCTCCAGCAGCAACAGGCGGTCGCAGTAACGCGCGGCCAGATTGAGGTCGTGAAGAATCACCAGCACCGCAGCGCCCTGCTCGACGAAGGCGCGGGTGGCCTGCAGCGTGGTGTGCTGATGCAGTGGATCGAGCATCGACGTGGGCTCATCGAGCAGCAGCATCTGTCCTTCCCCACCGGGCCAGAGCTGCGCCAGCACACGTGCCAGGTGCACACGTTGGCGCTCGCCGCCGGATAACGCGAGGTAACTGCGTCCGGCCAAATGCAAGGCATCGGCCGCTTCCAACGCCTGCTTGATGATCTGTGCATCACGCAGGCGGCCGCTGGCATGGGGTAAACGGCCCATGCCGACTACTTCTTCCACACGAAAGGCAAAATTCAGCGTCGAGGTCTGCGGCAACACCGCCAGGCGTTGCGCTCGCTCGCTACCGGGCCAGTCCTGCAGCCTCCGCTGATCCAGCCAGACATCGCCGTGGCTCGGCTGCAGCTCGCCGCACAAGGCGCCGAGCAAGGTGCTCTTACCGGCGCCATTGGGCCCCAATACGCCAAGCACTTCGCCGGGACGCAACTCCAGGTTGATATCCGCCAACACCGTGCACGGGCCGCGCTGTACCGCCAGATTTTCCGCGCGCAGCATCAGGTACGCCCTCGCAACAACAGATACAGAAAGAACGGCGCGCCAATCAGCGCCGTAACGATACCAATCGGCAATTCGGCCGGAGCCAATGCCAGCCGCGCCACCAAATCGGCCAGCAGTAACAGGCTGGCACCCGCCAGTGCCGAGGCTGGCAATAGCACGCGATGATCCGGCCCGACCAGCAGACGCACCAGATGCGGTACCACCAGGCCGATAAAGCCGATCATCCCCGCCGCTGCCACAGCTGCGCCCACACCGAGGGCGGTGCAGAACACCAGCTCGGCCTTGACCCGTTCCACGGCAAAGCCCAGGTGACGCGCCTCGGACTCGCCCAGCAGCAAGGCGTTCAGGGCCTTGGCCCGGCGCGGCAGCCACAGCGCGACCGCTGCCGTCACCAGCAACAGTGGCCACAGGCGCGCGTAACTGGCGCCATTGAGGCTGCCCAGGTTCCAGAACGTCAGGGTACGCAAAGTGGCGTCATCGGCCAGGTAGGTAAACAGGCCGATGGCCGCACCGGCCAATGCGGTCAGCGCAATACCGGCCAGCAGCATGGTCGCCACATTAGTTTCGCCGTCACGCCGACCCAGGCGATAGACCAGCGCCGTCACGCCAAGGCCGCCGATAAAGGCGAACAAGGACAATAGATAAGGAGCGAACGCTTCCGGCAAGCCGCCCATGGCCGCGCCGCCGACAATCGCAATCGACGCGCCCAGAGCCGCACCGCTGGAGACCCCGATCAACCCGGGATCTGCCAGCGGGTTGCGAAACAGCCCCTGCATCGCCACCCCGCACAGCGCCAGCACCGCACCGACCAGGAGGCCCAGCAAGGTGCGCGGCAGACGAATCTGCCCGAGGATCAGCTCGGCCTGGGCCAGATCATCACCCGGTTGCGCCAGGCCAAGCAGGCGCAGCGCTGCCTTGAGGGTGTCGAGGAGCGGCAGGCTGACCGGCCCCAGCGCCAGGGATAACCAAAGCGCGAGCGCAAGCAACAGGCTCAGTGCGATAAACAGTGAGCGCGGACGAATAACAGGATTCATGGCGTGGGCTTAGCTTCGGCGACCAGAGGTTGGCTGGCAGGATAAAAGGCTGCGGACAAGGCCGCCAGCCCATCCGGCAAACGCGGGCCAAGACCACCAACCAGCAGCGTCGGCTCAAGCATCAGCAAACGCTGGTTACGCGCCGCCCGGGTCGCCGCCAGAGCCGGGTTCTGCTGCAACAGCGCATCACGCGCAGCATCACCGGACAGGCTGCGGTCGGCGATGATCACCACCTCCGGGTCGAGCGCCAGCAGAGCTTCGGTGGACAGCGCCTTATAACCGCTATGGCTGGCCAGATTGCGCCCACCGGCACGCTCGATCAGCCAATCGGCCGAGGTGTCCTTGCCGCCCGCCATCGGGCTACCACCGGCATGCCCAAGCAACAGCAACACACCCGGAGCCGCTTGCTGACGTTGCGCAGTCACCAGCCAGTCGGCCTGTTGTTGCAAGCGCTGCTGATAGGCCGCAAAGGCCTGATCGGCGCGCTGCGGCTCCCCCAGCAAGGTTCCGATGCGCTGCAGGCTGGCCTGTAGGCTGGCCAGATTGGCCTTGGACGAGAGCATTTCCACCCGCACTCCGGCACCGCGCAATTGCGCCAGCACCGGCGGCGGGCCCATTTCTTCGCTGCCGATCAGTACATCCGGGCGCAGCGTCAGCATGCCCTCGGCAGCCAACTGACGCTGATAACCGATGCTCGGCAAGACGCGCAGCGACTCTGGATGCTGACTGGTGCTGTCCACCCCGACTAGACGGCTTTCGCCACCCAGCGCCACCACCCACTCACTGAGCGAGCCGCCGGAACTGATCCAGCGTTGCGGCAACGGCTCGGCGGCCATCAGCGAGGCACAGGACAACAGGCTCGCGCAGAGGGCGAACAAAGAATTAAGGCGTTTCATGATTGGCCTCTAGAAGAATGCGACTGTCCTGAATGCCCTGCTGTTGCAGCAAGGCCATCAGATCGAGAAATGCCGACAGCGGCGCCTGACGATCCAGCGCCAGGTCCAGACCTGCCGTGTTGTCGGCGACAAAGGCTGCAGTCAGTTCAGTGCGCAGCCTGGTGAAATCCGCCTGCTGCACGCCGTTAAAGCGCCAAGCACCTTCGGCTGAGAGCTGTATTTGCATGCGTTCGCCGTTGCCGGCACTCGCCGTGGGCAGCGCCTCGCGGCTCTGCGGTAACTGCAAAGGCAGCTCCAGCAGTGGCGTTTGCGCGGTCAGCAGAAAGAACACCAGCACGATAAAAATCACATCGAGCAGCGGTGTCAGATCGGGCAACAGATTGCCCTGAGAATTGCTGGCAGCCGGCAGACGGATCACGACAACACCCACTGCGCGGCTGGCTGATTACTCGGCAGTTCCAGCTCCAGACCATCCAATGCCAGCTGACAGCGATTGAGCAACGCCTGCACGCCCTCCAGATAACGCTCGGCCCACAAGGCAAAGCCCTGCCCCGCCGCCAGCGCCGGTATGGCGATCAGCAAGCCCCACACCGTGGTGTACAGCGCCTGCCACAACCCATCGGCGAGCAGCGCAGGGGTGACCGGGCTGTTCTGCCCGGCGATATTGGCAAACATCTCAAGCATGCCCAGCACCGTGCCGAGCAGCCCGAGCATGGGCGCCAGCATGCCGATCAGCTGCAGCAAGCGCAGTTGTCGATTGAGACGCTGACGCTCTTCCAGCAACCAGCAGCCGAGCAGCTCTTCGCGCTGCACCGCCGGCAAGGCGCTGTGTTTGAGCAACAACGCCAGGCCATAGCGCCAACCACGCGCACGGCCTTTGCAGTGCTCACGTTCACAGGTGCGACAGGCGCTGACAGCCGCACGCCCGGCGGCAGTGCTCAGCGGCTGCAAACGCAGAAATACGCTAAGGCGCTCCAGAATCAGTGCCAGCGCCAGCAGCGAACACAGCGCCAGCGGCCAGCCCAGCGGCCCCATCGCACTCCACCACTGGCTCATCTCAGCACTCCAGCGCTGGCGCGCTTTCGGCCAGGGCGCGCCAGTCTTCGCGCTCCGGGACGCCCGGTTTGCGCGCGCCAAACAGCTGCACCACCAACTCGCCATTGGCATCGAAGGCTTCCCAGCTGGTGATGACGCCATCGGTGCTGGGCTTGCGTACCCGCCACAGCTCGGTCACGCCAGTGGTCTGCAAGTGCAGATTGAACTCGGGATCGAGCACGTTGAACCAGGCGTCCATCCAGCGCAGGTTGCGCACCGGGCCGGAGTGAATCTGGATGCAGTGACGATTACCGACAAACACCATGATCGGCACTTCACGCGCCCCAGCCTGCTCCAGCAGTTTGGGCAGTTCTTGCACGTCCAGCGGCTCGGCCCACTCACTCCCGGCCAGACGCAGAGCCTGGGTGCGAGTAGTGCCGTGCTTTTTCAGCAGGGCGAAGAAGTGATGAGTGTCCTTGAGGGTCGACCAACCCACGCGCAGAGCATTCGTGTCTACCTGGGCATCGGCTTGCGCGGGCTGCACCTGGGGCAGCGGCATCAGTTCCAACTCGGCGCTCTGCTCAGCCATGCGGAAACGCTCCACCATTGGCGCCCAGGCACTTAGCTGGCTGTCTTCGGTGAGAAACACCTTGTGCACCGCAATGCCTTGGCGGTCGAACACCTGAATGCTGCGCTGGGTGCCTTTGCCGGTTTGCTCCTCGATGGCAAACACACTGGCCCAGCCGCCGAGGAACAGACGCAGGTCGATATCGGCCGAGACCACCAACCCCATCTGAGCATTACCGGTGACCGTCACTTCACGGTAATAACCTTTGCGCTCATGCACGCAATGCTCATTGCGGGTCAGCGCCATCACATAACCCAGCTCGCCCAATGCCGGCAGCAGCTGCGCCCAGTCCGCCTGCAAGCGCACAGCATCGACATCAAGGCGGCTGGCCACCAGTTCGGCCTCGCTGACGGCCAGACGCTCGGCGGCATCGCGAGCGCGTAAGCGTGGCTGCTCGCTGCGCAGCACCTGCCAAGCCAGATACAGATCATTACTGGGCGCGACGGATTGGGCGTGTGTGCTCATGGGAAACTCCTCACTGATTGATCAACGGCTCGCCGTCAAAGCGAACTGAATAGGGATCTGTACGCGGCTAGGCACGGCCTGGCCGCCTGTGGTTTCGGGGCGAAAGCGCCACTTGGCAACCGCCTCCAGAGCGGCGCGATCAAGACTCTCTACGCCCGAAGAGCGCAGAACGTTCAGGCTGCGTTGCTGGCCGCGCTCATCCAGACGCACCTCGACCAGCACCACACCCTGCTGATTACGCCGCCGCGCCTGGGACGGGTAATTCGGCTGGCGGGGCGGCTCGCGGAAACTCGGTTTGCGGCTAAGCACTTCAGCGACCGGCTTTGTAGCAACAGGCTTGGCTGGCGCGGCTTGAGCCGCTGCACGCACCGCAGCCGACTGACGGGTTGCCTCGGTTGGCTGCGCTTGCACCGGCTGGTTTTGAGTTGGCTGTGCCGCTACCACTGGCTTTGCCTTGGCCACTGGCGCCTGCACGACAGGCTTAGGTGCCGGAGACTTTCTAGGCACGACCGCCTGGCGTTGCGGTTGCGGTTGCGGTTGCGGTTGCGGTTGCTCAGACAGCTTGGCCGGCACCGGCTCGGCCTGTTGCAGCACGGCAGCCAGGCGTAAGACCTGGGGCGCTTCGCGGGTTTGCGCCGCACTCAACGCAAGCGGTTGCGCCTCGCCATGCAGCAGCCAGCCGGCGGCATGCAGCGCCAGCGAAAGCAGCAGAAACAGCAACAAACGCAGCATGCAAAAGCCCAATCAAATCGAATTAGATCTATTTGATAATTATTTGCATTCGCATGTCAATGTCGTTTAGGTTTGCCGCCGATGCCAACCCGGTGGTCACAGAAACCACCCGTACGATCCTGGAGTCCCCATGCACAGAAGTCCTCCATTCGCCCGCCGCCCCTGGCTTGCCCTGCTGCTGCTCAGCCCATCGCTGGCCCTTGGCGCCGAGAAAGCGCCGAACCAGTTCGATACCGTGACCGTCACGGCCACCCGTACCGAGCAAACACTAGACCAGGTGCCGAGCACGGTGTCGGTACAAACCGAACGGCAGATCGACCAGCAGAACATCAAGAACATCAAGGATCTGGTGCGCTACGAGCCCGGCGTGTCGGTCGGCGGCAGTGGTGATCGCTTCGGCCTATCGGGCTTTACCATCCGCGGTATCGGCGGCAACCGCGTACTGACCCAGGTAGATGGTGTCGGTATGCCGGACGCTTTCTCCTTTGGCGGTTTCCTCAGCGCCAAGCGCGATTACGTCGACCTCGACACCGTCAAGCAGGTGGAAATTATCCGTGGCCCTGCCAGTTCGCTGTACGGCAGCGATGCGATTGGCGGCGCGGTGAGCTTCCTGACCAAGGATGCCGGCGACTATCTGGACGAAGGCGATGACGCTTACGCCCGCCTGAAAACCGGTTATGACGGCAGCGATGACAGCTGGCAGCGCAGCGCTACCTTCGCCGCACGCCTTGGCCAGGTCGATGGCCTGCTGCACCTGGGCCGGCGCAGTGGCCAGGCCACGGACACCCACAGCGGCCAGGGTGGTATCGGCGCAACCCGCGAGCAGGCCAATCCACTGGATTACCGCACCGACAACCTGCTGAGCAAATTCGGCTGGGATTACAGCGACAGCGGCCGCCTGCAGCTGACCTACGAGCGTTACCAGGACGACACCGACACCCAGGTACTGAGCAACTACAGCAACACGGCCACCATCCGTACTCAGGATGCTGAAGACCGCGTCGACCGTGAGCGCTATTCCCTCGCCCATACCCAGCAACTCGACACCCTGCTGGTTGATCAGATCCACAGCCAGCTCAGCTACCAGGACAGCCAGACCCGTCAGCAAACGTTCGAGGACCGCGTGGTCGGCGGGCAGCCACGCTACCGCACACGAGATTCGTACTACGAAGAAAAGCTCTGGGCGTTCAACACCAAGCTGGACAAGGCATTCAGCATCGGCAGCACGCAACATGCGCTGGTCTATGGTCTGGACGTCAAACACCTGAAGAACGCGGATCTGCGCGAAGGCGGCGAGACCGTACTGGCCACCGGCGTGACCACGCCTGTTCTACCCACCAGCGACTTCCCCGATCCGACCACCAAGGAATACGCCCTGTTTGCTCAGGACAGCATCAGCATCGGCCGCTGGACCCTGCTACCGGGCCTGCGCTACGACCACTATGAGATGAGCCCACACGTCACCAATAAGTACCTCAACAGCCAGGCCACCGAGCGCGACCCAAGCGACTTCAAGGATTCGGCGCTGTCTCCCAAGTTTGGCGTGACCTACCAACTCGACGACGCCCACAGCGTCTACGGTCAGTACGCTGCAGGCTTCCGCGCGCCACAGGCAATCGAGATCTTCGGCGAGTTCGCCAACCCCGGCATGTACCGCACCCTGGCCAATACCAACCTGAAGGCGGAAACCAGCGACAGCTTCGAGCTGGGCCTGCGCGGCCAGTACGCCATCGGCAGCTTTGGTGCGGCGCTGTTCTACAACCAGTACGACGACTTTATTGAACAGGTCAGCCGGCCCTCCAGCGTGCCGGGTTTCCCCTTCGGCGAGTTCCAGTACGTCAACCGTGATCGCGTAACCATTCGCGGTGCGGAAGCCAAAGGCGAACTGTTCCTCGACCAACTGGGCCTGCCGGCCGGCTGGAAAGCCCGCGGCAGCGTGGCTTACGCCCGCGGCAAGGATGAGGGCACAGGTCAGCCGATCAACAGCGTCGACCCGCTCAAGGGTGTATTCGGCCTGGGCTACAGCGAGCCGAGCGGCAAGTTTGGTGGCGAGCTGAGCTGGACCCTGGTGGCGGCGAAAACCCGCGTCGACATGACCCAAACCGCCAATCATGCCGAGACATCGGGTTATGGCGTACTCGACCTCAACGGCTGGTGGCAGATGACTGATGCCTTTGCCGTGAATGCCGGCCTGTTCAACCTGACCGACAAAGAGTACTGGCAGTGGGGTGACGTGCGCGGCCTGACTGAAAACAGCCCAAGCATCGGCCGCTTCAGCCAGCCGGGCCGCCATGCCGCCGTCAATCTGGTCTGGGAAATCTGACCCAGCAACACGTCTACCGCGCTATCAACTAGCCGCGAAAAAGAGTTCCACTTGGCGCAAGGATGCGCCCTCCTCTTTCACTTCCACGCCAGGGCGGCATAATGCCGGCCTGTCGGGGAGGTTCCTATGTTGCGTTTATGTGCACCGGATGAAGTGGCCGAAGGCCAGAGCCGGGGCTTTGAGATAGCGGGAGAGAAGCTGTTTGCCGTGCGCAAGGACGGCCAGCTGTATGCCTATCGCAATCGCTGCCCGCACCGTGGCATCCCCCTGGAATGGCTGCCCGACCAGTTTCTTGATCACAGCGCCAGCCTGATCCAATGCGCCACCCACGGCGCACTGTTTCTGATCGAATCCGGCGAATGCGTCGCCGGCCCCTGCGCCGGGCAATCGCTGCAAGAACTTGCCATCCGCGAAGATGATCAGGGCATCTGGGTCGAACTAGGCGAAGCCTAAAGCCCTGCGGCCTGCAGCCGTTGCGCATGCTCGACAAACAGCTTTACCGGCTCAGCGCCTTTGCCGACCAGGCCGAAGGTCTGATTGATGATGTCGAAGTGATCCATCGGGTACTGATCACCGATCACCGTGCCCAGGTGTGAGCTGTAGCGCCCGACCATGCCATCGCATTGCCCAGGCTCACGCTGAAAGGTTTTGGCAAACATCCGGCAGGCGACATTCGGCCCATCGAAGCGGTTGCCGCCTTTATCGGTGATACCCGGCTGAATGGTGCCGGACCAGGAGTAGTAGCGCACGCCATTGACCTCGGCTGCGCCCTCACCGCCCCAGACTTCAGGCAGGCCCTGCGGATACTGCACATTAAAGGCTGCCACACCGTCGCTGGTCAGCGATTGCTGCGCTGCAGCCACATCCATCGGCAGTGGCTCACCTTTATAGCCGCGTTCCAGCCAAGCCATGCAACGCGCTACGCCACGCAGCAGACGCGACAACAGACGCTCGCGCCAGCTGCCGTGCGGGGCTTTGCGCTTGAGAAAGTCCGCCAGTTCCGAACCATGATTAGGCCCGGCTACCGAGGTGACGGACGCCACCCACTCGGGCTTTAGCGCGGCCGCGTAGCGCGCCGTCAGGGCGCCCTGGCTGTGGCCGATCAGGTGGACTTTTTCTGCGCCGGTCTCCTGCAGCACATCGGCGATGCGCAGCAGCAGTTGCTCGCCGCGCACCTCAGTGGAATGCACCGAAGACACCAGCACCGGGAAGACTTTTGCACCGATGCGGCGCAGCGCCGTGACGATGCCATACCAGTAGGGGTAACCGAGCAGGCTGATAAAGCCGAGTAAACCTGGCACCAGGACCAGGGGATAACGGGGTGCAGAAGATGTCGACATAGCAAACCATCCTTGTGTCATACCGCCGAGAAAGAAAGTGCTGAACCACGAAGCATGCCAATGCCGCTCGTGGGAAAACTGGGCCGCCTGACATATAGTCCCGGCTTCTCTTTGCGCTGCCATGACCATGCATACCATCGAACGGATTTACCCGAAGGATCTCAACCCGCTCAACCCGGATGACCAGGCCAGCCTGCAGATTCATATGCAGCGCTATGAGTTTGCCGCCGAACACCTCAGCGGCCAGCGCGTGCTGGATATGGCCTGCGGCTGCGGCTATGGCACGGCGCTACTGGCCGAGCGCAACCCGGACAAGCAGGTTACCGGCGTGGACATCGACCCGGCGGCCATTGCCTACGCCCGCGAGCATTACCAGCTGGCCAATCTGCGTTATGAATGCGCCGATGCCGAGCAGTTCAGCAGCGACCAGGGCTTCGATTGCATCGTCAGCCTGGAAACCATCGAGCATCTGCCGCGCCCGCACGTGCTGCTGGCCAACTATGCGCGCTTATTGGCTGACGGCGGCAAGGTCATCGCTTCGGTGCCGATCACGCCAACCCTGGACGGCAACCCCCACCACCTGCATGACTTCAGCAAACGCAGCTTTTATGCACTGTTCCGCCAGCAAGGGCTGCATGCCAGCCAGCACTTGGAACAGATTCAGTGGTGGCAGTTCAAAGGTTTATTCTCGAAACAGGTCGATCAACACAAACAGCACCGCTCCGAAGGGGTCGGCAATGCTGTGCTGTTGTACTACCGCAAGCGTCCGCTGTATCTGTTCAGCCGGCTGTATTCGATGCTGCGTTACGGCTTTAGCAACCGTTACCTGACTTGCGTGTTTACGCGCCAGCCGGCATAGCTTCGACGGGACGACGGCGGTAGATCCAAATCCGCTTAAGCACTGTCGAGAATTGGCTCCACAAACTGCCGTTGTTATAGACCTGACCGTAGCGCTCGGCGATCTCGCGCACTTCCACGGCCAACGCTGCATAACGCCGCGCCGGCAGATCGGGGAACAGGTGATGTTCGATCTGGTGGCTTAGGTTGCCGGTGAGGATATGAAACAGCGGCCCGCCGTTGAGGTTGCTGGAGCCACGTAGCTGACGCAGGTACCAGTGGCCACGGCTCTCACCGACCACCGACTCCTTGCTGAACACCGCCGCCTGCTCGGTAAAGTGGCCGCAGAAGATCACTGTAAAGGTCCACAGATTGCGGATCAGGTTGGCCAGCACATTACCGGCCAGCACCGCCAGGGCATTGGCTCCGAGCAGCAACGCCAGCAGCGGGAAAAACAGATAATCCTTGCCCCACTGCCGCAGGATCTTGGCATTGAACTGCTTGATCAGCGGGCGTACTTCATCCTTGCTCATTCGGCCCTTGTAGACCTTGTCCAGGCGCAGGTGCTGAACCGCGATTGAGTACTGGAACAGCACCGCCTGAATCGTCACCCACAGCGGCTGCCAGCGGTAGAACGGCTTCCAGCGCTGCTCGGGAAACAGCCGCACCACGCCATAACCGACGTCATCGTCCATGCCCAGCACATTGGTCCAGGTGTGGTGCACATGGTTATGGGTGTGCCGCCAAAAGTCGCTCGGCCCGGCGATATCCCACTCATAGCTGCGCCCAGCAAACTCGGGGTCATTCATCCAGTCGTACTGGCCGTGCATGACGTTATGGCCCAGCTCCATATTCTCCAGAATCTTGCCCAGACCCAGCAGCAGCGTGCCGAGCAGCCAAGTCGGCGGAAACCAACCGAGCATCAATAGCCCGCGCCCGCTCCAGCAACAGCAGCGCACCGCCGCACGAATGCGGCGGATATAGCGCGCATCCGCCTCGCCCAGATCGGCCAGCGTACGTTGGCGCAGAGCGTCCAGCTCGTGGCCGAAGGCGTTCATTTCATCCGTGGAGAGTTCGCGATCACGACGCATGGGGATTCCCTCGCAAGTTAAAGATCAATCTCAACATCAGTGTGCGGCGCGCTAACGCACAGGCGGATCGACTGACCCGGCTCGCTGAACAACACGCCGCTGCGCAAATCGCGCACCGTGCCGCTAAGCAAGGTGCAGGTGCAGCTGGCGCAGATGCCCTGGCGACAGCCATGTACCGGCTGCAGGCCATGGGCCTCGGCCTGCTCCAGCAAGCTGTGTTGATTATTGGCAGTCGCATGCTGATGGCTGCGGGCAAACCACAAACGCACCTGGCGCAGGCTGACATCGGCGCGCAGCACGGGCGCAGTGAAAGCCTCGACCTGCAGCGCGCCAGGCAATTTGGCGGCCTGCCACCACTGCTGCACCTGGGCGACAAACCCCGCCGGGCCGCAAGCCAGCACACGGCGCTGATCCAGCTGCATAACCTCGGCCAGATGCTCACCGGTAAAACGCCCAGCTAATCCTTCCGGCTCAGCACCGGCGGCGGTCAGCGACCAACGCACCTGCAGATTGCTATGCTGCGCCTGCAGAGCCTGCAACTCGGCGACAAAACCACGCTGGCCCTGCTCACGCACGTAATGCAGCAGCGTGATCGGCGCGCTGAAACCCTGAGCCAGTGCGGCGCGCAACATGCCCAGCAGCGGCGTGATGCCACTGCCAGCGGCGAGCAGCAGCACGCCCTGTTGCGCCTCGGGCCAGCTCAGCTCGCCATACACCGGGCCCAGCTCCAGCACATCGCCCACCGCCAGCTGCTCCAGCAGGTAGGGCGAAACACGGCCAGCCGCCTGATGCTTGACCGCGATCTGCAGGCGGCCTTTCGCTTGCACAGCAGTCAGGCTGTAACTGCGGCTCAGGCGTACGCCATAACGTTCGAGATACAGCTGCAGATGCTGCCCCGGCTGCGCGCCGCGCCAGTTGCCGTTGGCCTGCAGGGTCAATTCGAGCATGTCATCGGCCACCCACTGACGTTGGGTGACCCGCGCAAATGCGCGATTCAGACGCAGCGCCGGATGCAACAGCGCTAACCCGGCATCAACATCGCTTTCCCGCAACCAGCCATGAGCGACCAGCACGCGCAGCGGATAGAGCAGGCTTGCAAGCCCGCGCACCCAGGCAAAAGGAAGAAGGGCCATGGCAAGACTCCAGTGAACAATTGTTCACTAGACTGGCAGAGCATATTTATTCAGTCAACACTCGTTCACTCAAATCCTGATAAGTAACCGCGGTTCGACGTAAACAACGGCCATTTGTTAGAGTGCGGCGCTGATTTCGCAATGCAGAGCCATGCCCGTTTGAAACCACTACAACCGCGCGCCGAACAAAAACTGCAAACCCGCCACGCCCTGATGGACGCCGCGCGCAGCCTGATGGACAGCGGCCGTGGCTTTGGCAGCCTGAGCCTGCGCGAGGTGGCGCGCTGCGCCGGCATCGTGCCGACCGGCTTCTACCGGCATTTCGAGGATATGGACGCGCTGGGCCTGGCGCTGATCGCCGAAGTCGGCGAAACCTTTCGCGAAACCATCCGCCAGGTACGCCATCACGAGTTCGAAGTGGGCGGCGTGATCGACGCCTCGGTGCGCATCTTCCTCGACGCCGTGGCGGCCAACCGCTCTCAATTCCTGTTTCTCGCCCGCGAGCAGTACGGCGGCTCGCTGCTGGTACGCCAGGCCGTGGGCGCACTGCGCGAACGCATCACCGCCGACCTGGTGACGGACCTCGCGGCCATGCCGAAACTGCAGCACTTCGACGCCCCGGCGCAGAACGTGATCGCCGACCTGGTGGTAAAAACCGTATTCGCCACCCTGCCCGAGCTGATCGACCCGCCCGCAGCGCCCCTGCCGATGCACGCCTCCCCCGAGGTGAAGATGATCGAGCAGCTGCGCTTTATCTTTATCGGTGCCAAGCATTGGCAGGGGCTCGGCCAGACCCGCGACTGACAGGCTGGTGGAAAACAACCTGCGACCATACGCACCAAAAGCGAGCATTAAACTAGCGTGCGCACCAAACCAAACCCCATCTCGCTCCAATTTCAGCCACACCAACACCCACGCGGCCCGCTCTGCGTGGCGCAATGGCAGCTTGGCAAGGCACTTGCTCTATAACCGGTATTGACCTGCCGGAAACTGCCCCATGTTGGTGATCCACCGTCGTATTGCCGCCCAGCCACGCTGGGACGCCGAACTCGAACTGAGCTTCGAAGCCCGCAGTAAAAGCCGCCTGCGCTGCTTCAGCCGCACGGGCGAGGACGTCGGCCTGTTTCTCGAACGCGGCCAACCTGCTCTGCACGAC
>JBIHZW010000028.1:0-20426 GCA_044240245.1 Pseudomonas sp. | reverse complement strand
GGCAACGAGCTGGGGCTGATTGCGATCATCGGCATCATCTTGCTGATCGGCATCGTCAAGAAGAACGCGATCATGATGATCGACTTCGCCCTCGACGCCGAACGCAACCAGGGCATGCAGCCGGAAGCGGCGATCTATCAGGCAGCGTTGCTGCGTTTTCGGCCGATTCTGATGACCACCTTGGCGGCGCTGTTTGGCGCGATCCCGCTGATGCTGGCCACCGGCTCCGGCGCCGAGCTGCGTCAACCGTTGGGCTTGGTGATGGTCGGCGGGCTGCTGCTTAGCCAGATACTCACCTTGTTCACCACGCCGGTGATCTACCTGTACTTCGATCGCCTGTCGCGGCGTATCAGTGGCCGTAGCGCGGCCGGGCTTGTGGTCAACCCATGAACCTCTCCGGCCCCTTTATCCGCCGGCCGGTGGCAACCCTGCTGCTGAGCCTGGCGATTCTGCTGCTCGGCGGCGTCAGCTTTGGTCTGCTGCCGGTAGCGCCGCTACCGCAGATGGATTTCCCCACCATCACCGTGCAGGCCAGCCTGCCGGGGGCCAGCCCGCAGATCATGGCTTCCAGCGTGGCCACGCCGCTGGAGCGTTCGCTCGGCACCATCGCCGGCATCAGCCAGATGAACAGCCGCAGCAGCCAGGGCAATACGCGGATCATGATCCAGTTCGACCTGGACCGGGATATCAACGCCGCCGCCCGCGAGGTGCAGGCGGCGATCAATGCCTCACGCGAGCTGCTGCCCAGCGGTATGCGCAGCATGCCCACCTACGCCAAGGTCAACCCGTCGCAGGCGCCGATCATGGTGCTGTCGCTGACCAGCGACGTGCTCAACAAGGGCCAGCTGTACGACGTGGCCTCGACCATCCTGGCGCAGAAACTCGCTCAGGTAACTGGCGTCGGCGAAGTGCAGATCGGCGGCAGCTCCTTGCCCGCCGTGCGCGTGGCACTGGAGCCGCGTCTGCTCGATCAGTACGGCATCGCCCTCGATGAAGTGCGCCAGAGCATCAGTGCAGCGAACGCCAAGCGGCCGAAAGGCGCGGTGGAAGATGCCGAGCGGCACTGGCAGGTGCAGGCCAGCGATCAGCTGGAAAAAGCTGCTGACTACCTGCCGCTGATTATTCGCTATCAGGACGGTGCTGCCGTGCGCCTGGGCGATGTGGCCACCGTTACCGATGGCGTCGAGGACCGCTACAACAGCGGTTTTTTCAATGATGAGCAGGCGGTGCTGCTGGTGATCAACCGGCAGACCGGGGCCAATATCATCGAAACCATCGCCGGTATTCGCGAGCAACTACCGGCCTTGCGCGCGGTGATTCCCGCCAGCATCGAGCTGGAAGTGGCGATGGACCGTTCGCCGGTAATTCGCGCCACCCTGCATGAGGCCGAGCAGACATTGCTGATCGCCGTGGTGCTGGTGATTCTGGTGGTGTTCGCCTTCCTCGGCCGTTGGCGCGCGGCGCTAATTCCGGCGCTGGCGGTGCCGGTGTCGCTGGTCGGCACCTTTGCGGTGATGTACCTGCTGGATTTCTCCCTGAACAACCTGTCGCTGATGGCGCTGATCATCGCCACCGGCCTGGTGGTGGACGATGCCATCGTCGTTTTGGAAAATATTTCACGGCATATCGAGGCCGGCGAAACGCCCATGGCGGCGGCGTTCAAGGGCGCGCGCGAGGTGGGCTTCACCTTGCTGGCGATGAACCTGTCGCTGGTCGCGGTGTTTATCTCGATCCTGTTTATGGGCGGCATCGTCGAGCGACTGTTCCGCGAGTTTTCCATCACCCTGGCGGTGGCCATCGTGATTTCTCTGCTGGTGTCGCTGACTCTGACGCCGATGCTCTGCGCACGCTGGCTCAAGGCCGAAACCGCCGAGCATAAGCCCAGTGCCATGCAGCGTTGGGGCGGGGCGATGCAGACGCGCGTGCTGGCGTTTTACGCGCGTGGTTTGGACTGGGCGCTCAAGCACTCCTTGCTGATGCTGTTTAGTCTGCTGGCGACCATTGCGCTGAATATCTTTCTGTTTGTCAGCGTGCCGAAAACCTTTATGCCGCAGCAGGACACCGGTCAGCTGATGGGCATGATCCGTGGCGATGACGGCCTGTCGTTTCAGGTGATGCAACCGAAGATGGAAATCTTCCGCCGCGCCGTGCTGGCTGACCCGGCAGTGGACAGCGTGGCCGGGTTTATTGGCGGCAGCGGCGGGATCAACAACGCCTTTATGATCGTGCGCTTGAAACCGGTGAGTGAGCGTAATGCCAGCGCCCAGGACGTGATCAACCGCCTACGCCAATCGGTGCCGAAAGTGCCTGGCGGGCGGATGTTCCTGATGCCCGATCAGGATCTGCAGATTGGCGGGCGGGAAGGGCGCAGCTCGGAAAACGAATACATGCTGCTGTCCGGCGATCTCGACGAATTGCGCAAGTGGCTGCCGCCGGTACGCGAAGCGCTGCGCGCCTTGCCGGAACTGACCGATATCGACGCCAAGGAAGCCGAAGGCACCCAGCAGATCCGCCTGGTTGTCGACCGCGACATGGCCAAGCGCCTGGGCGTGGACATGAATATGATCACCGCCGTACTCAACAACGCCTTTAGCCAGCGCCAGGTGTCGACCATCTACGACAGCCTCAATCAGTACAGCGTGGTGATGGAGATCAACCCGCAGTTCGCCCAGTACCCGGAAACCCTCGACCAGATTCAGCTGATCACCGCCGAAGGCGCGCGGGTGCCGCTATCCAGTTTCGCCCGCTGGGAGCGCAGCCTGGAAGAAGACCGGGTGCATCACCAGGGCCAGTTCGCTGCGGAAAATATCGGCTTCGCCCTGGCCGAAGGGGTCAGCCTGGATCAGGCCAGCGAAGCGATCAACAACGCCATTGCCCGGGTCGGTTTGCCCACCGAAGTGCAGGGCATGCTCGGCGGCACCGGCGGCGCCTTTCAGCAAACCCAGCAGAACCAGCCGTGGATGATCCTGCTGGCGTTGGTGGTGGTGTATATCGTCCTCGGCGTGCTGTACGAGAGCTATATCCACCCGCTGACCATTCTCTCCACCTTGCCCTCGGCCGGGGTCGGCGCGCTGCTTGCGTTGCAGCTGATGAGCATCGAATTCAGCCTGATCTCGTTGCTGGGTCTGTTTTTGCTGATCGGTATCGTCAAGAAGAACGCCATTCTGATGATCGACCTGGCGCTGCAGCTGGAGCGCCAGCAGCACCTGAGCCCGGAGGAGTCGATCCGCCAGGCCTGCCTGCTGCGCTTCAGGCCGATCATGATGACCACCCTGGCGGCGATTCTTGGTGCGCTGCCACTGATGCTCAGCAGCGCCGAAGGCTCGGAAATGCGCCAGCCACTGGGCATCACCATCGTCGGCGGTTTGGTACTGAGCCAGCTGCTGACCCTCTACACCACGCCGGTGATCTACCTGTATTTCGACCGCCTGCGCCACCGGGTCAACCGCTGGCGTGGCGTGCGCACTGACGCTGCTCTGGAAACCCCGTTATGAAAGCTCTAATTGCCTTACCTACTTTGTTGGCGCTAAGCCTGGCCCTAAGCGCCTGCGCCATCGGCCCGGATTATCAGCGCCCGCAGTTGCAAACCCCGGCGCAGTTCAAACAGATTGAAGGCTGGACCCAGGCCAAGCCCGGCGATGTGCTGGAGCGCGGCAGTTGGTGGCAGTTGTATGGCGACAGCGAGCTGAATGCTCTGGTCGAGCGGCTGAATATCACCAACCAGAATCTGGCTGCCAGCGAGGCGCAATATCGCCAGGCTCGCGCTTTGGTGCGCGGTGCGCGGGCGGCGTTTTACCCGAGCCTGTCGAGCAGCGCCGGGGCCACCCGCAGCGGGCAGGGCACTGGCAGCCAGAGCGCGTCCAGCGGCACCAACTCGAACAGCAGTGGCGTGTCTACCAGCTATGACCTCAGCCTGAATGCTGCCTGGGAGCTGGATATCTGGGGCAAGCTGCGCCGCTCGCTGGAATCCAGCCGCGCCGGTTTCGAGGCCAGCGCCGCCGACCTGGCCGCGCTAAAGCTCAGCCTGCAGGCCGAGCTGGTGCAGAACTACCTGCAACTGCGCGTGCTGGATGATCAGCAGCGTCTTCTCGATGCCACAGTCGCGGCCTACGCCCGTTCGCTGAAACTCACGGAAAACCAGTACAACGCCGGCATCGTGCCGAAATCCGATGTCAGTCAGGCGCTGACCCAGCTGAAAAGCACCCAGGCCCAGGCCATCGACCTGAAATGGCAGCGCGCCCAGCTCGAGCACGCGATTGCCGTGCTGATCGGTGTACCGCCCAGCGAACTCAGCATCGCCGTGCGCGAGCAATTGCCCGCGTTGCCGGAAATTCCTGTGGCCTTGCCGTCGCAACTGCTGGAACGTCGCCCGGACGTGGCCGCTGCCGAACGCCGGGTAATAGCCGCCAACGCCGAGATCGGAGTCGCCGAAGCCGCCTGGTATCCGGACCTGACCATTTCCGCCAGCGGCGGCTATCGCGGTAGCAGCTTTGCCGACTGGATCGATCTGCCCAACCGCTTCTGGTCTCTTGGCCCGCAGCTGGCGCTGACCCTGCTCGATGGCGGCGCGCGCAGCGCCGAGCTGGAGCGCAGTGAAGCGGCCTACGACCAGACCGTGGCGCAATACCGCCAATCGGTGCTCGACAGCTTCCGTGAGGTAGAGGATTACCTGGTGCAATTGCGAGTATTGCAGGAAGAAGCCGTGATCCAGCAGGAGGCCCTGGACGCCGCCCGTGAATCCCTGCGTCTGATTGAGAACCAGTACAAGGCCGGCACTGTGGACTTCAACAGCGTGGTCAATGTGCAGGCCACCGCGCTGAGCAACGAGCGCACCAACCTCAGCCTGCTAGGCAGTCGTTTGACCGCCAGTGTGCAGCTGATCGCCGCCCTTGGGGGTGGTTGGCAGCAACAGCTGTTGTTGGAAGAGCAACCGGCTAGTGCTAGCGCGTCTGCTCCTGGCACAGCTGATACAACCGCTCCTTGAGGGCTGTACCGGCTGGCCCCAGATTGGGCCGTGCATAGAGCGTCAGGTGCATACCTTCTACCGCCGGCAGGCTGTCGATCCGTTGATGATCAGCTTGCAGTACCCGTTGCGGTAGCAAGCTGATACCCAGCCCAGCAGCGACTGCGGCGCAGACGCTGGCTAGGCTGCTGCTGGAATAGCTGATGCGCCAAGCCCGGGCTTGTACCTCCAGGGTCTGGATCATTTCCTGGCGATAAAGCCCTCCGGGAGCAAATACCACCAGCGGCACAGGATTGCGCTGCAGCGCCGGATGCTGCTGGCTGTCGAGCCAACAGAGCGGTTCCGGCCAGGCTGCCAGGCAATCGCTTCCGGGGTTCATCTGCTTGCTCAATAGCACATCGAATTGGCCTTCACGGTACTGCCGCAGCAGCTCTGGGCTGAGCCCGCTGCTCACTTCCAAGCGCACGCTGGTTTGCCTGACGGCAAAGTCGGCGAGCAGCGGCATCAAGCGTTCGGCGGCGAAGTCTTCGGGTACGCCCAAACGCAGCACGCCTTCACTTTGTCGGTTGCGCAGCACATCTTCAGCCTCATCGTGCAAGGCGAGAATGCGCCGGGCATAGCTGCACAGTTGCTCGCCTTCTGTGGTCAGAAGCACCTGTCGCGCGCTACGGTCGAACAGGCGATAACCAAGGCTGTCTTCCAGACGGCGGATCTGCTGGCTGACAGTTGACTGAGTAAGGTGCAGGCGCTCGGACGCGCGGGTGAAGTTGGCGCAGTCGGCCACGGCGACAAAACTGCGCAAAAGCAGGTGATCAAGCATTTTGGTATTCCAGAATCAACTGATGGGTATGCTTATATTTAATTTCAGCATACCTGTGTCGCTCAGGATAATCCTCGCCCTGATTCCTTCTGCTGGTGAGTACGCCGTGTGTAATCACCGCAACTTTCTTGAGCAGGCCATCGCCTTGGCTGCTGCCAACCTGGCGCAGGGCGGTCGGCCGTTTGGCGCGGTGTTGGTCCGTGATGGCACGCTGATCAGCGCCGCCAGCAACCAGATGCACCTGAGTCACGACCCAACTGCGCATGCAGAACTGCTGTGCATCCGCCAGGCCAGTCAGGTGCTGGCCAGCAACCGCTTGGCTGGGTGTGTGATCTATGCCAGCGGGCAGCCATGCCCCATGTGCCTGAGCGCGATGCACCTGTGCAGCATCAGCAGGGTGGTATTTGCCGCCGCCAATGCGGACGCTGAGCCTTATGGTCTGTCTACAACAGGCGTGTATCAGCAACTGTGTTTGCCACTGGCCGAACAACGCATCCGTATTGAACACATGGCGCATCGTAACGTGCCCGCGCTCTATCAACACTGGGATGCGCAGCATGTTTAGGCGGGCTGGGCGGCATGTCAGCCCCGGTCGGCGTACTGGCGCCTGGCTGTGCGTTGTGGTGATAGTGGCGCTTAACCTGCGCCCGAGCTTGACGTCGATCAGCCCATTACTGAATGACATTCGCAGCGGCGTCGGCCTGGGGTTCCAAATGGCGGGGATGCTCACCACGTTGCCGGTGGTGTGCATGGGGGTGTTGGCATTGTTCAGTGCTCAGGTGGAGACCCGCCTGGGTGAGGGCAGGGGCATCGCGCTCGGTTTGTTGTGCATTCTGCTGGCCTGCGCGCTGCGCGGGGTGGTCCACAGCAGCCAGGTGCTGCTGCTCACGGCGTTACTCAGTGGGGTGGGCATAGCGCTTATTCAGGTGCTGGTGCCTGGTTTGATTAAGCGCCGATTTGTAGGGCGCGTGGCACTGGCCATGGGCATTTACTCCGCTGCATTGATGAGTGGCGGAGGGCTTGCAGCCTGGTTTAGCCCGCAACTCAGCAGCCATTTTGGCCATTGGCAAATCGGCCTGGCGGTATGGACTCTGCCGGCGCTCATCGGCTTGCTGTTGTGGGTGCGAATGCCTTGGCGTGCGGCTCAGCTATTACCGGCAGAGCACCGTTTGAGCCGTTTTATGCGCAACAAGCGTGCGTGGACCTTGGCGGTGTATTTCGGTTTCAGCAATTGCGGCTACATGGCCGTGGTGGCCTGGCTCCCGGCGTACTACCAGCACTTGGGCTGGAGCAGCCAGAACAGTGGGCTGCTACTGGCGTGGATGACGCTGTTTCAGGTGATGGCCGCCCTGGGCATGCCCGCTCTAGCACAGCACATGCGCGAGCGCCGTGGTTTGCTGAGTGTCAGCCTGATGGCGCAGTTATTGGGCTTTGCCGGATTGTTACTGGCGCCGCAACAGCTGCCAGGGTTGTGGATCGCCTTGATCGGCTTTGGCCTGGGGGCCTGTTTTGCCCTCTGCCTGCTCCTCAGCCTGGATCATGTACAGGAGCCGATTGCCGCTGGCCAATTGGCGGCCTTCGTACAGGGGGTTGGCTTCCTGATTAACGCGTTAGCACCCGCCGCCGGTGGGTGGCTGCGGGCATACACCGGTGGCTTTTCCGCAACCTGGCTGCTGATGCTCATCTGCATCGCCGTGATGCTGGCACTGACGCAGCGCTTGAGTCCGGGCAGTTACTGGCGGATTTCCAGCAACCGCCAGCAGTCCGATGACGCGGCCAGGTGTGAGTAAGCGTCAGGCACAGGGTCACTTGTGGCTGTTGCGATTGACCGTTTGTGCGGCCTTCATCACATCAGCGCCGATCACGCCTTCGAACTGTTTCCACACCGGCTGCATGGCTTGACGCCAGGCGTCGCGTTGCTCATCGCTAAGGGCGATAACCTGGGTTCCGGTGGCCGCGGCGATGCGGTCGCGGTCGGCCTGGTTAGCGGCTTCGGCCTGGCGGTTCACCTCGTAGGTCACCTCGTCGATGATGCCTTCCAGCTGCATGCGGATCTGGTGCGGGATGGCGTACCAGAAGCGTGGATTGCTCACCAGCATGTAGTCGAGCACGCCATGGTTGGTCTCGGTGATAAACGGCTGCACGCTGTGCAGCTGCTTGCTGTAGATATTCGACCAGGGGTTTTCCGCGCCCTGTACCTTGCCGCTTTTCAGCGCATCGAAAACTTCGGCAAACGGCATAACCAACGGCGTGGCGCCGAGCTGGTTGAACTGCGCCTCAAGCACCGAGGAGGGTTGGATACGGAACTTCAAACCCGCTGCGTCGCCCGGAACCAGCAGCGCCTTGGTTGCGGAAAGCTGCTTCATGCCGTTGTGCCAATAGGCCAGGCCGACGATGTTGTGATCTTCCATGGAGCGCAGCAGTTGGCGGCCCTTGGCGCGTTTCTGGAAGCGGTTGACGGCGTCCAGGTCATCGAACAGGAAGGGCAGGTCGAACACCTGCAATTGTTTGGTGTATTTCTCGAACTTGGCCAGCGACGGTGCCAGCAGTTGCACCTCGTTTTTAGCCAGCGCATCGAGTTCGTTGGCATCGCCGTACAGGGTGGAATTGGGGTAAACCTCGACTTTTACCTTGTCGCCCAGGCGCTCCTCGGCCAGCTTCTTGAATAGCAGTGCGCCTTGGCCTTTGGGGGTGTTGTCTGCAACCACGTGGGCGAACTTGATCACGATTGGCCCCTTGTCGGTTGCCGCGTGAAGCGTGGTAGACGCCAGCAGCAGGCTGCCAGCGGCGATAGCGCAGATCGACTTGAACATAGCGTTGTTCCTGTTCTTCTTATGTTGTTGTGTTGACGGAGTGCCAGGGTAAATCTCAGCAGACTGGCTGGTGCAGGCTGTCAGGTTGGCGCGGCAGCACGATGGGTTGCCGTGCGCAGTGCACCGGCTATATCGCAATGCCTATGCCAGAGTGGCAACTCGTCTGCAGGGCTTGAGCGGCCACGAAATGGCCGTGATGGAGCGCACAGCGGCTGGCGAAAAATCGCCATTCGCGCGTAAATATCGGCAAATAACCGCTTATTGAGGGCGAGGGTGGCGTTTTACCGCCACCTGCAGGGGGAGTGCTACCGGGGGTCAGCGCCGCACGGCGCGCCAGGCAGTAAACAGGCACAGGGCCAAGAGCAGGGCGACGCTGAGCAGGGTCCAGTGGGTAAACGACAGGCCGAGAATGCTGTAGTCGCTCTGCCCGCATACGCCAGCACTCATAAATACGCTGGGCAGCCATTCATGCAGCGGCAGATAGAACGAGTAGAACGGGAAGGGCGAGCAGCTGGAGCTTTCCAGCACGCCGGTTTCGATCAGCACCAGATGAGTGTTGTCATACACCGCCATACCCGCAGCGGCCAGCAGCAACGGCCAGAGCGGCAGAGTCAGCCAACGCAGGCCAAGGGCTTCTACCGCCAAAATCAGCAGGCTGACAACGCCGCCACACAGCAGCCACAGGCGGATCTGGATACACAGGGTGCAGGGTTCCCAACCGGCCAGATGCTGCAACAGCAATGCCCCACTGAGCATGGCAAAGCAGGCGAAAGCAATCAGGGCGAGCAGGGGCTTGAGCGAGGTGGGACGGGACATCTGAATCTCCGAAAGGGCCTGGCGCGTTGGCTAAGGCAGATACTGTGCCGACAGCTAAGACGTGTGGCGCAGGCTTAAGTTGCAGCTCTGATCAAGCGGTCCAGATACAGGGCCAGCAGCGCAAGGATGACCGCCAGCGAATAGGCAAACAAGCCCAGATTGACGCCTCGGATCATTTTTTCCGAACCGTCGGCAACACCCTATGGTAGTGGGCTTAAACCGGGCGGTGCTCGGTGCCTGCACCTGGCGTGAGAAACAGCAAGGTAGTGGGTTGTGTGGTTCTGGCCGTGTGCCACACACCCTGTGGCACCAGCACGTAGCTGCCGACCGTATCCAGCAGTAGCTCGCGCTCGCCGTTTGCTTCTTCAAGCAGCAGCACTGCACTGCCACTTAGAAGCATGACCAGCTCTTCACCAGCTGGGTGGCGTTCCCAACTGGGCCAATCTGCCGAAAAACTGAAGGCGGACATCAGCCGGCCCTGGTCCAGCTCAGGCCTGGCGCCGCTGATCAAGTCTCCCCAGAACTGCTCGTTAACGGCAACCTGCTCGGTTTTTCCGCCATCTTGAACATGCAGATACGTGTGCAGAATTTCCTCGGCGCGCTTGGCGGGCATGCTGTGCTCCTTGTCCTGTTCTGGCTCAGCGTTTGAGTAGAGCAGAGTCCAGCTGATTGAAGCACTGCACGATGCGCTCATGGCTGACATCAGCAAATTCCTTCTGCGTCAGGCTCACCAGTACGCTGGTTTTTACCCGGCCGGAGCGCAGTTGGCGCTGCATATAGGCCAGTACATCGGCGTCGCTGACGGGGGTTGGTTGGCTGGGCTCTTCCAAGGGGGTGCGCTCTTTGTCAGTGAAATTAAGACGTGCGTTTTCGACTCAGTAGTGCGCTGCTATCGACCACTTTATCAGCACATTCTGCCGATTTTCTCAGCAGGCGTTCAGGATGTTTTGCCAGCATGACTCTATAGTCATTGGGTCATATTCCCTGACTACTATTAAGGTCATATCCAAATCCTATTGGCTCGATTGCCGTCCAGCTACCACGCTGGGTTCACCCGTTAGGTGGAAAACAACAGGAGAGAAACATGTCTAATGATGCGAAATGCCCGTTCTCGGGTGCTGCCGGAACCAACAGCGTGGCTGGCGGCGCGCCGAAGAACGCAGACTGGTGGCCTAACCAGCTGAGCCTGAAGATTCTGCAGCAGCATTCCTCCAAGTCTGACCCCATGGGTGCGGATTTTAACTACGCCGACGAATTCAAGACGCTTGATCTGCATGCCGTGATCAAGGATCTCACCGCGCTGATGACCGACTCGCAAGACTGGTGGCCAGCCGACTGGGGTCACTACGGCGGCCTGATGATCCGCATGGCCTGGCACGCTGCCGGCACCTACCGTATTCATGATGGCCGAGGTGGTGCAAGCACCGGCAACCAGCGTTTTGCGCCGCTCAACAGCTGGCCGGATAACGGCAACCTGGACAAGGCCCGCCGCCTGCTCTGGCCGATCAAGCAAAAGTACGGCCGCAAGCTGTCCTGGGCCGACCTGTTCGTCCTGGCCGGTAACGTCGCTCTGGAATCCATGGGCTTCAAGACCTTCGGCTTTGCCGGCGGCCGTCCGGATATCTGGGAGCCGGAAGAAGACACCTACTGGGGTTCGGAAACCGAGTGGCTGGCCACCAGCGACAAACCCAACAGCCGCTACTCCGGTGACCGCAATCTGGAAAACCCACTGGCCGCCGTGCAGATGGGTTTGATCTATGTAAACCCGGAAGGTCCGGACGGCAATCCAGACCCAGTAGCCTCCGGCCGCGATGTGCGCGAAACCTTCGCCCGCATGGCCATGAACGACGAAGAAACCGTGGCGCTGGTAGCCGGCGGTCACACCTTTGGTAAAGCCCACGGCGCGGGTGATCCAACACTGGTCGGCCCTGAGCCGGAAGCGGCGGGTATCGAAGAGCAAGGCTTTGGTTGGATCAACAAATTCGGCAGCGGCAAGGGCGTACACACCACCACCAGCGGTATCGAAGGTGCCTGGAAGCCCAACCCCACGACCTGGGACAACGGCTATTTCGACATGCTGTTCGGCTACGAGTGGGAGCTGAGCAAGAGCCCGGCCGGCGCTCACCAATGGACGCCGAAGAACGTCAAACCCGAGCACTTGATCCCGGACGCCCATGACCCGGCGAAGAAGCATCCGCCGATGATGACCACCGCCGATATGTCGCTGCGTATGGACCCGGCCTACGAGAAGATCTCCCGTCACTTCCACCAGAACCCGCAAGCGTTTGCTGATGCCTTCGCCCGCGCCTGGTTCAAGTTGACTCACCGTGATATGGGCCCGCGTGCCCGTTACTTGGGTCCGCTGGTGCCGCAAGAAGAGCTGATCTGGCAAGACCCGGTTCCAGCCGTCAACCATGCACTGGTGGATGCGCAGGATATCGCCGGCCTCAAGGCCAAGGTGTTGGCATCCGGCCTGTCGATTGCGCAACTGGTCAACACCGCTTGGGCGTCGGCTTCCACCTACCGTGGCAGCGACAAGCGTGGTGGTGCCAACGGTGCGCGTATTCGTCTGGCTCCGCAGAAGGATTGGGAGGTCAACCAACCGGCCGAACTGGCCAAGGTGCTGGCAGCGCTGGAAGCCATCCAGAAGGACTTCAACGCATCGGCCGCCGGCGGCAAGAAAATCTCCCTGGCGGACCTGATCGTTCTGGCCGGTTCTGCAGCGGTGGAAGCCGCGGCGAAGAAGGGGGGGGTGGATGTAGTGGTGCCGTTTGCCCCAGGTCGTACCGACGCCTCGCAGGATCAGACTGATGTCGAATCCTTCGCGGTGCTGGAGCCCAAGGCTGATGGCTTCCGCAACTACGCCCGCAAGGGTTACGAAAGCGTTGCCGCCGAGTTGCTGGTCGACAAGGCGCAACTGCTGGAGCTGACTTCGCCGGAGATGACCGTACTAATCGGTGGCCTGCGTGCGCTGAATGCAAATGCCGGTAAAGCCCAGCGTGGTGTGTTCACCAAACGCCCGGAAACCCTGAGTACTGACTTCTTCGTCAACCTGCTCGACATGAGCACCAAGTGGCAGAAGTCCGCCAGCGAAGGTGTGCTGGAAGGCCGTGACCGCAAAACTGGCGATCTGAAGTGGGCCGGCACCCAGGTTGACCTGGTGTTCGGTTCCAACTCCCAGCTGCGCGCCCTTGCCGAGGTCTACGCCACCAGCGACGCACAAGCGAAGTTCGTTAAGGATTTCGTCGCAGCCTGGACCAAGGTGATGAACCTGGATCGCTTCGATCTCAAGTGATCCGCATAGAGGCCTAACACGCCTCAGATGAAACCACTTCGCCCCGCCATGGTCATTCATGGCGGGGCGAAGTTTTTATAAGTGCTTGATTAAGTTTGAATTCAGCCAGCGCGGTTAACCTTGCCCCATCTTTTTAAATGCCTTTGGAGTCTCCTTATGTCCACCATCGCCTGCGTCCCGCTCAAACAGGTTCCGGCCGCCCTCGCACTCTGCGCCGCACTGTTCGCCACCGGCGCGATGGCCAACCAGCCGCAGATATACGGTCTGCACGAGCAGGTTTCGCTGCATGAGCTGGCCCTGGAGCTACCCGCCAAGCTCGACACCGGCGCCGAAACCGCCTCGCTGAGCGCCAAGAATATTGAAATGTTCAAGCGTGATGGCGGCGAATGGGTGCGCTTTCAATTGGGAATGGAAAACGCCAAGCAGGCGCAGATCATCGAAAAGCCGCTGACGCGCATGAGCTATATCAAACGCCGCGCCGATGACCGCAAGCCCGGCGACAAGCAGCTGTATACCGCGCGCCCGGTGATCGAGATGGACATCTGCGTGGGTGATGAGCTGAAGAATATCGAGGTCAACCTGACCGACCGCAGCGCCTTTGAGTTCCCGCTGCTGATCGGCTCCTCGGCGTTGAAAGAATTCAATGCCGCAGTCAGCCCTGGCGTGCGTTACTCGGCTGGGCAGCCAAGTTGCACCCAGACCAGTTGAGCGGCCCGAGGGACTAAACGCTCCTGAAGCTCCAGACTATTTCCACGACGCGCACAGCCAGGATCAGGTAGAGCAGGAACATAAAGACCTGCAGTACCACGTGATGACGCAGCTTGGCCAGGCGGTGCAGGGCATCGCTGATATTCAGTAGCAGCAGAATCGCCGACACGATGATCAGCCCCCAACCGGCAAGCCTTGAGCCCCAAAGCCCCATAAAGAGCTGATGGTCGCCTCGTAGTGCATCGGTGCCGGCGGCAAACAACAGCGCACAGACCAACAGATTTTTGATGTTGTCGAAGATCTTGGCGCTTAAGTCTGCATCCAACATCGCCAGGTACTTGCTCCAGAGATTGCGCATAAAACGGCACCTGAATTAGCAGCAGTACAGAAATTAGTGGCTGGCGTTGCGCGACTTGGGCCAGAACAGGCTAGCCATGCATAAGGCATACAGAATCGCGAACAGCACATAGGCAATTCGCGTGGAAAACAACTCCGGCGTTTCGCCTGGCAATGGCGAAACGCCAAGGCCAAAGAGAATCAGAAAGGTCGTAAGCCCGCCGCCAAATACCTTGCCGGTCGTCGTGCCCATTACCGCCCTACCGGCAAACAGCAGGCTTACCAGCAGCACGGTGAGGGTTATCAGCCAGAGGGTGGGCTTCATCTCGGTCAGGGTAAATGCCAGGGATGCAGCAACCCCACCCAGCAGGTTAAGCGCGATCAGCCCGACGGCGGCTCGCCGGCTCATCGTCAACTCAAACTGGCTGAGCAATGAGGCGACGGTGATCGGTATAACCATCGCCGTGGCCAGGCGCGGGTCAATCAAACACAGCGCAACCATCCCCAGCAGGATTGCGCCGCTGACCATTGCCTGGCGCGTCACCCTGCCAGGGTCAAGGCGTGACGGCGGGGCGGCGTTGGCATCTACCGTACCCGTGTCCGGGAATACCGCGTGAGCGCCCCAGGTCAGCAGCAGACCGACACTTACCGCTTTGGCCAGAATCGCCACAATCGACTCACCGAGGTCACGCTGCAGTATGTCGAGCAGCGGCACCACGATGGCGATCACCAGCATCAACGCCGGTCCCGCGCCGCCCACCTGGCGCCCCTGAGCGAAAAAGCAGGTGAAGTAGCACAGCCAAAGCAGCGGCAGCAGTACCAACGGGCGGTCACCGAGCAGGCCAGTGAGGAAGATCAGCAGAGCGCCGACAATAAAGATAAGCAACACGGTGCCTAGCCCCTGGCGCAAGCCGGGTGGGCTGTAGCTTGCCAGCAGAAACTGGGTGGCGAACAACGGTGCGAGAAACGGCAGCACGCTGCCGTTCACCAGCCCCATGCTGAAGCCCACCGTCACCGCCAGGGCCACACGCAAGCCCTGGCGCTTGGCGCGCGCCAGATCGATTGACGGGGAGATGCCAGCCGTGGCCTCAGTTGACATAGGTCAGCAGGGCCACAAGCCGCGCGGTGATTACGCCGAAAATATTCGCTAGCGGGTTATCCCCGGTGTAAATCACCACCGTGACCTGTGAGCCGTAGCGCAGGCCTTTCGGGTAAGGCTCCATCACCACCAAGCGCACGGGAAAGCGTTGCGGGTCACGTACCCAGCCGCTCTCATTGCGCACCGAGGGCAGGGCAGAAGAGCTGGTGCCTTCCGTTGCCACGCCCCAGCCGACGCTCTCGACCCGGGCATTGAAAATGCGCCCGGGCAACACGTCGAACACCAGCTCAGCGGTGTCATCGGCCTGTACATGCTCCAGGCTGTTTTCTTTAAAGGCAGCAGAAACCCATACGGTGCCGGTGTCGATAAAGGTCAGCGCGGGTTGACCGGTGCTCACTACCTGGCCAACGGCGAGCTGCAGATTGGTAATCACACCGTCGGCAGGCGCCTTAATCTCCGTGCGCACCAGATCAAGCCGGGCCTTCTCAAGTTGCGCGAGTGCCTGCTTGAACTGCGGGTTATCCGTACCGGTTGGCCCCAGTTCCTGACGTGCGCGCTGCAAATCGGCCGCCGCTTTGACCACGGCAGCCTCGGCGGAATTCAGCGATGCGGTGGCTTCATCCAGCCGTGCCCGCGCATATACGCCGCGTTCAACCAGCTGCATTACCCGGCGCGCTTGCTCACGCACATTGTCGCGCTGGGCGCGGGCCGAAACGAGCTGAGCCTGGGCCGCATCCACCGATGCGGTGTTGGCCCCCAAGGACTGGCCTGTTTGCTCAAGTCGTGCCTCAGCTTCGGCAACAGCAATCTTGTAGGGCTGCGGATCGATGCGGAAAAGCAGCTGCCCAGCTTCTACCCGCGCGTTATCGAGCACCGCGATTTCCACCACACGACCGCCCACCTCTGAGGCCATTTGCACCACATAACCCTGCACCACAGCCTGCGAGGTGGAAGGGGTGATGCGCTCCATCAAGATGGACAGCATAAATAGCGCGATGGCCACCAACACCACGATCAACGCAACACGCCGCAGCGGATTAGGCGGCGGTGCGGAGTTTTCAGCGGGGGCGGCGGCCGGCGTTTCGGCAGGAGGCGGGGGAGTGCTGTCAGGCTGCTCTAATGCTTCAGACATATAGATTTCCGTAAGGCAGGTATAGCAACCACGAAGGTTGACTTGGCAGTGTGAGGCCCACGCTGCAGGCGCGGGCCTTCAGTTCGGTCAGGCTCAGGCAGCGTCCGGGGTGGTGACCCGCGCAGTACGAATAAACAGCGCGCGTAATTTCTCCCAGAAATTGCCGCCCAGCACAAAGAAGCTGCCGATCAACAGGGCATCGCCGAGCATCTGTAGTGCCCAGTTATTGGGCCGCAGGCCAGGGGCAACAGCATCGATATAAGGTTCGAGAAAGGACGAAAGCAGCGGCAGACAGAACATCACCAGACCAATACGGTGACGCACCGGACCAACCTCAACCTCGGCACTCGGCACCATCGAAGACATGTAGCCAAAGATATGCTGTTTCAACTCTTGGAAGCCCGCCTTACCCATGACGGCAATCACCAGCAGCAAGAGGATTTTGTTGAGAATAAACAGGCCCCCTGTGAGTGCCGCCACCTTGGAACCCGGCACATCCAATGCCGCCGCCAGCGGTACCAGAAGCCACAAAATTGGAATCAAACAGATAATCGCGATGCCTAACTTAAAGCGCCAATGGGCGGACTTGGGCTGTGCTGTGTTCTGCTCTGTAGTCATGTGTTCGTATCTTCCCTTGCGATTATTGTTTTTGGCCTCAAGCCCTGGAAACTATCCGCTAAATATCTAGCACAAAACAAGCGCAGCGGTGCTTTATCGGGCTGTGCCAATTTGAGGTTAGGGCGTTGCATTTTCGTGATCGGTCGCCGGTTTGGCTATGTTTTTTAGCTACGTACGCACTCGATTTAGCGCGTAAAAACCGAGAAGCGAGGTGACTGTCGCCTATGCTGAGGCAACTAAGGAGTACCCAAGTCTGCTAGACAGTGCAGTGCCGAAATCGTACGTTCAAGCATGTCCTACCGCAGGTAAACGATTTATACGAAAAGTTTTAAATGTATTACGCATTTAATAGTTAGGTAAAAATGGAGTTCGCAGCATGAGCGAAGAAACAAAAGTAAAAGGCCCTGCATCATATTTTCCGTCAATTGAAAAGAATTATGGTCATCCAGTAGCGTATTGGCTAAATCTGCTTGAGGAATTAAGCGGGAAGAAGCATATGGATATGGTTGCCTGGCTAAAAGCCGAACACGACATAGGACATGGGCATGCCAATGCTCTAGTTGCGTATTTTTTAGCCGCAGCTAAAAAATCCTAGTGAGTCGATGCTACCAAGCCTTACTTTCTGGGATGGACTGACGCCCGTTAACTACCTGTTAGGGAAAACACTTAATTGAACCGCGCACTTATAACTTTACTTCTTGCGCTACCTCTTAGCGCCATAGCTGCTGAAAAACGCTGCGGCTGGCTAGAAAACCCGACTCCAGGAAACCTATGGCTAATTGACGCTGAGTCTGAATGGACAATTTCCATACAAGGGGCTGGGTTTATTGACGAGGATTCCATAGACAAAATGCCGACTATTGATGATAAGGAGTTCGTTCGTACAAATGGTCACTACGGCTTCTCATGCGCTTGCCTTAACGTAAAAACAGACAAAGTAAAATCAGAAATAGTGAAAGTCTACGGCGGGCAACAATTGCTCTTAAAACAATGCCTAGAAGACGCCAGTCTTCATGGCAAGATCCCTTTACGCTGATCCCGAAAGGACTCATATCGTTCGCGAGGTTTGGCTAAATCCGACCTGCCACTAAATTGTTAGGTGCTTGGAGAGTCCTTTGAACAGTAATCAGCTTTTTTGCTGGCGTTTACTGATAGCAGCCACAGCGGGTCTTATGGTGTTCGGGCTTATTCTGGTGGTTATGCCTGGCTTTACGTTGCAAGGTTTCAGTCTGCTGGTTTACGCCTCTACTGCACACCTCAATACATTTGGCCCTGAGGCTGTGGCTTATATCAGCCTTGTTCATGCAGTTCTGGGCTCTGTCATGTTCGGCTGGGGTGCTGTGCTGATGTTTCTTGCGCTTGGCCCAGTGCGCAGAGGCAGCAAAGAGGCATGGTGGATGTTCGTTGTTTCGTTGGTCGCCTGGTTTATCCCAGACACTGCCTATTCGTTGCTGTCTGGCTTCTGGCAAAACGCTGTTTTGAATGCAGGATTTGCGCTGCTGTTCGCAATACCGCTCACAGGATTACGCTCATACGTAACCCATGAGCGCAGCTAACAAATTGGATGTCCTCCATTGGACGACTGAATCAGGAAAGTAGGGCAACCGCCAGCGTGAATCCGCGGCAGGAGGCGTTATGGCGCAGTATCTGGTGGCGATCCACCACCCCGAAAACTACGACCCGGCCGTTGCCGAAGATGAGGCAATGACCCGCGATATCGACGTGCTTAATGACGAGATGGTAGCTGCTGGCGTTCGGGTTTTCGTCGGCGGTTTGCACCCAGCGCGCTGCGCGAAATCGCTACGAGCGCAGCCCGATGGCGAGGTGCTTATTAGCGCCGGGCCGTATCTGCAGACCAATGAGCACGTGGGTGGTTTCTGGGTGCTGGAAACGGCTGATCTGGATGAGGCGTTGGCGTGGGGGCGCAAGGCCGCCATCGCCTGTCGGGCACCAGTTGAGGTGCGTCCGTTTCACTAAGGGAAGATCCCTCGCCCCCATAAAAAAGCCCCACGACAAGGAGCGGATGTCGTGAGGCGGGGAAGGGGTTGGCTAGGCCAACCTGGGGGAGAGACGTTGAGCAAGTCAGGCGTTAGGCTGCCACCCGCCGCCCAGAGCCTTGTAGATGGCGACGATGCCACGATAAAGCTCGACTTCCGCCTGCGCCTGGGTGTCTTCGGCGCTTAGGCGTTCGCGTTCGGCGTCGAGCAGCACGAGGAAATCCACTTCACCTTCGCGGTAGCGCACGCGGGCTTGTTCGGCAGCGGCGCGGCTGGCTTCGGATTGGCGTAGCAGGGCCAGCAGGCGTTGTTGGCGTTTGCCGTAGTCGCTAAAGGCGTTGGCCGATTCTTCCAGGGCCAGCAGCACCTGCTGTTCATAGCTGGCCAGTGCGCCATCGGCCTCGGCCTCAGCACCGCGCAGTCGTGCACGCACACTGCCGAGATCAAACGCCGCCCAGCTGATGGTCGGGGCCAGGCCCCAAGCCTGCGCCGCGGACGAGCCCAGCTGCGAGCCACGCCCGGCGGTAAAGCCGAGGAAACCGGACATGCTCACCCGTGGAAACAGATCCGCGGTGGCCACTCCGATATTGGCGGTGGCGGCGGCCAGTTGCCGTTCGGCGGCGCGGATATCCGGACGGCGACGCAGCAACTCGCCGGGGTCGCCAACCGGCAGGGCTTTGGCGATGGCGGGCAGATCCTGAGCCGTGAGGTCCACACTCAATTGGTCCGGGCGTTGGCCGAGCAGGGTGGCGATGCGGTGCTTGGCGCGCTGCTGTTCGGCCTGCAGTTGCGGCAGGCTGGCTGCAGTGCCGGCCAGGCGCGCGTCGCTGCGCAGTACATCCAGCTGGCTACCCACGCCGGCTTCGCGCAGTTGCTCGGTAATGGCGCGGGACTCCTGCTGGTTGTTCAGGTTGTCGCGGGCGATACGCTCACGCAGTTGCGCGCCGCGCAGGCTGCCATAGGCATCTACCAGTTCGGCGATCAGGCTGACCTGCAGTTGCTGGTAATCCGCTTCGGCTACATCCAACTCGGCATCACTGGCTTCCAGTTGACGCTGGATGCGGCCAAACATATCCAGCTCCCAGAGCACGTCCAGGCCCAGGTCGTAACGCTCGCCGCGCACGCGCTGCTCGGTTACGCCGGGTTGCTGGGCTTTGCCAAATTCGCCACTGGCGCGGCTGGTGATTGTAGGCAACTGATCGTTGCCGATGTCATCACGGATGGCCTGGGCCGCGCGCAGGCGGGCGAAGGCCACGCGCAGTTGGCGGTTCTCCTGCAGGGACTGTTGCACCAGTTGGTTGAGGACTGGGTCGTCGAACTGCTGCCACCAGCTGGCTTCGAAACGCGAGCGGTCGTAGCTGTTGCTTTGCGCGCTGCTCAGTGTGCCGGCATCCATTTGCGGGGCCTGATAGTCCGGACCGACGGCGCAAGCAGTCAGCGCCAAGGTCAACAGGCTGATGGCTAGAGGCTTGGCGTTAAGGGGCTTCATACCTGCACCTCCTGCAAACGCGCCACTTTCTGCGCTTCGCGTTTCTCCACAAAGGCGCGAATCAGCACGTAGAACACCGGCGTCAGCAACAGGCCGAAGAAGGTCACACCGAGCATGCCGCTGAATACCGCAACGCCCATGGCATGGCGCATTTCCGAGCCGGCACCGGAGGACAGTACCAGCGGCACCACACCCATGATAAAGGCGAAGCTGGTCATCAGAATCGGCCGCAGACGCAGGCGGCAGGCTTCCAGCACCGCACTGACGCGGTCCATGCCTTCTTCCTGTTTCTCTTTGGCGAACTCGACGATCAGGATGGCGTTCTTACAGGCCAATCCCA
>JBIHZW010000211.1:0-6493 GCA_044240245.1 Pseudomonas sp. | reverse complement strand
CCTCGAAACGCAGTTTGTCGGTGGCATCCGATGCGTTGGAAATCAGCTCGCGAAGGAAGATTTCCTTGTTCGAATACAGCGAATGGATCATCAGGTGAAGCAGTTGCTTCACCTCGGTCTGGAAGCCCAGGGTTTCTTTTTGAGTTTCCACACTCATGCTCTCTTACTCCACTTTGTTGACGAAGCCGCAGCGCGGCGGATGTCATACAGGTGGGGGCATGTTGTGAGATTTCAAGTGTTTGGCTTAAGGCTCAAGCAACTCGATGCGAGTAATCTCTTCCGGCAACAGGCTGTAGCTGACTTCGCCCTGCCCGCTCATGCGCTGACGCAGGATGATCCGCCCGTCCTGGTCGATGCCATGGAAACGCCCCTCGGCGCTGTTACCGCGCTCGGTGGTCGCGCGCATGCTGAGGTTTTCATAGCGGTTGGGGCTGCGCAGCAAGCCGTCGAGGCTGAAGCGCACGCGCCGATCCAGAGGCCGACTGACCCGCTCCGGAACAACCGCCGCTACTGCAGCCGGTTTGGCTTCGGCAACGGGCGGCGCAATTGCGCTAGGCAATGCTGGAAAACTATCGGCAGCGACCTGCCAGCCACGTTTGTCCTGCTTCTGCAGCTGGATCGGCAACTGCTGCAGCTCACCGTTGACCCGCGCCTGGACGTTCAGATCAACCCTCTGCAGAGGGAAGTTCAGGTTGCCGATTGGCAGCAACTCAACCCGGCGAGTGGCAAAGCGGCGCTCCAAGTAGTCCTGAATCACGTGGCTGACGGTATCGACCGAATCGAACTGACGATCCACTTTATCGCCCTGGTAACGCAGGCCGTTGCTAAATAGCTCAAGCTTACCGCTCAGGGTAGTCTTGAATTGCGGCGGCAAAACCAGGTGGAAATCACCGGCCAGCTTGTTCGGCGGCACCGGCTGCAGATCCAGATGCAGGGTATAGCCGCGGCTCAAGCGCCGCGCTTCGGGTAATTCCTGCTCAGGGAGTAACCAACTGATTTCCACCTCCGGCAGTATGCCTTCATCGGCGGGCAACACATCGAATCGCACCGGGCCTTTGTCGACCTTCGGCAGGCGAATCACCAGCTCACTTTGGGCGAAGAAATCCTGGCCCTCACGCAAGCTCAGCACGCCATCGAGAAGTTCGGCCTGCTGCGGCGCGAACGGTCGGCCATTCAACTGACCGCGCAAATCAATAGCCAGCTCGGCCGGTGCCTGTACTTCGGGCTTGAGCCACTTGAGGCTGAGAATGGCTTCAAGACGCTGCGCATCGTGGTTGGCCAGCAAGGTCAGGCCCACCACCAGCGGAATAATCCCCAAACCGGACAACATCACGGCCGGCCGCGCCGAACGCCAGTGGCGCAACACATACAGCAAGGTGAACGGCGGGATGAAACTGGCCCAGCCCCACAGCAGGCCGGTAGCAAAGGCGCGCATCACCAGCCAGACCAACCCGGCGAGTATCAGCAGCAAGCCACCCAGAATCAGCAGCGCATCCATTCAATATTCCTTAGCGATGGTTAAACGAGGGGTTATCCGCCGGGCCGGCATCCCTCAAGGCTCATCGACCTTGAAGTGCGCCCGCGCCGTGGCAATCGGCTCGGTCTGGTTGGTTTGCCAGGCGGTGATGGCCACGTTGGCGACCCGACGACCCTGTCGCCACACCTGGCATTGCACGAAGGTGTCACGATAATGGCCTGCGCGAAGGTAATCTATCGAGAAGTCGATGATTTTCGGCAAATGTGGAATGCCCATAAACATCAGCAGGTGAAGCATCGCCGAATGCTCCATAAAGCCGGCGATCACTCCGCCATGCAACGCAGGCAAGGTCGGATTGCCGATATTGTCCTGATTGGCCGGCAGGCGAAACACCATGTCATCACCGAGGCGCAGACATTCGATGCCGAGCAATTTGGCATAGGGAATCAGGCTGATCAGTGGGTCGTAGTTATTCTGCTCGTGGGCTTCGCGCACCAGCTGGTTGAGGTTTAACGTGCTCATTGGCCGCCTCCCTGAACACTGCTGGTAACCGGCTTGCCGCTCTGCACATGTTTACCCATACGCATAAACGCGCCGACCACATGGGCAATCGGCTCGTCGGGGTTGTCTTGGTAGGCATAGCCGCGGGTGAAGATGATGTTCTCGGTCACCCGATAGCACTCGGCAAAACCAAATACATCCTTGTTCGGCTCGGCCGGGCGCATGTAATCGATGCGCAGGTCGAGGGTCGGGCAGATTTCAAACTCAGGCAGCACACACACGGTGGAAATACCGCAGGTGGTGTCCATCAGCGTGGTGATGGCACCACCGTGGATTACCCCGGTTTCCGGGTTGCCGACAATCTGCGGGCTGTAGGGCAACCGCAGGGTCAGGCCCTCAGCGGTGGCATCCTGCACCTGCAGGCCCAACACCTGGCAATGGCGCAGTACCGAGAGAAAGCGCTGGGCGCGCTCTAGAACGGGGTTGGTGCTCATCATGAAGCCTCGAGATACCTACGTAAAACCGCGCATGATAACGCCGAGCACTGTGAACGGCACACTTGGATACGCTTCAGATGACCTGAACTTATTGGCGCTTGGCTCTCTCGAAAATATGTAATGTCATTTCCCCAAGGAGAACACCATGCAGAAAACAGTCGCTTATGCCTTCATGCTAGCCGCCACACTGGGTCTTGCCGCGTGCGATAAGCCTTCCGAGGATACGCGCGAAGACGCCCGCGAGGCTCAATCGGAAGCGCAGGAATCGATGAACGACGCGACCGAGCAAAGTAATGAAGCGGCCAAGCTGGAAGCTGAAGCCGCTCGGGAACGCGCTGAAGAAAACCGGGAGGAAGCCGAGGAAGCAAACGAATCGGTAGACCCGGCCCCAACGGCGCCGACCAATCAAACCAATCAGTAACTGCTACCGATTCGCCTAGCCCGCAGTCTACCTGCGGGCTTTGTTTTTCTGCCGCCAGGAACTTCGTTTCGCTTGATAGCTCTAAGGAGCACGGATGAGGCCACATGCCATCATCCGCATCACACATGGAGACGTAACCGTGCAAAAACCTTTCACTTATGCCCTACTTCTTGCCGCCATGCTCGGCCTGGCAGCTTGCGAAAAAACCCCGGAAGACAAATTAGAGTCAGCCAAGGAATCCGCTGCTGAAGCCATCGAATCCATGGGTGATGCCGCTGAAGATACCGGCGAAGCCATCGAGCAGAAAACCGATGAAGTGATGGGCACAGAGCCGACCATGGGCGAGAAAGTCGATGACGCTACCGATGATGTAGCCGACGCAATCGACGACGCTGCAGATGAAATGAAGGATGCGGTTAAGGGCCAATAAGCCTTCCGCTGAAACAAACAAGCCCGCTTAATGCGGGCTTGTTTGTTTATGGCGCACTCAAAGCGCTGGCGTAAGCATCAGCAGCAGGCTGCACAGCAGCCCGACCACCCAGACCACACTGCGCTGCCAGTGCATGTCGGCCCAGTAGAAAAACAGATACAGAACCCGCGCCACAACGAAGGTCACCGCCAATACATCCACCAGAATGCCGTGGTTATTGGTCACGTGAGCCATCAGCACGCCGACGGCAAACAGCGGAAACGCTTCAAAACTGTTCAGGTGCGCGGCCAGGGCGCGCGCGCCAAAGCCAGTCAGACGTGCTTGCTGGGCCCGTGGATGGTGGTTGTCGTAGTGACCGTCACCCTCCTTCGCCATGGCCTTGGCCACCGGGGCCTTGGCGATAAAAATCAGTAATGCGCTGATAAAGATGCACCAGAATGGGATGCTCATTCGCTTTTCTCCTTGGGCGATTCGAACGCCGGGGTCTGGGTGTAGACCATGACTTCCAGTACATCGGAATGGAACTCGCGGCGGTACAACACCAATACCACACCTGCGCTGACCAGCATGAAAAACCATGGGTTGATAAACCAGGACAGGGTTGCCATGCCGAAGTAATAGGCGCGCAAACCCTGGTTGAACTGGTTGGCAGCCATCGAGATCACCCGCGCGGTGCGTTCGGCAAAGGCTTTGCGCTCCTGCTCCGTGACATGCCGCTCACCCACCATCGGCGCAGAGCCCACCAGTACGGCGGCGAAGTTGTACTGGCGCATGCACCAGCTGAAGGTAAAGAAGGCGTAGACAAACACCACCCCCAGGCACAGCAGTTTGACCTCGGACAGCTCGCGACTGGCGGCCTGGACAAAGGGCAGATCGGCGAGCAGCGATACTGCGCGATCAGAGGCGCCGAGCACGGTCAGAATACCGGCGAGGATGATCAGCGTACTGGAGGCGAAGAACGAAGCGTTGCGCTCCAGGTTGCCGATCACGTTGGCATCGGCGATGCGGTTATCACGCAGCAACATGCGGCGCATCCAGTCTTCGCGGTACAGGTGCAGCACGCTGGCCAGGCATGGCGTGGTACGGCCCTTAGCCTGGGCATAACGGGTGTAACCGGCCCAGCAGACGACAAACCAGAGAACGGCCAGCAGGTGCGGTAGGTAGTAGTCACTGATTGGCATGCAAACTCCTTGTTAACCTGCGCCGATTATAGACAGGCCTGGCTTTCAGCTGGCCAACAAAAAGGCCGCTCAGTGAGCGGCCTTTTGTAAACAGCATAACTTAGGCTGCGGCGGTTTTCGGCGCACCCAGCATGCGGTCCACTGCAACAGCCAGGACCAGGGTCAGCAGCACTGGCAACAGCCAGCCGAGGCTCTGGTCCGCCAGCGGTAATTGGCTGAAGAAGCCGGGGATCAGCGCCTTGCCGCCGGCTGCGGCAATCCCGTCAACCAGGCCAAATACCAGGGTGACCGCCATTACCGGGCGGAACACCCGCGCCGGCGAACACCACAGATCATCCAGCAGACTTAGCGCCACCAGCACGATGGCCAGCGGGTACAAGCCGACCAGTACCGGAATCGAGAAGCTGATCAACTGGGTCAAACCCTGATTGGCCACCAGCAGACTGAACACGCCAAACGCGATCACCACCGTACGGTAGGAAACCGGCAACAGGCCGCTGAAAAACTCACCACAAGCCGTCAGCAAACCCACAGCGGTGGTCAGGCACGCCAGGGTAATAACCACGGCCAGCAGCAAGCTGCCAGCGGTACCGAAGGTGTGCTGCACATAGGCGGTAAGAATCTGCACGCCATTCTGCGCTTCACCGGCAATGCCCTGGCTGGTCGCACCAAGGTAGAACAGCGCCAGGTACACCAGCGACAGGCCCACAGCAGCGATCAAGCCGGCAATCACCGAGTAGCGGGTAATCAGCTTACTGTCGGTCACGCCATGATCGCGAATCGCGGTGGCAATCACGATGCCGAATACCAGCGCACCGAGGGTATCCATGGTCAGGTAGCCCTGCAGGAAACCCTGCACAAAGGGCGTGCTCTGGTAATCAGGCGATACCTGGCCGATCTCCCCCGCCGGGATCAGCAGCGCAGCGCCGCCCAATACCAGCAGCGCCGCCAGCAACACCGGAGTGATGTACTTGCCAATGCGATCAACCAGTTGCCCAGGATTGAGGGACAGGAACAGCACCGCAGCAAAGTAGGCCAGGGTATAGAGCAACAGCGCCGTGCTGCTATTGCCGCTGAACGGCGCGACGCCCATCTCGAACGACACCACAGCAGTGCGCGGCGTTGCAAACAGAGGGCCGATAGCCAGATACACCGCTACCGCAAACATTACGCCCGCACGCTTGCCCAGCGGTGCGGTGAGCAGCGCCATACCACCACCGACGCGCGCCAGGGCGACAATGGTCAGCAGCGGCAAACCGACGCCTGTGAGCAGAAAGCCCAGCGCCGCCAGGCCGATGTTCTCACCCGCCGCCATACCGGCGCTGGGCGGAAAGATGATGTTGCCGGCGCCCAGGAACAGCGCAAAAGTCATAAAACCGAGGGCCAGGAGATCCGAGCCTTTCAAACGAGTCATAGAAGGGAATACCACAGGCAGAAGGTTAAAAGTTCCGAGGGTTTCCCGATGGATCGGGGGAAACGTCACCCAGCCGGTTAAGCAGGGCCACTGCAGCACCCTGAGCCGCTTGTGGCGGAGCAGGCGCTAATAGTTGCAAGCCTAACGAAATTGGCACGTCAGCGGCACTGGCACAGGTCAGGCTGTCGGACTGGTGAAAAAAGCTGTCGCATCGACAACAGTTCATCCCTGGCCGCAATAAAAAAGGCCACCCGAAGGTGGCCTTTTCTCAGGTCAAAAAGCCTTAGGCTTTTTTCACTTCCCAACCGGTCAGCTCGGCCAGGGCCTTGCCGATGTCAGCCAGGGAACGCACGGTTTTCACACCAGCGTCTTGCAGGGCTGCGAACTTCTCGTCTGCAGTACCCTTGCCGCCGGAGATGATTGCGCCGGCGTGGCCCATACGCTTGCCCGCCGGAGCGGTTACACCAGCGATGTAGGACACTACTGGCTTGGTCACGTTGGCCTTGATGTAAGCAGCAGCTTCCTCTTCAGCCGAACCGCCGATCTCACCGATCATCACGATCGCTTCGGTC
>JBIHZW010000027.1:0-20619 GCA_044240245.1 Pseudomonas sp. | reverse complement strand
CGGTACTTGAAGGCAAAACCGGGCAGAAAGGTGCGGTCAAAAAAGCCTTTGAGCAGCGCGGGAATGCCGCCCCACCAGACCGGATAGACGAATACCAGATGCTCGGCCCAGTGGATCTGCCGCTGCGCTTCCAGCAGGTCCGGTTCCAGGGTCTGGCTTTGCTCGTAGCCATCGCGCAGCACCGGGTCGTAGCTCATTTCACCCAGCTTCAGCTGGCGCACTACGTGGCCCTTGCTGCGTGCGCCCTGGGCATAGGCTTCGCCTAGGGCATGGCAGAAACTGCTGTTTTTCGGTGTGCCGAGAATCATCAGGATGCGTTTGCCGTCACCTTCCAGTGGCGTTGCGCCGCTCTTTGCCGCTTCACTCATGTTGACCTGCCTCCAGCATGTTTTCGGGACGCACCCAGGCGTCGAATTGTTCATTGCTCAAGTAGCCCAGTTGCAGCGCTGCTTCACGCAGGGTGGTGCCGTCCTGGTAGGCCTGTTTGGCGATCTGTGCGGCCTTGTCGTAGCCGATATGCGGGTTCAGTGCGGTTACCAGCATCAGACCGCGCTCCAGGTGCTCGGCCATTTTCAGCGCATCCGGCTGCAAACCGGCGACGCAGTGCTGCTGGAAATTATGGCAGCCGTCTGCCAGCAATCGTATCGATTGCAGCAGGTTGTGGATGATCACCGGTTTGAACACGTTGAGTTGCAGATGCCCCTGGCTTGCGGCAAAGGCAATCGTGGTGTCGTTACCGAGAACCTGGCAAGCCAGCATCGACAGCGCCTCGCATTGGGTTGGGTTGACCTTGCCCGGCATGATCGAGCTGCCCGGCTCATTGGCCGGCAAACGTACCTCGGCAAAACCTGTGCGCGGTCCGGAGCCCAATAAACGCAGGTCGTTGGCCAGCTTCATAAGGGCGACTGCGAGGGTTTTCAAGGCGCCCGATAGAGCCACCAGCGGCTCGTGGCCGGCGAGGGCGGCAAATTTGTTCGGCGCACTGACCAGCGGCAGGCCACTCAAGGCGGCCAGTTCGGCGGCCATGGCTTCGGCAAAGCCTTGCGGTGAATTCAAGCCGGTACCGACTGCCGTGCCGCCCTGGGCCAGTTCGCAGACTGCCGGCAGGGCAGCCTGGACGGCCCGCTCGGCATAGCCCAGCTGCGCGACAAAGGCCGACAGCTCCTGGCCGAAGGTCATTGGCGTGGCGTCCATCATATGCGTGCGGCCGGTCTTGAGCAGGCGCGCATGGCGCTCGGCCTGCTCCTGTAAACCGTCACGCAGCTCACGTACGGCGGGTAGCAGCTGCTGTTGCACAGCCTGCACGGCAGCGATATGCATGGCGGTGGGGAAGCTGTCGTTGGAGCTTTGCGCGCGATTGACATGATCGTTGGGATGCACCGGCGTCTTGCCGCCACGGCCGCTGCCGGCCAGTTCATTGGCGCGGCCGGCGATCACTTCATTAACGTTCATATTGCTCTGCGTGCCGCTGCCGGTCTGCCAGACCACCAGGGGGAATTGCTCATCATGCTGACCGGCCAACACTTCGTTGGCCGCTTGCTCGATCAGTCGGGCGAGGTCGGCCGGCACTTCACCGATACGCTGATTGACTCGCGCGGCGGCCTTCTTGATCAGCGCCAGGGCATGCACCACCGGCAAGGGCATGCGTTCCTGGCCGATGGCGAAATTGACCAGTGAGCGCTGGGTCTGCGCGCCCCAGTACGCCTCATCAGGTACTTCAATGGGGCCCAGGCTGTCGGTTTCAGTGCGGCTCATGGCGGCTCTCCTGATGGTTGCGCGTGCAGCAAACGGACTGCCAGGCCGGCGATTGCCAGCCTAGCCGTATCTCAGCTTAGGTCGCTATGCATCAACAGAGGTTCAACTGCCGGGGGCAACTACCAGCGGGCGCGGGTTTCACCGAGCCAGCCGAGGGCGTTGTTAACCGGCACGCGTTCACCTTCCGGGCCGCGCAAAACCCCCTCGAAATGCCCGAACCACTGCTGCGTGTCAGCATAGAATGGCCCGAGCCGACGGTAGGCCTGGTGGCGTTGGCGTGGGGTGAAGGTCAGGTTGACGTTGTCATTCGTGCTGCGCAGCTGCCAGGGCGCCAGCGGGTTGTGTGGTGCCTGGGTGATGGAAATGGGTGTATCCAGGTGCTGCAGTTCACCGCCAAACCACAGGGTGTTCTCAGATAGGCCGCTGTGATCCGTCCAGCCAGAGCCGAAGTTGCCGGCGATACCACCGGGTGCGGCGAAGGCGGCGCGGGTCCAGTGGCTGTTGAGCGGCCAGACGCCACGGCCGAAATCCAGCGAGGCAAAGCTTTGCCCGGTGACGCAACTGTAATGCTGCTTGCCCAGCTGCACGCTGCCGCTGCAGGGCAGGCCCAGCTGCCGGCTGGTGGCGTGAAAACTATGCGGGCCGAGCGGGGCGACCAGATTGACCGAATCCAGGTGAGCAGGGCGCTGGATATCCAGGGCGACCTGCAGCGCTTGGCCGCCAATATCCGGTGCATTGATGGTGATGCGGGTGCGCCCGGTGTGTTCAGCCACGCGCAGTTGCAGGCGTGGGTGGTTGAATTCATGGCTTGCCTGCGGCTGGTCGGGTAGATCGCAACCACGGCCGAACAGGCGGTACTGGCTGTAGGCGACGGCTTGGCCGCTTTGCAGATCGAGGAAGTAGGCGGCGGCGTAACCCAGGTAGTCGAGGTCGGCCTGGGTAAACGAGAGCATCCATTGCGGGGTGGTTATGCACCAATGGTTCCAGCGTTTGCGTCGGCCGAAGTGCCCGGGTATCGCGCAATCGATCATCGGTCTGGGCGACCAGCCAATGGCTTGCGGGTTAAGCAGGCCGTGGCTGTCGCATAGCGCGATGGCGGCAAGAGGCTCTGGATGAGTGAAACTGTTCATCGACACGTCCATGTGTGTGCTAGCGCCTCGCCTTGTGGGCGGCGGCACGCTGAAACAGAAGATGGCTTATCTTGTCGAGCATGCACAGGCGTTGGCCTGCTCGGCAAGTGCTGGCATTTTGGCCTTTTAGCAAGCAGTGCGCCAGTGCACAGTTGTAGTGTGAGTTGATCGACGCGGCTCACTTACTTGAGTGTGACCAGCGCTTGGGCACAAAATGCCGGCAATCGAGTCCAACAGGACTCTTTCCCTTCCTCAGGAGTAGTACATGTCACGTTTACCTGCCTTTTGCGCTGCCCTAATACTGACGTGCGGTAGTGCTCAGGTACTCGCCGATGCCAAAAGCCACGCCGCCGATGCCGAGCGCTTTCTGCTGCTGGCCCGCGCCGACAAGCTGGCTGTGCCGGTGTATGCCCAGGTGCAGCAGATGTTTGCCCAGCGTTTTGCCGAAAGCAATGCGCCGCAGAGCGAGAAGGCCGTGCTGGAAACCTACCAGGCCCAGGCCAATGCCGCGCTTGAACAGGCCGTGGGTTGGGACAAGCTCAAGCCGGATATGGTCAAGCTCTACACCAGCAACTTCAACGAGCAGGAAATGAAGGACCTGATCCGTTTCTACGAGTCGCCGCTGGGCAAGAAAGTTCTGGAGAAAATGCCGACGCTGACCGCACAGTCGGCGCAGCTGACCCAGGGCAAGCTGGAAGCAGCCGTGCCTAAGGTCAACCAGTTGCTGGCGGAAATGACCACCAAACTGACTCCGAAGAAGCCCTGAGTGACTGTACCGATGCCGAAAATCGATCTGTTGCAGGCCGCTCTGGCGAGCCTGCAGCCCCAGCATCTCGACGTGCTGGATGAAAGCCATATGCACAGCCGGGGGCTGGAAACCCATTACAAGGCGGTGATCGTCAGCGAGCAGTTTGCCGGCCTGAATGCGGTCAAACGCCACCAGAAGGTCTATGCCGCCGTAGGTGAGCTGATGGGCCAGATCCATGCCCTGGCGCTGCATACCTACACGCCCGATGAGTGGTCGCAGCAGGGCGTGGCTCCGGCGTCGCCGACCTGCAAGGGCGGCCACTGAGGCAATTCGCCTCTACACGGTTTACCTCAAGGGCAGTAAACTGCGCACCCCGCCGGCCTAGCGCCGGCGGTTTTGTTTTTGTATCCCGGTCCGCCCTTTACGTGGGCGACTACTGAAGGATTTGCTTATGACTGACAAGATCGTTGTCGCCGCGCTGTATAAATTCGTTTCCCTGCCTGACTTCCACACCCTGCGCGAGCCTCTGCTGCAGGCCATGTTGGATAACGGCATCAAAGGCACCTTGCTGTTGGCCGAAGAGGGCATCAATGGCACCGTATCCGGCTCGCGTGCCGGTATCGATGGCCTGATGGCCTGGTTTGGCCTGGACCCGCGCCTGGCCGATATCGACCACAAGGAATCCTATTGCGATGAGCAGCCGTTCTATCGCACCAAGGTCAAGCTGAAGAAGGAAATCGTCACCCTGGGCGTTCCCGGCGTTGACCCGAACCAGAAGGTCGGCACTTACGTTGAGCCCAAGGACTGGAACGCGCTGATCTCAGACCCCGAAGTGCTGCTGATCGATACGCGCAACGATTACGAAGTGTCGATTGGCACCTTCGAGGGTGCGGTAGACCCGAAAACCAAGTCGTTCCGCGAGTTTCCCGACTACATCAAGGCGCACTTCGACCCGGCCAAGCACAAGAAAGTTGCAATGTTCTGCACCGGCGGTATCCGCTGCGAGAAGGCCTCCAGCTATATGCTCGGCGAAGGGTTTGCGGAGGTTTTCCACCTCAAGGGCGGCATCCTCAAGTACCTCGAAGAAGTGCCGCAGGAAGAGACCAAGTGGCAGGGCGACTGCTTCGTTTTCGATAACCGGGTTACTGTGCGTCATGACCTCACCGAAGGCGATTACGACCAATGTCACGCCTGCCGCACCCCGGTGTCGGTGGAAGATCGTCAGTCCGAGTTCTACACCCCGGGCGTCAGCTGCCCGCATTGCTGGGACTCGCTGCCGGAGAAAACCCGCGCCGGCGCCCGCGAGCGTCAGCGGCAGATCGAACTGGCCAAGGCACGTAATCAGCCGCACCCGCTGGGCTACAACCCCCGACAATCGCGCGAGGCTTAAACATGCAAGCACGCCTGCTCTATGTGATGGACCCGATGTGTTCATGGTGCTGGGGCTTTGCCCCAGTGCTCGAGTCCCTCGCCGAACAGGCCGCTGCGGCCGGGGTTGGCCTGCAACTGGTGTTGGGCGGTTTGCGTCGTGACGGCGTGGCCATCGATGCCGCCGCCCGTGTGCGCTATCTGGGCTACTGGCAGGCGGTCAATGCCAGTACTGGCCAGCTGTTCAACTTCAATGCCGGTTTACCCGAAGGCTTGGTCTACGACACCGAACCAGCATGTCGCGCCCTGGTCACCGCCCGCAGTTTGGCGCCTGAGATGGTCTGGCCGCTGGCTCAGTTGATCCAGCGCGCGTTCTATACCGAAGGCGTGGATGTCACCCGCGCCAGTGTGCTGGTGGCGTTGGCCGAGCGTGCCGGGATTCCGCGCATCGTGTTTGCCGAAGCCTTCGACAGCGCCGCACAACGCGTCGCCACCGCCGCCGATTTCAGCTGGACCCAGGATCTGGGCATCGCCGGCTTCCCAACCCTGCTGGCCGAACGCAATGGCCAGCTGGCGCTATTGACCAACGGCTATCAACCCCTGGATGTGCTGCAGCCCTTGCTTGCGCGCTGGCTGGAGCGGGTTGCCCATGCCTGATCGTTTGAGTTGGGCGGAAGTTCGTCGGCTGGCCCTGCACCACAAAAAAGCCCTGATCCTGGCCAACCTGGTCGCCGTGCTGGCCACCCTGTGCAGTGTGCCGATCCCGCTGTTGCTGCCTCTGCTGGTCGACGAAGTGCTGCTCAACGACGGTGACGCCGCGCTCAAGGTGATGGACAACTTCCTGCCGGCCAACTGGGAAACCGCCGCCGGCTATATCGGCCTGATGCTGGTGCTGACTTTTTTCCTGCGTGGTGGCGCGCTGATCTTCAACGTGCTGCAGGCGCGGCTGTTTGCCCGCTTGTCGAAGGACATCGTCTACCGCATCCGCATTCGCCTGATCGAGCGGCTCAAGCGGATTTCCCTCGGCGAATATGAAAGCCTCGGCGGCGGCACGGTGACCACGCACCTGGTCACCGATCTGGATACTCTCGACAAATTTGTCGGCGAAACCCTGAGTCGCTTTCTGGTGGCGGTGCTGACCCTGGCTGGCACCTCGGCGATTCTGATCTGGATGCACTGGCAGCTGGCGCTGCTGATCCTGTTGTTCAACCCGTTGGTGATCTACGCCACGGTGCAACTGGGCAAGCGGGTTAAGCACCTGAAGAAGCTGGAGAACGACAGCACTTCGCGCTTTACCCAGGCGCTGACCGAAACCCTCGAAGCGATTCAGGAAATCCGTGCCGGCAACCGCCAGGGCTTCTTCCTCGGTCGCCTCGGTGGTCGCGCCAAGGAAGTACGCGACTACGCCGTGGCCTCGCAGTGGAAAACCGACGCCTCGAATCGCGCCAGCGGTCTGCTGTTCCAGTTCGGTATCGACGTGTTCCGCGCGGCGGCCATGCTTACCGTGCTGTTCTCCGACCTGTCGATCGGCCAGATGCTCGCGGTGTTCAGCTACCTGTGGTTTATGATCGGCCCGGTCGAGCAGCTGCTCAGCCTGCAATATGCCTTCTACGCCGCCGGCGGCGCGCTGACGCGGATCAACGAACTGCTGGCGCGCAAGGACGAGCCGCAATACCCCGGCCGCGTCGACCCGTTCAAGGGCCGCGACACCGTGGGCATCGAAGTCAGTGGGCTGACCTTTGCCTATAACGATGAACCAGTGCTTAACCAACTCAACCTGAGCATCGCCCCTGGTGAGAAGGTCGCCATCGTCGGCGCCAGCGGCGGCGGCAAGAGCACCCTGGTGCAGCTGCTGCTGGGGCTGTATACGCCGCAGGCCGGGACCATACGTTTTGGCGGCAGCAGCCAGGAAGAGATTGGTCTGGAAGGCGTGCGTGAGCATGTAGCGGTGGTGCTGCAGCATCCGGCGCTGTTCAACGACACGGTGCGCGCCAACCTGTGCATGGGCCGGGAGCGGGGCGATGACGCCTGCTGGCGTGCGCTGGAAATTGCTCAGCTGGCCGACACCATTCACGGCTTGCCGCAAGGCCTGGACAGCATTGTCGGCCGTTCCGGCGTGCGCCTCTCCGGCGGCCAGCGTCAGCGTCTGGCGATAGCCCGCATGGTGCTGGCTGAGCCGAAAGTGGTGATTCTCGATGAAGCCACTTCGGCCCTCGACGCCGCTACCGAATACGCCTTGCACCAGGCGCTCAACCAGTTTCTGCATGGCCGCACCACGCTGATCATCGCTCACCGCCTGAGTGCGGTTAAGCAGGCCGATCGAGTGTTGGTATTCGATGGCGGCAGCATCGCCGAGGACGGCGGCCATCAGCAGCTGATCGCCGATGGCGGGCTCTACGCCAAGCTCTACGGCCATCTGCAGCACTAGCAAAGCATTAAACGCATCGTTATTTCGCGGGCATGGCCCGCTCCTACCAGCGTAGGAGCGGGCCATGCCCGCGATTTGCTGTGGGTTTAAATCAGGCCTGAGCCCTTGCGACCTCGCACCTGGCAGTTAAATCGACCGCTTTGTAAATTTATCGTTACGCAGGGCGGGTGCTTTCGGTCAGCATTCCCGCTGTTTCTCTAGCTGTATTAAAAACTTGCCGAAAGCCTTGGCCAAGCCCGGGGCAGGGCGCTCTGGGCCGGCTTGTTAGCGGGCCTGTGCTCGGTTGTTATGAGGTCAATCCCGCTACCGCAGCGGCTGATCAAAACAACAACGAGGAGGCGCAATGAACGCCGTGAACAAGATCGAACAGCACAACCCTATCGGCACCGACGGCTTCGAGTTCGTTGAATACACCGCGCCGACCCCGGAAGGCATCCAGCAGCTGCGTGAGCTGTTCACTGCCATGGGCTTTACCGAAACCGCCAAGCACCGCTCGAAAGAGGTCTGGCTGTTCCAGCAGAACGACATCAACTTCGTGCTTAACGGCAGCCCTACTGGGCACGTGCGGGAATTCGGTCTGAAGCACGGCCCAAGTGCCTGCGCCATGGCTTTCCGCGTGCAGAACGCCGCCCAGGCCGCCGCCTATGTCGAGTCCCAGGGCGCCAAACTGGTCGGCAGCCACGCCAACTTTGGCGAGCTGAACATCCCCTGCGTCGAGGGCATCGGCGGCTCCTTGCTGTATCTGGTGGACCGTTACGGCGACAAGAGCATCTACGACGTCGACTTCGAGTACATCGAAGGCCGCACACCGAACGACAATGCGGTCGGCCTGAAAGAGCTGGATCATCTGACCCACAACGTCAAACGTGGGCAGATGGACGTGTGGTCGGGCTTCTACGAGCGCATCGCCAACTTCCGTGAGATCCGCTACTTCGATATCGAAGGCAAGCTTACCGGCCTGCTGTCGCGCGCCATGACCGCGCCCTGCGGCAAGATCCGCATCCCGATCAACGAGTCGGCCGACGACAAGTCGCAGATCGAAGAATTTATCCGCGAGTACCAGGGCGAGGGTATCCAGCATATCGCCCTGAGCACCGAGGATATCTACGCCACCGTGCGGCAGCTGCGCGCCAATGGCGTGGATTTTATGGTCACCCCCGGCACCTACTACGACAAGGTCGATACCCGTGTGGCCGGGCATGGCGAGCCGAGCGATGTGCTGCGTGAGCTGAATATCCTGATCGACGGCGCGCCGGGCGATGACGGCATCCTGCTGCAGATTTTCACCAATACTGTGATTGGCCCGATCTTCTTCGAGATCATCCAGCGCAAGGGCAACCAGGGCTTTGGCGAGGGCAACTTCAAGGCGCTGTTCGAGTCCATCGAGGAAGACCAGATCAAGCGCGGCGTGATTTCCGCGGACTGATAGCGGGTTCGGCCCCGCGACCGGGGCCGGGTTTATCCACGATGGAGTTCTGTTATGAGCCGTAACTGGATCAGTTTTCCTCTGCGTGAAGGCGAGTGTTCGCGCCAGGCGCACTGCGACTTTCCTGAAGGTACCTATGAGCGCGAGATGGGCCGCGAGGGCTTTTTCGGCCCTACGGCGCACCTGCACCACAAGCATCCGCCGACCGGCTGGATCGACTGGCAGGGGCCGCTGCGCCCGCATGCGTTCAACTTCAATGATATTTCCAGCGAACGTGACTGCCCGCTGGCTGCGCCGCTGACCCTGCACAACAGCGATGTGAAGCTGCGCGTGTGGAAAACCCACGGCGCCATGCGCCATCTGGTGCGCAATGCCGATGGCGATGACCTGCTGTTTATCCATGAGGGGGCAGGGCACTTCTACTGCGACTTCGGTCACCTGACCTACCGCGACGGCGATTACCTGCTGATTCCGCGTGGCACCGCCTGGCGCATCGAGGCCAGCGAGCCGACCTTTATGCTGCTGATCGAAAGCACCGACGGCGCCTATCAGCTGCCTGATAAGGGCCTGGTCGGGCCACAGGCGATCTTCGACCCGGCGGTGCTCGATCATCCGCGCATCGACGATGCCTTCAAGGCGCAGCAGGACGAAAATACCTGGCAGATCCGCATCAAGCGCCGCGGCCAGATCAGCACCGTGACTTACCCCTACAACCCGTTGGATGTGGTCGGCTGGCATGGCGACAACACTGTGGTGCGCCTCAACTGGCGCGATATCCGCCCGCTGATGAGCCACCGTTATCACCTGCCACCGTCGGCGCATACCACCTTCGTGGCCAATGTTTTGTGATCTGCACCTTTACTCCGCGCCCGGTGGAAAGCGACCCCGGCGCGCTGAAGGTGCCGTTCTATCACAACAACGATGACTACGACGAAGTGCTGTTCTACCACCGTGGCAACTTCTTCAGCCGCGACAATATCGAGCAGGGCATGGTCACCCTGCACCCGTGCGGCTTCCCCCACGGCCCGCACCCCAAGGCATTGAAAAAGGCGCAGACCGATCCGGCGACCTTTATCGATGAAGTGGCGGTGATGATCGATACCCGCCGCGCCCTGGAAGTTGGCGAAGCCGCCGCCGGGGTGGATGTTCCCGAATATGTGAATTCCTGGCGTGCGCCGGGCAAGGAATCCTGATGAAACTCGCATCACTGAAGCAAGGCCGCGACGGCGTACTTGTCGTGGTTTCCCGCGACCTAAGCCGCGCCACCGAAGTCCCGGCGATTGCCACTACCCTACAAGCCGCGCTGGATAACTGGGCGGTCAGCAAGCCCAAGCTGGAAGCGGTGTATCAGCGTCTGAACGATGGCCTGGAAGAGGGCGCGTTTGCCTTCGATCAGGCGGCCTGCCACAGCCCGTTGCCGCGCGCCTATCACTGGGCCGATGGCAGCGCTTACGTCAATCATGTGGAACTGGTACGCAAGGCCCGTGGCGCCGAAATTCCGGAAAGCTTCTGGCACGACCCGCTGATGTACCAGGGCGGCGCCGACTGCTTTATCCCGCCGCACAGCCCGATTCAGATGGCCGACGAGGCCTGGGGCATCGACCTGGAAGCCGAGATTGCGGTGATCACCGATGACGTTCCGATGGGCGCGACCGCTGCCGAGGCCGCCGGGCATATCCAGCTGCTGATGCTGGTCAACGACGTGTCGCTGCGTAATTTGATTCCTGGCGAGCTGGCCAAGGGCTTTGGTTTCTATCAGAGCAAGCCCTCATCCAGCTTCTCGCCCGTGGCCATCACCCCGGATGAGCTGGGCGATACCTGGCGCGATGGCAAGGTGCATCGCCCGCTGGTCTCGCATATCAATGGCGCGCTGTTCGGTCAGCCGGATGCCGGCGTAGACATGACCTTCAACTTCCCGACGCTGGTGGCTCACGCTGCCAAGACCCGCCCGTTGGGCTGCGGCACCATCATCGGCTCCGGCACCGTGTCCAACTACGACCGTAGCGCGGGTTCTTCCTGCCTGGCAGAGAAGCGCATGCTGGAAATCATTGAAAGCGGCGAGGCGAAAACCCCGTTCCTCAAGTTCGGTGACCGCGTGCGCATCGAGATGTTCGACGCCGTCGGCCATAGCCTGTTCGGCGCGATCGACCAGGCGGTGGAGCGCTATGAACACTGAGTTGACGCTCTATGGTTATTGGCGTTCCAGTGCGGCGTACCGGGTGCGTATCGCCCTCAACCTCAAGGGCCTGGCTTATCAGCAGGTGCCGGTGCACCTGGTCAAGGACGGCGGCCAGCAGCACTCGGCCGAGTATCAGGCGCTGAATCCGCAGGAGCTGCTGCCCTTGCTGGTGGATAAAAGCAACGGCGGGGTGCGTATCGCCCAGTCGCTGGCAATTCTCGAATACCTCGACGAGGTGTTTCCGACGCCTGCACTGCTGCCCAGTGATGCGGCGCAGCGCGCCCAGGTGCGTGCCCTGGCCCTGCATATCGCCTGCGACCTGCACCCGCTGAACAACCTGCGGGTGCTGCAGTACCTGAGCGGCGAGCTTGGGGTGGGTGAGGCGGCCAAGGACGCCTGGTATCAACACTGGCTGCACAAGGGCCTGGCTGCGGTCGAGGCGGGGCTGGCGGTATTCAATGATCGCCTGTCGCTCGGCGAACGGCCCGGATATCTGGAAGCCTGTCTGGTTCCACAGCTGTATAATGCGCGCCGTTTTAACTGTGACCTTGATGCGTACCCGCGCATCCTCGCCATGGCGGCGCGTTGTGAATCTCTGGATGCCTTCAAACAGGCGGCGCCGGAGGTGCAGCCCGACGCTCAGTAACAACCTTTCGCGTCTTTGCGCTGGGTTGCTCAGGCGAACCCGGCTTTATCCAAGCCTTGCCACTCCGCCGCGCCATAAGCGCTGCGGGTTCTATTTCGTCACAGATAAAAACAAACAGGTGACGCATGACCCGTGAAAAACCGAAGAACCTCTGGCTCTCGCGCTGGGGCTTTATTCTTGCTGCAACCGGCTCCGCTGTGGGCCTGGGCAATATCTGGAAATTCCCCTACATCACCGGCGAATACGGCGGTGGTGCGTTTGTACTGATGTACCTGGCCTGCATCCTGGCCATCGGCATTCCGGTGATGATGACCGAGATCGCCATTGGCCGACGCGGCCGTGGCAGCCCCATCGATGCAATCGGTCGGGTGGTCAAGGAAAACAGCGGCAACCCGCTGTGGAAGGCCGTCGGCGGCATGGCCATGCTGGCCGGTTTTATGATCCTGTGTTTCTACGTGGTGGTGGCGGGTTGGGCCTTTGCCTACACGGTGAAAATGCTCGACGGCTCCCTGGCGGCCACCAGCGTGGAAGCCCTCGGCGGGGTGTTCGAGGCGCATAACGCCAACCCCTGGCAGCTCGGCGGCTGGAGCGTGCTGGTGGCGCTGCTGACGCTGTGGATCGTCGCCAAAGGCGTGCAAAAGGGCATCGAGAATGCCGTGCGCTGGATGATGCCTGGCCTGGCCGTGATGCTGTTGATTCTGGTGGGCTATGCCTTTACCAGTGGCGGTTTTAGCGCGGGTTTTGATTTCCTGTTCACCTTTGATGCCTCGAAAATCACCGGCGAAGCACTGCTGGCCGCATTGGGCCATGCGTTCTTTACCCTGAGCCTGGCCTCCGGGGCGATTCTCACCTACGGCTCCTACCTGCCGGATGGTCAATCGGTGGCGCGCACCACCTTTGTCGTGGCCATCTGCGATACCTGCGTGGCGCTGCTGGCGGGCCTGGCGATCTTCCCGATTATCTTCGCCAATGGGATGAGTCCGAGCGCTGGGCCGGGGCTGATCTTTATGAGCCTGCCGCTGGCCTTCCAGCAGATGCCGTTCGGCACCGCCTTTGGTGTGCTGTTCTTCGCCATGGTGTCGATTGCCGCGCTGACCTCGGCGATTTCCATGATCGAAGCCACGGTGGCCTACCTCAATGAGAAGTACGCCATAAGCCGCTTCAAGGCCGCAGCCACTTCCGGCGCGGTGCTGCTGGTGATCAGCCTGCTGGCGATGCTCTCGTTCAACCTGCTGGCCGGCTGGACGCCACTCGGCAAGAACTTCTTCGACTGGCTGGATTACCTGACTTCGCGCTGGATGATGCCGCTCGGCGGGATCTTCATGGTGCTGCTGGCCGGTTACGCACTGCGCGATGAAATCATGCGTGATGAGCTGAACCTGCCGCCGCTGGGCTATGCCCTCTGGCTGTTTATGGTGCGTTACGTCAGCCCGGTGCTGATCATGGTGGTGTTCCTGCATGCCCTGGGCTGGTTGATGTTTGACCCGATTGCCCAGTGGTACTGGATTGCCGGCGCCATTGGCCTGCTCGCGGTGCTCGGTGAAGTGCTGCGCCCACGAGTCGTACCGGCGCTCGCCGGGCGTTAATCACGCCAGGCTGAGCCGTAGTAGAGAAGGGCGCACGGGCAAAAGCCGTGCGCCCTTTTTCTTACTTACAGATTGGTCCGCCATAACCTTGGCGCGGGCTTTCTGGCGATAACTCGCCACTCTCGATAAAGCATCAGCGGAAACCTGCCGATAAACCGGGATGTTCGCAGCGTTCGACCTTTAGCTTTATTTCGCTGAGCAACCGCCAAAGCCTCTGGTTCGGGCCTTGGCGCGGTTACCTAGGCCCCGGTCAGGCCTCTGGCGCAAGGGTTGCAATAAAGCGAAGCTAAACTGCCATCAGTAGTTCATGTGCTTGCCTGGGCCGCCATCGTGCCGCCTCGCTGCGCACGATAATAAAAACGGAGTTGTTGTTATGTCCGCTTCTGCCGCTCGCCTGTTCGCCGATCTGTCTGTCGGTAAAAAGCTTATGTGTGGCTTCGGCCTGGTGCTGTTGCTCACGGTTGCCGTTACCGGCAGTGGCTTTCTGGCAGTGCAAGCCGTGTTGGACGGGCATGCCAGCACCAGTGGCCTGTCGGCAATCGATGCCCAGGTGCTGCAGGCGCGCCGCGCCGAGCGTGATTTTGCCCTGCGGCAAAGCAGCGAGGCGGCCGCGCAGGTGCATGAGCAGCTGGATCGTGTCAGTTCCGCAGTTGCCCAGCAGTTGGCCGCCGCATCCAGTGCCGATCAAGCGCGTCTGCAAAGCATGCAGCAGGCCATCGACGACTATCGCCGCCAGTTCGACAGCTTTGTCGAGCAGCAGAACAATGCCCGCGCGGCGCGCACACAGATGCGTGAAGCGGCCGGTGAGGCGCGTGATCAGTTTGATGTTATCGAACTGGACATGTACGACGCGGTGCGTGAGCTGCGCCTGGAAGGCGACAAGCTGCGCGGCAGCGACCCGCTGACCCTGGCGGAAACCGCCTCGGGCCTGAGCAAACGCATGCTCGACCTGCGTGGCCATGAAAGCCAGTACATCATCGATGGTTCGGCCGAGGCCCTGGAAGAGTGGACCTATATCAACGACGACCTGCAAACCGTCGCGCGCAGTCTGATGGTCTGGCTGGATGACGATCAGAAAGGCGCCATCGAAACGGCTTTGAAGGCGTTGACCCTCTATCAGCAGGCATTCACTAATTACCAACAGGTACGCGGGCAGAGCCAGCAGAGCGAAGTCGCCATGGTTGAACGTGCCCAGGCCGTGCTGGCATTGGTGGATGAAGCCAAGGTCCAGCAGGAACAGGCGATGGCCGCGGACAGCCGCCAGGCCATGCTATTGCTCGGCGCCATGGGCGTTGCTGCGGTGATTATTGGCATGTTGGCGGCGCTGATTATCTCTCGCCTGATTGTCGCCCCCTTGCAGCAGACCGTAGTGTTTGCCCAGCGCATTGCCGCTGGCGATCTGACCCACGATCTGCCGCAGGATCGCCGTGACGAGCCGGGCCAGTTGATGGCCGCCATGCAGGTGATGAGCGTGAGCCTGCGCACCCTGGTTGGACGGATTGGTGGCGGCGTCAGCCAGATTGCCGCCGCTGCCGAGCAGCTGTCGGCGATCACCGCGCAAACCAGCGCCGGCGTGCAGAACCAGAAGATGGAGACCGAACAGACCGCCACCGCCATGCATGAAATGGCCGCAACCGTGCAGGAAGTGGCGCAGAACGCCGAGCAGGCTTCTCTGGCCGCCCGCGCCGCCGATCAGGAGGCGCAGCAGGGCAATCTTGTAGTGCAGCAGGCGGTCAGCCAGATCGGCCATCTGGCCACTGAGGTGGAGGAATCTGCCGAAGCCATCGCCGCGCTGAATCAGGAAAGCGCGCGTATTGGCGGTGTGCTGGAGGTGATTCGCAATGTCGCCGAGCAGACCAATCTGCTTGCGCTGAACGCCGCCATCGAAGCCGCTCGGGCTGGTGAGCAGGGTCGTGGATTCGCCGTGGTGGCCGATGAAGTGCGTGCCCTGGCCAAGCGTGCGCAGGATTCCACCGAAGAAATCGAAGGGCTGATCGCCAGCCTGCAGCGCCTGGCCAAAGGCGCGGTGGAGAAGATGGACAGCAGCCGCAATCTGACCCAGCGCACCGTAACCCTGGCGGGTGAAGCCGGCGCCGCCCTGGGCCGTATTACCCAGGCGGTAAGCACCATCGAGCAGATGAACCAGCAGATCGCCGCCGCCGCCGAAGAGCAAAGCGCTGTGGCGGAAACCATCAGTGAAAGCGTGACGCGGGTACGGGATATCGGCGAGCAAAGCGCCAGTGCCAGCCAGCAGACCGCCGCATCCAGCGCCGAGCTGGCGCGTCTGGGGGTTGAGCTGCAGGGGTTGGTGGCACAGTTCCGCAGCTGATCAGGCGTTCTACTCAGGTCTGAAACTGCATCACCGCGCTCTGCATGCTGCGCGCCACGCGGTCGAGGCTTTGCGCGGCGTCGGCCAGTTCATGCACGGTGCGGCTGTTTTGCTGCGACATCTGCGCGATATGTTCGACCTGCTGCGCCACCTCGCTGCTGGCGCGGCTCTGTTCGTCGATGGTCTGCGATATCTCTTCCACCACCTCGGCGGCGCGCTGCGCGCCGCCGCGGATTTCACTGATTGACTCACCGGCCTGACGCGCCAGGGTCACGCCATCGTTCACCCGGGTGACCCCAGTCTGCATGCTGTTGACCGCTTGTTCGGTGCTGGTACGGATGCGTTCGATCATCCCGGTGATTTCCTGGGTCGATTGCGCGGTGCGCGCCGCCAGGTTGCGTACCTCATCGGCGACCACGGCAAAGCCACGGCCAGCCTCGCCCGCGCGCGCGGCTTCGATGGCGGCGTTGAGCGCGAGCAGGTTGGTCTGCTCGGCGATGCTCTTGATTACCTGAATGATCGAATGAATTTCCTCGGATGATTCGCCCAGCGCGGTGATGGTGGTGCTGGATTCGTTGACCGCTTCGGCAATCCGGCTTATGCCATCGACCACGCCCATGATCACCTGGCCGCCGTTACTGGCCAGGTGCTCGGAATGCGAGGAGATTTCCTGGGCATTGCGCGCGTGGCCGGCGATCTGTTCGATGTTCTGCATCATCTGCTCCATGGCCCCGGCCATGCTGCTGGCGCTCTGCGACTCTTCCGTGGTGCTGCGCACGATGCTCTGCGAGGCACCGTTGAGGCTGCGCGCGGTTTGCTGCAGCTGTTCACCTTCCTGGCGGATGCCGTCGATCATCTGCCGCAGGTTGCCCTGCATATCCGCCAGCGCCTGCTGCAGTTGCCCGGCTTCATCGTTACTGTCGACGCTGATGGTGCTGCGCAGGTTGCCCTGGGCAATGTTGCGCGCCACCCCGATGATTTTCTCCAGTGGGCGCAATACCGCTTTCATCAGTTGAGTAGTCAGCAGGCAGAGCAGGCAGCAAACCAGCAGAATGCCGCCAATCAGCAACCAGGCGGCTTGTTGCACGGCGGCTTCGCCTTCGCTGCGGGTTTGCGCCGAGTGCGCTTCGATCAGGCCGCTGAGGGCTTCGTTCTTTTCTTCCAGGTCGCCGAAGCTGGCATCGAAGGCGGCCATCTGTTGGCGCGCGGCCTGCGGGTCAGTCAGGGCCAGATTGACGATGCCCTCGGCCTGCTGAATGTAGCTGGCCAGGGCCGGCTGCGACTGGCTGATGGCCTGGCGAATATCCGCGCTGAGCGGCAGTTTGGCGTTGTCGTTGAGGGTGCGGGTAAACCATTCGCTGTGCTCGCGCAGGTCATCGCGTACCTGGGTCACCGCCGCGCTGTCGGCGGGGTCGATATAGAAGGCGGCGAGTACATCGGCGCGCAGGGCGTCGTGCATCATGTCGCCTTCCAGGTGGTTGCGCAGGGCGCTGACGCTCAGCTGATTTTCGTTAAGGGCGCTGGCCAGGCGGGTTTGCCCCCAGAAACCAATGCTGCCCAGTAGGGTGGCTGCCAGTACGCTGATCGCACCGCAGGCGATCATTTTCTGCCGAATATTCATGGCCAGACTCCAACGGGTAAAGGTTGGAATTCAGCCTAGACCATGCACCGCGCCCTTGTAGGGCCGGCCCATGCGGGCCGGCAAGCGCTGTGGTTATTGCACGCCGCTACTGGCCAGCGGCGCTTTACGCAGTTCATCGGCCCAGGCCAGTAACGGTACTTGCACCTCGGGTTGCCAGATGCGCGCCCACAACAGCTGTAGACGCGAGAAGTCGCCGCGGTTCATCGGCAGACGCTGGATGTTGTCATGCACGCGCCATTGGCCGTTTTCCAGGGTGGCGAAGTCGAAGCGGAAAGGGTGGAAACCGGTCATGCCCAGGCGAATATCGGTGACCACCAACTGTTCGCCCAGCTGGTCATAGCGCAGCACACCATTGGTAAACCAGGCCAGCCGCGCATGCGCAGGCGAGTCGGCCAAGGCCGCCGCCAGGTGCGTACCACGGGGGATGCGCTCGAGCGTCGGTGGCGTATCGTCAAACCAGCTAACCAGCGCCTCGTGGTAATCCTCGCCATCGAGCACGATCACCCGCCACAGCAGGCTGTTGAACGGCGTGGTGGTGCTGAAGATTTGCTGCGCCTCGATGCCCTGACGCGCCAGTTCGGCTTCCACGCGCTGCTCGGCCATGTATTTGCCGCCCAGGGTAAAGCCCAGGTACAGCGATGAAACCAGCAGTGCCAGGGCCGGCGCCTTGGCCACCTTATCGCGCAGGCCATAAAGCAGCCCCAGCGCCACCGCGATACACAGTGGCACGGTGTAGAACGGGTCGATGATAAATATGCTCGACCAGGCGGTGGGAATCGGCGTAAGCGGCCAGAGCAGCTGGGTGCCGTAGCTGGTAAAGCTGTCGAGCAGCGGATGGGTAATCAGCACCAGCCACAGGGTGATAAATAGCCGCTGCGATGAATAACCGGGGTTGTGCCTGAATCGTCGGGTCAGCCAGGCCAGTACTAGCGCCAACCCGGTAAGGACAAACAGCGAATGGCTGAAGCCACGGTGATACGTCATATCAGCCACAGCGTCGCCGTAATCGATGATCACATCCAGATCCGGCAAGGTGCCGAGCATGGCTCCGTACAGCAGTGCCTTGCGCCCCTGCCAGCGGCCGAGCAGTGCGCCCTGGATAGTGGCGCCAAGTACCGCCTGAGTTATCGAGTCCATGACTGATCTCTGAATTAAACAGGCGGCTAAATTAGCCGAACGTCCAGGTTTTGGCAGCGGCTAATTTTCAAGCAAAGGTTTCAATGGGCATGCCTGGCAACAGCCTGCTAGAGCTTGAAGAAGCTGACCTTGTCAGTCAGGCGATTGGCCAGGGTGGCCAGTTCGCGGCTGGAGGCAGCCACCTGTTCGGAGCCGGAGGAGGTTTCCAGGGTGGCGCTGTGGATGCGGTTGATATTCTGGTTGACCTCTTCGGCCACCGCGCTCTGTTCTTCCGAGGCGCTGGCGATCTGCGCGTTCATTTCGTTGATGGCGGTGACTTCGCTGCGGATCTTGTTCAGCGCAGTTTCGGCCTGGCCGGTCTGCTCGACTGTCTGCTGGGCCAGTTGACGGCTGTTGCGCATCACCTCAGCAGCTTTGCCGGCACCTTCCTGCAACTTACCGATCATGCCGCGAATTTCCCGGGTGGAATCCTGGGTGCGAGTGGCCAGTGAACGTACTTCGTCGGCTACCACGGCAAAGCCACGGCCATGTTCGCCGGCCCGCGCAGCCTCGATGGCTGCGTTAAGGGCGAGTAGGTTGGTCTGCTCGGCAATCGAGGTAATCACCTCGATGATCTTCTCAATGCTCTCGCTGTCGGTGGACACCTGTTGCACGCTTTCTGCGGCGCTTTCCAGGGTGCGCGCCAGGTTCTGGATGGCGCTGGCGGTAGCGCTGACTACCTGATTACCAGTAGCCACTTCGTTATCGGCATTACGGGTGGCGGAGGCCGCACTGGCGGCATAGTTGGCCACTTCATTGACGGTGGCTGCCATCTGGTTGATGGCGGTGGCCATCTGTTCTGCCTCGCTGGATTGCAGGCGGATCTGCTGGTTGTTGCTGTCGGATGTGGTCAGCAACTGGTCTGAGGCCAGGGTCAGTTCACCGGCGGCGCTGCGCACCTGGGTGATGGTCTCGGCCAGGTGCTTGACCATGTCCTGCAGGGCGCCCATAACGCTGTCCGGGTAACGGGTCTGGATGCGTTGATTAAGTTTGCCATTGGCCAGGCGCTGGATAACCTCGGCAACCTTGTAAGGCTCGGCGCCCAGTGTGGATTTCAGCTTGTTGATGATGATCAGTGACACGCCAATGCTCAGCAGCACGGCGGCGGCAGTGATCAGCAGAATCAACATTTGAAAGCCTCCAGCGGTCTCACGTACCGCGCCAATATCATTGCCGATTACTTGTTCCTGATGGTCGATATAGGCGTTGATGCTTTTAAGCCATTCCCCATAAGCCGGCGAGGCTTGCTCCATCAACAGGCTTTTAGCTGCGTCCGTATCGCCTTGACTGCGCAGGCTGATCAGTTGTTCGGTCAAGCTCAGGGTGCTGCGCTCAATAGCCTGAATATCGCTCAATAGGCGCTGTTCGGCAGCTGTTGGCGCTTGTTCACGCAGCAAGCTGTCCATGGACCGTGCCGACTCTTGATAGAAGTCTTTAAGGCGTTGAATTTCGCTCAGTTGACGGTTCAGCGCCACATCGTTATCCACCAACACCGCATCGCGGATGGCGATGGCGCGGTCATGCACGCTGCCACGGAAGTTGATGGCATAACGCTGCTTGAGCGAGGCCCCTTCACTGACTGCCGTCAGGGTCTCGTCGATAAAGCCAACGCGCATTACACCGATAAGGGTAATCAGGATCATCAGCGACAGAATCAAGCCAAATCCAAGGCTCAGGCGTTGCGCAATACTCAATTGTGATTGCATGAAATCGACTCCTCTTGCCCCTTAGGGCGGCGACTGCTTACTGCGTTGAAGGGGAGGCTCAGCAGGTGGTGAGTACTCTCTTGTGCAAACCTTATACAAAATATTCAGTTTGTACAATTTTGTTTTAGGTTTTAGCCATAGTGGCTGATGGCCGGTATCGGCGCGGCTCAGGAGTCCATGAAATGGCTGGAATGCCCGCAAATAGGCGGCTTATTGCGGTTCAGGAAGGGCGAATTGATCTGCCAAGCTGAGCAGCAGATGATCTGTAGGGTTATACGAAAGTTGTACAAGTAGAGCGCGAGGGCTGTAAGAGGCTTATGCAGATTTATCATGCACAGGCCGCTGTAAACGGCCTGTGTAGCCTTGATCAGAACGAGGCGAGAATGCGCCCCAGCACGGCCATCGCCTGTTCGCTCTGCGTATCCCAGGGGTGGCCGTAATTCAGGCGGGCGCAGTTGCCGAAGCGGCGGGTGGCCGAGAAGATTGGTCCCGGTGCCAGG
>JBIHZW010000210.1:0-6521 GCA_044240245.1 Pseudomonas sp. | reverse complement strand
CCGTAAAGCTCCTGTCCCTTATGGAACACCGGGGTTTCCGGGGAGTTCAGGTATTTCGGCTTCTCGTCACCCAGCACTCGGCCGCCAAAGGCGATCACTCGGCCGCGGCTGTCGCGAATGGGGAACATGATGCGGTCGCGGAAGCGATCGTAACGCTTGCCGCTTTCGGCGTTTTCCACCAGCAGGCCGGCGTCGATCATCGCCTTCTGTTGCAGGCTGTCGCTGGCTAGGTGTTTGAGCAGATTGTCCCAGCCGGGCGGGGCGAAGCCCATGCCGAAGTCGCGAGCGATCTCGCCGGACAGGCCGCGGCCTTTCAGGTACTCAATCGCGGCTTTGCGTTGCGGATGGCTTTTAAGCGCCTGCTTGTAGAACTCGGCGGCGGCAGTCAGTAGCGGGTAAAGCGGTGAATCGGTAGGTTGGCGCGGTTTGTTGTTGCGTCCGCCTTCCTCGCGGGGCACTTCCATGCCGGCGCGCTTGGCCAGGTCCTCGATTGCCTGGGGGAAATCCAGTTGGTCGTGGTCCATGACAAAACCCAGGGCGTTGCCACCGGCGCCGCAGCCAAAGCAGTAATAGAACTGTTTGTCTGGGCTGACGCTGAACGAGGGGGTTTTTTCTTTATGGAAGGGGCAGCAGGCGGTGTAGTTCTTGCCGGCCTTTTTCAGCTGGATGCGCGAGGCGACCACGTCGACGATATCGGTGCGGTTGAGCAGGTCATCGATAAAAGACTGTGGGATCAGGCCGGCCATAGGCGCTCAGAATACTGTCATGCGCTGGGGCAGAACAGGTAGCGGCAAAAACTAAAAGACTCCGATCGTCACCCGAAGGTGGCGCGGAGTCTAAAAGCGAAACCCGGCCGAGGCCGGGTGTCAGGCGTTGCTTGTAGCTAATCGTGCAGGCGAAGCTGCGGCGATTAGTACAGGCGAACGCTGCGGCGCTGCTCGCGCTGCACTTTCTTGGCGTGACGCTTAACAGCGGCTGCTGCTTTGCGCTTACGCTCGGAAGTCGGCTTTTCGTAGAATTCACGGCTGCGAACTTCAGCCAGAACACCGGCTTTTTCGCAGGAGCGCTTGAAACGACGCAGAGCTACGTCGAAGGGTTCGTTCTCTTTAACTTTGACGGCTGGCATCCAGGGCTTACCTTCTTTATTACCGGGGGTAACGTTACTCCTGGCAGATGGCGCTGGAGAACGTAGGTTTTTAAGGGTTGCGGATGTTACCGCCTCATCGCGAGGAATGCAAAGCCTCTGATCGAAAAGCGCTGGCCGGCTCGCGCCAGCGGCCATTATCATGCGCGCCTTCGAAGTTGCACACACTACTACAAGGCACTGCCCATGCTGGTTCTGGGATTGGAAACCTCCTGCGACGAAACCGGTGTCGCGCTCTACGACAGCGAGCGCGGCCTGCTGGCCGACGCGCTGTTTAGCCAGATTGACCTGCACCGTGTGTATGGCGGCGTAGTGCCGGAGCTGGCCTCGCGCGATCACGTCAAACGCATGCTGCCCCTGATCCGTCAGGTGTTGAGTGAGGCCGGCTGCGTTGCGACTGACATCGACGCCATCGCCTATACGGCGGGCCCTGGCTTGGTAGGGGCGCTGCTGGTTGGCGCTTCCTGCGCGCAGGCCCTGGCCTTTGCCTGGGATATTCCGGCGCTCGGTGTGCATCATATGGAAGGCCACCTGCTGGCGCCGATGCTGGAAGAACAACCACCGGCCTTTCCGTTCGTCGCTTTGTTGGTTTCCGGTGGGCATACCCAGCTGGTTCGGGTCGATGGCATTGGCCAATACCAGTTGCTCGGCGAGTCTTTGGATGATGCCGCAGGTGAGGCATTCGACAAGACCGCCAAGCTGATGGGGCTGCAGTATCCCGGTGGGCCGGAGATTGCCCGTCTGGCCCTGAGCGGTACGCCTGGGCGTTTCAAGTTCCCGCGGCCGATGACTGATCGCCCGGGGCTGGAGTTCAGCTTTAGCGGCCTGAAGACCTTTACCCTGAATACCTGGCAGCAGTGCCAGGCCGCCGGCGACAAATCCGAACAGACCCGTTGCGATATCGCCCTGGCGTTCCAGCAGGCCGTGGTCGATACCCTCACCATCAAATGCAAGCGCGCGCTCAAGCAGACCGGGTTGAACAATCTGGTTATCGCCGGCGGGGTGAGTGCTAACCAGGCGCTGCGGCAGTCGCTGGAGAAAATGCTCGGCGAGCTGAAAGGCGAGGTGTTCTACGCCCGTCCGGCGTTTTGCACCGATAACGGCGCGATGATCGCCTATGCCGGCTGCCAGCGCTTGCTGGCGGGTCAGCATGAGGATTTGAGCATCAAGGTGCAGGCGCGCTGGCCGATGGAGCGATTGCCGGCGCTGTAAGCGCGTGGGTGATGAGCCGGATTCACGGGGTAGATTTAGAAATGCCGCTCACGGCCGGCGAACAGATCGCGTAAATTGCCGCGATGGCGCCAGACGATCAGCCCGGTCAGCACGCACATAGGCAGCAGGGCGGCGGGTTGTTGCCAGGCCAGCAGTGGCAGGGTCAGCGGTGTGGCAATCAGCGCGGCCAGCGAACTGGTACGAGTCAGGATGAATGCCAGCACCCAGGCGGCTACGGCCAGCAGGGCGGCTGGCGGGTACAGACCAAGAAGCATGCCGGCGGCTGTGGCGACACCTTTGCCGCCACGGAAGTTGAAGTACAGCGGATACAGGTGGCCGATAACGGCTGCCAGGCCGATCCAGGCTTGCTGCTGCAGATTGAAACCGAGCAGGCCGGCGATCAGCACGGGAAGCAGACCTTTGAGCAGGTCGCCGATCAGCGTGAGGATGGCCAGGCGTTTGCCGGCAACCCGGAACATGTTGGTGGCGCCGGGGTTACCCGAGCCACTGGCGCGCGGGTCTGGTCCGCCGCTTAAGCGGCTGAGCAGAATGGCGAAGGACAACGAGCCGAGCAGGTAGGCGAGGGTCGCCAACAGCCAAAACATGGTATCCATTCCGGGGCAAGGGAGCCCTGATTCTAACTAGGTGCGGCAGCCTTGTCGTGCCACGGAGAGCGTGCTTGGACACAGTTTTTATCGAGAGTCTGGAAGTCGATACGGTGATCGGCGCCTACGACTGGGAGCGCACCATTCGCCAGTGTTTGCGTCTGGACCTCTACCTGGGCTGGGATAACCGTCCCGCAGCGGCCGGTGACGAGCTGGACAAGGCGCTGGATTACGCCAAGGTCTCGCAACGTATCCAGGCGTTTGCCAGCGAGTCGCAGTTTATCTTGGTGGAAACCTTTGCCGAGCGACTGGTCGAGTTGCTCATGGCTGAGTTCCAGATTCCCTGGGTGCGGCTCAAACTGACCAAGCCCGGCGCCGTGCCGGCGGCCAGCGGTGGCGTGGGTGTGGAGATTGAGCGCGGATGTCGCTAACTCCCGTTCTACTCGGCCTGGGCAGCAATATTGGGCGTGAAGCGCACCTGTGCGCCGGCCTTGATGCGCTCGCCGGCCTGCTGAGCGAGATGCGCTGCTCGCCGGTGTTCGAAAGCCAGGCCGTGGGCATCAAGAGCGGGCCGTTCTTCAATCTGGTGGTGGCCGGCTACAGCGAGCTGCCGCTGGGCGAACTGGACCGCCGGCTGAAGTTTATCGAAGCCGATAATGGCCGCTATGCGCCGGACCGCAAAGGCCTGCCGCTGGATATCGACGTGCTGCTGTACGGCGATCTGGTCGGTAACTTCGACGGCCTGATTCTGCCGCGGGCGGAAATCCTCAAAAATGCCTTTGTGCTCTGGCCGTTGGCCTTGTTGGTGCCGGGTGTCTTGCACCCGGCGCAGCAGCGCAGCTTTGCCGAGCTATGGCAGGCCGCGCAGATCGACCAGCAACTTTGGCCGGTGGCGTTCAGCTGGGGTGAGCAGCAGCTGACACCTGCGGAGTTGATACAGGCGCACCCCGCCTCTTAGTCCGATTGCGGCGCCGCGCTTGCTTTGTATGCCGTAAGGGCCTGCAGTCGTTCGCGGTTTAATGCCTCCCCCAGTTCCGCACCCTGAAAACCCTGCGCTAGCAGCGGCTGCACGGCCACGGCGCGGGCCGCGTGCATGGCGGCGCGCAGATAGTCGGCTTGCGGGTAGGCGCGCTGTTCCAGGCCGAGGCGGCCGCGGGCGTCCATCTCGCAAGCGGCGATAAATTCCTCGAAACGCTGCGGCCGGCGAAACGCGTCGAAGCCTTGCAAGAGCTTGAGCAGAGTGGTGGCTTTCAGCTCCAGGGCGCGATGGCCGTGGGTGTGGAATTCGCCGACCTGCAGGGCCAGCTCCTGGCAATCCTTGGGTGCCTTGCAGCGTTGGTTGATCGCGCGGATCAGCTTCAGCCCGGTGTGTTCGTGGGCGATATGTCGCGGCCATTCGGCCTCCGGCGTAAGACCTTTGCCGACATCGTGCAGCAGGCAGGCCCAGCGCACGGTCAGCGGTTGTTGGTGCTCGGCGCATTGACGCAGCACGCTGAGTACATGTTCGCCGGTATCGATTTCCGGGTGATGGGCTGCGGGTTGCGGTACGCCGAACAGCGCGTCGACCTCGGGCAGCAGTTCTCGCAGGGCGCCGCAGTCGCGCAGTACCTGGATAAATACATCAGGGCGAGGTTCCATCAGGGCGCGGGAGATTTCCTTCCAGCTACGCTCTGGGGTCAGTGCGCTTAGCTCGCCGGACTCACTCAGTTCGCGCATCAGTGCCATGGTTTCAGGCACTACGCTGAAGCCCAGTGGCGCATAACGGGCGGCAAAGCGCGCCACGCGCAACACGCGCAGTGGGTCTTCAGCGAAGGCCGGGGACACGTGGCGCAGCAGCTTGGCATCGAGGTCACGCTGACCGCCATAGGGATCGATCAGCCTGCTCTGGGCGTCTTCGGCCATGGCGTTGACGGTCAGGTCGCGGCGGATCAGGTCTTCTTCCAGGGTCACTTCCGGGCTGGCAAAGAAGGTAAAACCGCCGTAGCCGCGTCCGCTTTTGCGCTCGGTGCGGGCCAGGGCGTATTCCTCGCCAGTCTGTGGGTGCAGAAATACTGGGAAGTCCGCGCCTACCGGGCGATAGCCCAGTTCAAGCATCTGCTCGGCGCTGGCGCCGACCACTACCCAGTCGATCTCGCTAACCTCGCGGCCTAACAGGCGATCACGTACCGCGCCGCCCACTTTGTAAATCTGCATGACTAATCCTCCGTTGTGTAGAGCATAACGGCTGGATAGTCAGGCTGTCTGTTAGGGGGTGGCTTTGGGGATTTGCTGCAATAGCGCCAGGGTCGCTCGCTCCAGCAGTTCGGCGCTGTCTTTGGCGGGACTTAGGCCGGTGCTGATCAAACCTTCCCAGAGGATTTGCTGCTCCGGGGTGGTCAGGCGGATGCGCAGGGTGCCGGTTTCATCGCGCAGGCGGTGGATCGCCTGGTAGGGGCCCAGTGGGGTTGGCGGTGCGGCGTCGACCTTGAAGTCCAGCGGGCTGTCCTGCACCGCCAGCCAGTAATACACCTGAATCTGCGCCTGCGGGCTGGCCTGGTAACCGCGTGCGCTCAAGCCTTCGCGCAGCAATTGCTCCAGCTGCGCATAGCGTTCGGCAAATGGCACGTCGCCCTCTACGGCCTGTTCGGCGGCGATCAAGGTAAAGGCGCGCTTGCCGGCCAGTTCGGCGCTGGCCGGGGTAAGTACCTGGACGCGGGGCAACTGGCTGCTGCAGGTGGCCAGTGCCAGGCACAGCAGTAACACGATAAACAGGCGCATCAGCAGATTCCCGGTTGGTCTGCGGTGCATGCTGGTGCTTGGCGTAGCGGCTGCGCAACCGATCAAATGGGCGGGATCATCAGGTCGAGGCGCGGGTAGTCGCTGTCATGTTCGGCTTCGTGTTTAGGCGGCACGTGCTGGGTGCCGATCAGCTGTTCGCCCTGGTACAGCTCCAGGTGGATATTGAAGCCCCACAGACGATGCAGATGTTTCAGCACTTCCTCGGTGGAGTTGCCCAGCGGTTTGCGGTCGTGCTGCTGGTGGCGCAGGGTCAGCGAGCGGTCGCCGCGGCGGTCGATACTCCAGATCTGCACATTGGGTTCGCGGTTGCCCAGGTTGTATTGCGCGGCCAGGGTTTCACGAATCTGCTGATAGCCGGGCTCGTCGTGGATCGCCGGGACGTAGAGTTCGTCTTTCTGGTCGTCATCGAGAATGCTGAACAGCTTGAGGTCGCGGATCACCTTGGGCGACAGGTACTGCAGGATAAAACTCTCGTCCTTGAAGCTGTTCATGGCGAATTTCAGGGTGCTTAGCCAGTCACTGCCGGCAATCTCCGGAAACCAGCGGCGATCTTCTTCGGTGGGCTCTTCGCAGATGCGGCGGATGTCGCGGTACATGGCAAAGCCCAGCGCATAGGGGTTGATGCCGCTGTAGTAGGGACTGTCGAACGGCGGCTGGTAGACCACGCTGGTGTGCGACTGGAGGAACTCCATCATAAAGCCTTCGGTCACCAGGCCCTCGTCGTACAGGTCGTTCATCAGGGTGTAGTGCCAGAAGGTGGCCCAGCCTTCGTTCATCACCTG
>JBIHZW010000209.1:0-6528 GCA_044240245.1 Pseudomonas sp. | reverse complement strand
GATGCTGCTGACCAATATCGCCGGCCTGATGGACAAGCAGGGCGAGGTGCTCACCGGCCTGACCACCGAACAGGTCGACAGCCTGATCGCCGACGGCACCATCTACGGCGGCATGCTGCCGAAGATCCGCTGCGCCCTGGAAGCGGTGCAAGGCGGCGTCACCAGCGCGCATATCATCGACGGCCGCGTGCCGAATGCGGTGCTGCTGGAAATCTTCACCGACAGCGGTGTGGGTACCCTGATCTGCAACCGTAAGCGCCACTGAGCTCCTGCTTGCAATGCGAATCAGCCGGGTAATCCCACTGCCAGCCAGAGGTGTACCGCATGCCAACCGCGCCTTCCCGCGAAACCTTCAGCTTTTTCCACACCCTGCGCGTGCGCTGGGCCGAGGTCGACCCACAGAGCATCGTGTTCAACGGTCACTACCTGACCTACGCCGATGTCGCCATCACCGAATACTTCCGCGCCCTGGGCATCAGCTATCCGGCCGACCTGAGCCGCGACGGCGGCGACTTCTTCGCGATCAAGACCGTACTGGAATACCTGGCACCTGCGCGCTTCGATGATCAGCTGCAGATTGGCATTCGCGTCGCCCGCCTGGGCCGCTCGAGCCTGAGCTTTGCCATGAGTATCTGGTGCGGCGAGCAGGCGCTGACCACCGGCGAAGTGATTTACGTGCACGCGGACAGCGCAAACCGCAGCAGCAGTCCGCTACCAGCATGGTTGAGGGAGAAAATTCTGGCCTTTGAACGCTGCGCGCCAGAGCAATAAGGCTACTGGTTGCGGCCCAGCAGCTCCTTGAGCCGATCGCGGTCGGCATTGAAGCTGCTGTCAGCCTCTTTGCGCGCGGCCTGATAGCGCTGGATGTCGCCCTTGAGGCGCACTTGTTCGGCTTTCTGGTTATCGATCTGCGCCAGCAGATGCGCCGGCACCGCCCGCCCGGCACGCTCGTGGTCGGCAGCCTGGCTTTGCAGGTTGGCCTGCTGCGTGCGTACCGACTGCAGGTTGCCGCGCGCCACACCAATCAGACCATCCAGCTCGGCCAGCTTGCGCTCGCGCGCGCGCTCGACGTCTTCAGGAGTGCTGTATAGGCGCAGCAACTGCGCATCGGAGCTGGCGCGGGCCTTGTCGGCGAGAATGCGCTTCATCTCCTCTGGGCTCGGAGCAGGCGGAATCACCTGGATCACTCGCCCCTGGTCATTCAGCACTTCATAACCTTTGCTGATGTGCTCCGGCGGCACGCCCTGGCGACTGAGCACCGTGGTGCCCTTGTCATCTACATAGCGGTATAGCTCAGCCGCGCCCGCCACAACCGGCAGCAGTAGGCCTAGCAACAGCGAACAGCAGGTCAGGGCAGGTCTATGCATCGATGCAGCACCTTATCGACAGGTTAGATTCCGTATTCTGCGCGGTAGGCTTCTACCGCTGGCAGATACTGCTTGAGTTCAGCATCCTCTGCCAGATATTCCAGTACCTGTTCGAGTGACACAATGCTCACCACCGGCATGCCGTAGTCGCGCTCGACCTCCTGAATCGCCGACAGCTCGCCTTGGCCACGTTCCTGGCGGTTCAACGCGATCAGCACCCCGGCGGCTTGTGCGCCCTGCGCCTGGATGATCTGCATCACTTCACGAATCGCCGTGCCAGCGGTGATCACGTCATCGATGATCAGCACGCGCCCGGCCAGCGCGGCACCCACCAGCGTGCCACCTTCGCCGTGATCCTTGGCTTCCTTACGGTTGAAACACCAAGGCATATCACGCTGATGGTGCTCAGCCAGCGCCACTGCGGTGGTCGCAGCCAGCGGAATACCCTTGTAGGCCGGGCCAAACAACACGTCGAAGTCGATGCCGCTGTCCACCACCGCGGCAGCGTAGAAACGCCCGAGCTGCGCCAGGGCCAAACCGCTGTCAAACAGCCCGGCATTGAAGAAATAAGGACTAATGCGCCCGGATTTGAGGGTGTACTGACCAAAGCGCAGAACCCCACGCTCGATGGCAAAACGGATGAAATCACGTTGATACGCTTGCATGAAAAAGCCCCGGACAGCACGGATTTACTAGGTAATTTAGCTAATAGAGGTGAGCTCGGGTATCATACACGCACGTGATTTTGGGGGCCATTTATGCGGATCATCAGTGTGAACGTGAATGGTATTCATGCTGCAGTCGAGCGCGGTTTGCTCAGTTGGCTGCAAGCACAGAATGCCGACGTCATCTGCCTGCAGGACACCCGCGCCTCCGCCTTTGAACTGGACGACCAAGCCCTCCAACTGGATGGCTATTTCCTCTATGCCTGCGATGCAGAAGTGCCAAGCCAAGGTGGCGTGGCGCTGTACTCGCGGTTGCAACCCAAGGCGGTAATCAGCGGCCTCGGCTTTGAAATGGCCGATCGCTATGGGCGCTACCTGCAGGCCGATTTCGACAAAGTAAGTATTGCCACCATGCTGATGCCTTCGGGGCAGCAGGGTGATGAAAGCTTGAATCAGAAGTTCAAGTTTATGGACGACTTCACCCATTATTTGGACAAGCAGCGCCGCAAGCGCCGCGAGTACATCTATTGCGGCTCGTTCTACGTGGCACATCAGAAGCTCGACGTGAAGAACTGGCGCGACTGCCAGCAATCACCGGGCTTCCTCGCCCCGGAGCGCGCCTGGCTGGATGAAGTGATCGGCACCATGGGTTATGTCGATGCGTTGCGTGAAGTCAGCCGTGAAGGCGACCAGTTCAGCTGGTGGCCGGACAGCGAGCAGGCCGAATTGCTCAACCTCGGCTATCGCTTCGACTATCAGCTGCTCACGCCCGGCATGCGCCGCAGCATCCGCAGCGCGCGCCTGCCGCGTCAGCCACGTTTCTCGCAGCACGCGCCGCTGATCGTCGATTACGACTGGATGCTCAGCGTATAGCCTGATCAGCAGACAATAAAAAGCCGGCATTTAGCCGGCTTTTTATGCTGTGCCATCCCAGGCCACCACCCTGCGGGCCGTCGCTATGCGACGTTAAAAATCGCTCCCGGCGGTTTTTTTGCTGTCTGCATAACGCTTATTTCACCAAGCGCCAGGCAAAGGGGTAACGGTAAGCCTGGCCTTCATTGGCCTTGATCCCGGCAATGATGGTCAGCACCAGCGCCGCGATGCTGACCAGCACCAGCAGCGGGAAGCCCACAACGACGACCATCAACAAGAAGCACAGCAGCGCAGCCAGAGCCACGCTGATCTGGAAGTTCAGCGCTTCCTTGCCCTGAGCATCGACGAACGGATCAAGGTCCTTCTTGATCTGCCAGACGATCAACGGCCCAAGCAGGTTGCCAAAGGGAATCACCAGCCCGAGAAAGGCAGCGAAGTGGCAGAACATCGCCCACTGGCGGGCTTCAGGACCGGGAACCGGTTGTGGCGCTTGGGACTCGTCGCTCATGGTGCTTCTCCTTGCGTTACGAACCTGTAGTACAGCTCAATCAGTCAGCCAGCGCCGCTTGTTGCAGCTCAAACAGCTCAGCCATACCTTTCTGCGCCAACGCCAACATAGCGTTCAGCTCGGCCGGCTGGAATGGTGCGCCTTCGGCAGTGCCCTGCACTTCGATAAAGCCGCCAGCGCTGGTCATCACCACGTTGAGATCGGTTTCCGCAGCGGAATCTTCCAGGTAATCCAGATCCAGCACCGGCTCGCCCTGGTACATGCCCACCGATACTGCGGCAATCATCTGCTTGAGCGGATCGCCGCCTTTCAGGCCACCACGTTTCTTGATCACTTTCAGCGCGTCGACCAGGGCCACCATGGCACCGGTGATGGACGCGGTGCGGGTGCCGCCATCAGCCTGGATCACGTCGCAGTCGACGTACAGGGTGTTCTCGCCCAGCTTGGACATATCCAACGCGGCGCGCAGCGAACGGCCGATCAGACGCTGGATTTCCAGGGTGCGGCCGCCCTGCTTGCCACGGCTGGCTTCACGCTGGTTACGGTCGCCAGTGGCGCGCGGCAGCATGCCGTACTCGGCGGTCAACCAACCCTGGCCCTGGCCTTTGAGAAAGCGCGGAACGCCCGACTCGACACTGACCGTGCAAATCACTTTGGTATCGCCAAATTCCACCAGCACCGAACCCTCGGCATGCTTGGTGTAGTTGCGGGTGATGCGAATCGAGCGCAACTGATCGGCGGCGCGGCCACTAGGACGTTTCATCTAGGAATTCCTGCTCTGAATAAAAAATCTGCTCGGCATTATAGGGCCGTAAGCCCGTAGCGGGTGTGCCGAATTGGGAGCGACCGACGCACTGCGCTACAATCCTGCGCCTTTCGTTCCGACTTTTCGCGAGGTTCGCCCCATGATCCACAGCATGACTGCCTTCGCCCGCGCCGAACAGGCGAGCGCCAACGGCACCCTGAGCTGGGAGCTGCGCTCGGTCAACCATCGCTATCTGGAACCTCATCTGCGCCTGCCGGAAAGTTTTCGTGACCTCGAAGGCGCGGTACGCGAGGCGCTGCGCAACGGCCTGTCGCGCGGCAAAGTCGAATGCACCCTGCGCTTTAGCGACGACAATGCCGGCAAAGCCCTGCAAGTCGACCTAGAGCGCGCTGCGCAACTGGTCGCCGCCGCCGAAAGCGTGGCCGGCCTGATCAAACAGCCGGCGGCACTCAACCCATTGGAAGTACTTGGCTGGCCAGGTGTACTGGTGGCCGATGCAGCAGACCCGCAAGCATTGAATCAGAGCGCCCTGAGCCTGTTCACCGAGGCGTTGAACGAACTGAAGAACGGCCGCGAGCGCGAAGGCAGCGAGCTGGCCAAGCTGCTCAATGAACGCCTGGACAGCATCCTCGAACAAGTAGTCGCCCTGCGCGAACTGGTGCCGCAGATGCTCGCCGGACAACGGCAGAAGATTCTCGACCGCTGCGCCGAGATGCAGGCCGAGTTGGACCCGCAGCGTCTGGAGCAGGAGCTGGTGATTCTGGCGCAGAAAAGTGATGTCGCCGAAGAGCTCGATCGCCTCAGCACCCACGTCAGCGAAGTGCGGCGCGTGCTGAAAACCGGTGGGCAAGCAGGTCGGCGCCTGGATTTCCTCATGCAGGAACTCAACCGCGAAGCCAACACCCTCGGCTCCAAGGCCTTCGACACCCGCAGCACCCAGGCGGCGGTAAACCTCAAAGTGCTGATCGAGCAGATGCGCGAACAAGTGCAGAACATCGAGTAAGGCAAACTGCTACTGCTACTCTTCGAACAACGCGTTCCAGGATTGATCCATGAGCATAACCACCGGCACCCTCTACATCATTTCCGCCCCATCCGGCGCGGGCAAGACCAGCCTGGTCAAGGCGCTGATCGACAGCGAGGCGCAGATCCGCGTGTCCGTCTCGCACACCACCCGCGCCATGCGCCCAGGCGAAGTGGACGGAGTGAACTACCACTTCGCCAGCCGCGAGCAGTTTCACGCCATGCTCGACAAAACCGAGTTCCTTGAACACGCGGAAGTCTTCGGCAACCTCTATGGCACCTCGCAAGAGTGGGTCAAGCAGACCCTGCGCGAAGGCTTCGACCTGATTCTCGAGATCGACTGGCAGGGCGCGCAGCAGGTTCGCCGGCTGATGCCGGAGGCCAAATCCATCTTTATTCTGCCGCCGACCCAGGAAGCGCTGCGCCACCGCCTGACCAACCGCGGCCAGGACAGCGGCGAGATCATCGAGCGACGCATGCGTGAAGCCGTCAGCGAGATGAGCCACTACGTCGAATACGATTACCTGCTGATCAACGATGACTTCGCCCACGCTTTGAGCGATCTGAAGGCGATTTTCCGCGCCAATCAGCTACTGCAAGGCCCGCAACAGCAGCGCCACAGCGGCCTGCTCAGCGAGTTACTGGTCTGACTTATCGCGCTGCGGCAAATCAAAGCTTCCCTTAATGCTGGTGATTTTTTAGACTATCCAGTCCGCTCGCCCATTTGGGCCCAGCTCTATTCCGCATTTGCTACGAGGAACACCATGGCCCGCGTTACCGTCGAAGATTGCCTGGATCACGTTGATAACCGCTTCGAGCTGGTCATGCTCGCTACCAAGCGTTCGCGCCAACTGGCTACCGGTGGCAAAGAGCCGAAGCTGGCTTGGGAAAATGACAAGCCGACCGTAGTCGCGCTGCGCGAAATCGCTGCTGGCCTGATGAGCTACGACGTCATCGCCCAAGACGATATCGTCGAAGAAGAACCACTGTTTGCTGCATTCGAGGAAGAGGCTAACGAGCCTCTGTAAGCCTATGCCGGATCGACGTCGTCAGGCGCAGGGTCATCTGAATCGGCAAGGGGAACGCCCATGCCGAGCATAGACGCCCTCGCCGACAGACTTTCGACCTACCTCGACGGCGATCAGGTCAATCTGGTTCGCCGCGCTTATTTCTATGCCGAACAAGCCCACGACGGTCAACGCCGCCGCAGCGGCGAAGCTTACGTCACCCATCCCCTAGCGGTGGCGAGCATCCTGGCAGACATGCACATGGATCATCAGAGCCTGATGGCCGCGATGCTGCATGATGTGATCGAAGACACCGGTA
>JBIHZW010000026.1:0-20718 GCA_044240245.1 Pseudomonas sp. | reverse complement strand
GAAACCGGCAGCTTCGTGTTCCAGCAGGGGCCGATCTTCCACAACCTGGTGCTGGCCGACGAAATCAACCGCGCTCCGGCCAAAGTGCAATCGGCGCTGCTCGAAGCCATGGCCGAGCGCCAGGTCAGCGTAGGCCGCAGCACCTATCACCTGTCGCCGCTGTTTCTGGTGATGGCCACGCAGAACCCGATCGAGCAGGAAGGCACCTACCCGCTGCCCGAAGCCCAGCTCGACCGTTTTTTGATGCACGTGAAGATCGGTTTCCCCGACGCCAGCGTGGAACGCAAGATCCTCGCCCAGGCCCGTGGTGAAGCGCTGAATGGCGAAACCAAGCCCGAGCAGCTGGTCAGCCAGCAGGCGATTTTTGCCGCACGCCAGGAAATCCTCGGCCTGTATATGGCCGATGCCGTGGAAGAGTATTTGGTGCAACTGGTCATGGCCTCACGCACCCCGGCAAAATTCGACCCTGAGCTGGCCGAGTGGATTGCCTACGGCGCCAGCCCGCGCGGCTCGATTGCTCTGGACCGTTGCTCACGCGCCCACGCCTGGTTGGCCGGGCGGGATTTCGTCAGCCCGGAAGATATCCAGGCGGTGCTGTTCGACGTGCTACGTCACCGCATCATTCTGTCGTTCGAGGCAGAAGCCGCCGGCATCGACCAGGACCGCGTGGTGCAGCGCATTCTCGACGTAGTGGCGGTCGCCTAACCACCATGCACGACCAACCCACGCAACCCGGCATTCGCGTCAGCCTCGGTGAACTGATCGAGATGCGCCACCGTGTGCGTGAGGTGCAGCTGTTTTCCACCCCGGCGCGGCGAAGCCCGCTGATTGGCCTGCACCACTCCAAACTGCGCGGGCGCGGCGTGGACTTCGACCAGGTGCGCGTGTACCAGCCCGGCGACGACGTGCGCACCATCGACTGGCGGGTCACCGCGCGCACCCAGGAGCCGCACACCAAGCTGTTCCATGAAGAGCGCGAGCGGCCGATCTACATCATGGTCGAGCAGAGCAAGCGGCTGTTCTTCGGTTCCGGCCTGATGTTCAAGTCGGTGCTCGCCGCTCAGGCCGCCAGCCTGATCGGCTGGGCCGCTCTGGGCCACAACGACCGCATCGGCGGCCTGGTATTTGGCGATCTGGAGCACCACGAAATCAAACCACGGCGCAGCAAGCAGAGCCTGCTGCAACTGCTCAGCCGCCTGGCCAAGGCCAATCAGGCCCTGAGCAACGACAGCCAGGGCGGGCGTGACAGCTTTGGCCTGGCCCTGCGTCGCGCCCGCGAAGTGCTGCGCCCCGGCAGCCTGGTGGTGATTCTGTGTGATGAGCGCACCTTGAGCGATAGCAGCGAGCAGCAGTTGCTGCTGTTGGCGCGGCATACCGACCTGCTGTTGCTGCCCCTTTCCGACCCGCTCGACCACGCGTTGCCCAACGCCGGCCTGCTGCGCTTTACCGAGCACGGTGCCCAGCTGGAACTGGACACCCAGGACGCCGAGCTGCGCCAGGCCTACCGCAGCCTGGCCGATGCCCGCCAGGCGCGCTGGCAGCGCCTGGCGCAGAAACTCGGCGTACCGCTGCTGGCCCTGAACACCCAGAGCGAGATGATCGAACAATTGCGCGAACACCTGAATGCCCAGCGGCCGAGGAAAGCCCTGTGAACCCGCTGGATCAACTCGAACCGCTGATCGCTCCTGCGCCAATCAGCTGGTGGCCGCCGGCACCGGGCTGGTGGCTGCTCGCGGTTCTACTGCCGCTGCTTTTGTGGGCCACTTTCAAGCTGCTTAAACGCCTGCCGCGCAAAACTGCCGGGCAGTCGGCCGAAGCAACCCTCGACCCATTGCGCCAAGCCGCGCTGAACGAACTCGAACGCCTGAGCAAACCCTACGACGGCGTCGATGCCGGCCCCTGGCTGCAGCAGCTCAACGCCATCCTCAAACGCCTGTGCCGCGAGCGTTACCCGCAAAGTCACAGCCATATCCTCAGCAGCCGTGCCTGGCTGGCCTTTCTCGACAGCCGCTGCCCCGCCGCCGGTCTGACTCGCTGGATGATTCTGGTGGAAGGCGCCTATCGCCCGCACTGCAGCCTGGATGACAAGGCCATCGCCGGCCTCAACCAGGCGGTGTCGATCTGGATTCGCAAACATGTTTGAGTTTGCCTGGCCCTGGGTCTTTCTGATCGCTCCCCTGCCCTGGCTGCTGCGCGCCTGGCTGCCGCCTGCGGACAGCGGCGAGGCAGCGCTGAAAATCAGCTTTCTGGCCGAGTTGGAAGGTTTGAGCGGACGCCGCGCCCGCGTGCGCCTGCCAGCCCTGCGACAACAGGCACCGTTTGCGCTGATCTGGCTGCTGCTGCTGCTCGCCAGTGCGCGTCCGCAATGGCTGGGCGAACCGCTGCCTTTGCCCGCCAGCGGCCGCGACCTGTTGCTGGCGGTGGATGTATCCGGCTCCATGGATTACGCCGACATGCTCTGGGAAGACCAGGAAGTCAGTCGCCTGACCCTGGTCAAACACCTGCTCGGCAACTTTATCGACGGCCGTCAGGGGGATCGGGTCGGCCTGATCCTGTTCGGCAGCCGCGCCTACCTGCAGTCGCCGCTGACCTTCGACCGACAAACCGTGCACACCTGGCTGGATGAGGCGCAGAAAAATATCGCCGGGCCGCAGACCGCCATCGGCGACGCCATTGGCCTGGCGGTCAAACGCCTGCGCGAGCGTCCGGCGCAGAGCCGCGTACTGGTGCTGGTGACTGACGGCGCCAACAATGGCGGCGAAATCGATCCCTTGACTGCCGCGCGCCTGGCCGCCGAAGAAGGCATCACCATTTACCCCATCGGCATCGGTGCCGACCCTGATCAAGGTGGCGTGCTCGGCATGCTCGGCTTTAATCCCGGTATCGATCTGGACGAACCAAGCCTGCGCGCGATTGCCGAGGCCACTGGCGGTGAATACTTCCGTGCCCGCGACAGCGAAGAGTTGCAAGCCATCGAAGCGACCCTAGACCGCCTGGAACCGGTGGCGCAGAAGCCGACTCTGGCGCGGCCAACCTTGCCACTCTATCCCTGGCCGCTGGGCCTGGCCCTGCTGCTCAGCCTGCTGCTGGTCAGCCAGACACTCTGGCCAAGCCTGCAACAACGCTGGCGCAATCAGCTGACACTGCTGCGGGGGAAACAGTCATGAACGAACTGACCAGCCTCTGGCCACACTGGCAGCGCCCCTTCTGGCTGCTACTGATTCCGCTGCTGGGCTTTCTGCTCTGGCAGCTCTGGCACCGGGAGAAACGCACCGGCCGCTGGCAAGCGCTGCTGCCGGCCGCTTTCCAGACCACACTGCTTACAGCCACTGGCGGACGCAACAGTCGCCTGCCCTGGCTGGCCCTCGGCCTGGCCTGGCTGCTGGCACTGTTGGCGCTGCTTGGGCCGAGCTGGCAACGCATCGAACAGCAGAATCCCAAGCCAGCCGACCCGCTGGTGGTACTGCTCGAACTGACCCCGGAAATGCTCGCCAGCGACGCCTCGCCCAATCGCCTGGCCCAGGCCAAGCGCAAGCTGCTCGACCTGCTGGAAGCGCGCCAGGATGCGCAAACCGCCATCGTCGTGTATGCCGGCAGCGCACATACCCTGGTGCCGCTGTCCGACGACCTGGCGACCAGCCGCAATCTGCTCGATGTGCTGAGCCCAGAGATCATGCCGGAGCCTGGCAAGCGCGCCGACCTGGCGGTGGCCAAAGCCCTGCAGCTGCTCGAACAGGGCGCCCAAGGCAATGGCCGCCTACTGCTACTGACCAGCAGCCTCGACGAAGCGCAACGACAGGCGATCAGCCAAGCCCTCGGCCGCCGTGGCGAACGCCTGCGTATTCTGGGTATTGGCAGCACTCAGGGCGCGCCGATCATTCGGGAGGACGGCTCGTTCCTCAAGGACGCCCAGGGCACCATCCTGCTACCGCGCCTGGACAACAATGGCCTCAAGCGCTTTGCCAATGAGCTGGGCGGTCAGTATCAGGGCGTGACGCTGGATGAACGCGACCTGCGCAACCTGGGCCTGCTCGATGCGCCGCAACAACTGCGCCGCGATGGCGAGCTGACCCGCCTGCAAGCCTGGGCCGACCAGAGCCACTGGCTGCTCCTGCCGCTGTTGTTACTCGCTGCCTGCGCCGCGCGCCGCGGCTGGCTGCTGTGTTTGCCGCTGTTGCTGCTGAGCCTGCCGCAGAACGGCTACGCCTTCAGCTTCGACGATCTCTGGCTGCGTGCCGATCAACAAGGCCAGCGCCTGCTTGAGGCGCAGCAACCGGCAGCTGCCGCGCAGCGTTTCCACGATACACGCTGGCAAGGCCAGGCGCTCTACCAGGCTGGCGATTACGCCGCGGCCGCCGAACGCTTCGCCAATGGCGAAACCGCCAGCGACCACTACAACCGTGGCAACGCCCTGGCGCGCAGCAATGAGCTGGAAGCCGCCGTGGACGCCTATACCCAGGCGCTGGAACTGCAACCCGACTTGGCCCAGGCGCAAAAGAACAAAGCCCTAGTCGAAGAGCTGCTGCGCCAGAACCAGCAGCAACAGCAGAATCAAAACGACGACCCGCAAGAATCTGATGATCAGCAGAATCAGCCCAGCAGTCCGCCGCAGACAGGCCAGTCCGATCCAGACGCCCAGCAGCAAGCCGAGCAATCGCCGGCCAAGCCGTCAGAGCCTGATGATGAGGGCGAAAAACCCGCACAACCCGGCGCCGACGAAGACGCGGATACACCGCCGAAACCACCAGAAGAAGACGACAGCGATAGCGGCGAAGAACAGATCGCCAGCGCCGAGCCGAGCCTCGATGGCGAGCGGCGTCAGGCATTGGAACAATGGCTGCGGCAGATCCCCGACGATCCGGGCGAACTGCTGCGGCGTAAATTCAGGCTGGAACAACAACAGCGCCAGGAACAACTGCAATGAGCCGACTGCTCTGTACCCTTCTGCTTGGCCTGCTGGCCCTGAACGTCAGCGCGCAAAGCCTGACCGCCAGCGTCGACCGCACCCGCCTGGATGCCGGTGAGAGCGTTGAACTGACCCTGGAATCGGATGACGCCACACTGTTCGGTAAGCCCGACCTGCAGCCGCTCAATGAGCTGTTCGAGGTGCTCGGCACCCGCCAGGTCAACCGCCTGACCAGTGGCAGTACGGGCGCCCAGGCCAGCACCCGCTGGATCGTCACCCTGCAACCCAAACACAGCGGCTATGTGGTGATACCGCCGTTGAACCTCGGCCAGCTGCAAAGCGAACCCATCACCCTGCACGTACAGCAGGCCTCCAGCGCCGACGACAGCCGCCTGGCCCCGGTGTTTATCGACGCCAGCCTAGATCAGGAAAGTGTCTACGTGCAGGCGCAAACCGTGCTGACGCTGCGTATCTACCACTCCGTTTCGCTTTACGACGACAGCAGCCTGACCCAACTGGACATGCCCCAAGCGCGTGTTGAGGCGTTGGGCGAGCCGCGCACCTACGAGAAAGACATCAACGGCGTGCGCCATGGCGTGATCGAGCTGCGTTACGCGATCTTCCCCCAGGAAAGTGGCGAGCTGCTGATCCCCTCCCAGGCCTTTACCGCCACTGCGGTTGATCGCTCCGCCAGCAATGCCTACAACCCGTTCGGCCCGCGCCCAGGCAAGGTGGTACGGGTCAGGTCACCGGAAATCCCACTGACAGTAAAAGCCAAGCCCGCCAGCTACCCGGCCGACGCGCCCTGGCTGCCGGCGCGCGCGCTGAGCCTGAGTGAAGTCTGGAGCCCGCAGCCGGAGACTGCCCGGGTCGGCGACTCGCTGACCCGCAGCCTGCTGCTCAAGGCCGAAGGCCTTGCCAGCGCACAACTGCCGCCCTTGCCAGCCACCCAGGTAGCCGGCCTGCGCCGTTACCCAGATCAGCCGCAACTCGCTAACCAGGCCAGCGACAATGGCTTAGTGGCCAGCCGTGAAGAGCGCGAAGCATTGGTGGCCAATCGTGAGGGCATGATTGCCTTGCCGGCAATCGAAGTGCTGTGGTGGAACACCACGACCGATCAGCTCGAACGCAGCAGTTTGCCAGCGCGCAACCTGCAGGTAGCTGCCAACCCGAATCTGGAAACCCTGCCGGTTGAGGCAACACGCCCTGCAGTCAGCGAAACCGCCAACGTACAACTCTGGCCCTGGCAGCTGAGCAGCGCACTGCTCAGCCTGACCACCCTGCTCGGCTTTACCCTGTGGTGGCGCGCTCGCCGTCAGCCTCCCGTATTGCCTAGCCAGCAGACGGGCCCCAGCCAACGCAACCTGCTCGATGACCTCAAGCGCAGCTGCCTGGCCAACGACTCTCAGGCCACTCGCCATGCGCTGGACGCCTGGGCCCGCCAGCAGCCGGAAACCCTGGCCGATATGGCCGCGCGCTTTACCCCGCTGTCCGACGCCCTCGATGGTCTGAATGGCGCCCTCTACAGCGAAAGCGGCCAGCACTGGCAAGGCCGCAATCTGTGGCTGGCCATTCGCAGCCTGCCCGCCGTAGAAGACCTTGAGAGCACCACCAACCCGGACACCAGCGCCCTGCCACCGCTGTATCCGCGCTAACAGCGACACGCCTCACCAGATGCGGCCCGGCAATGCATTCGCGGTCCGCGAAAGCCTCTTGGTGGCTCACCCTTAGAGGTCCGTGTGATTCTTGGAGAAGGATCATTCGTAGGGTGGGCGAACGGCACAGAGCCCAACTTAAGCATCAACTACGCAATCTGTGCGTCACCTAACCCCGCAGCGCTCATCGACCTATCCCGCCCAGTGGACTACAGACCGACACTGTTGGAGCGGACTTGTCCGCGAAACTGCTGGAATCAGGTGCGATTCGCGGGTAAGCCCGCGCCACAAAACCATACGCAGACTAAACCCATAGACAATAAAAAACCGCGGCCCAAGAGCCGCGGTTTTTAGTGTTGCGACTGCGTATCAGGCTTAGCCCTTGTTGCGCAGTTTCTCCGGGTTGATCAGGAAGCGTGCCAGAGCAGGCAGCAGCCAGATCGCGCCGATCATGTTCCAGAGGAACATAAAGGTCAGCATCAGGCCCATGTCGGCCTGGAACTTGATCGCCGAGAAGATCCAGGTCGCTACGCCGATCGCCAGGCAGACGCCGGTGAACAGCACGGCTTTACCGGTCGACTTGAGGGTCTCGTAGTAAGCTTCCTGCAGCGACATACCCTGACGCAGGTAGGTCTCCAGACGGCTGTAGATATAGATGCCGTAGTCGACACCAATACCCACGCCCAGGGCGATTACCGGCAGAGTCGCCACCTTCACACCGATGCCCATAAAGGCCATCAGGGCGTTACCCAGTACCGAAGTCAGTACCAGCGGCAGCATCACGCACAGCGTCGCAGCGAAGGAGCGGAAGGTCAGCAGACACATAATGCCGACTGCGGCATATACCGCCAGCAGCATGGTGGTCTCGGACTTGGCGATCACTTCGTTGGTAGCCGCTTCGATACCAGCGTTACCGGCTGCCAGGATGAACTCCAGGCCGTCCTTGTTGTTTTCCTTGGCAAAGTCTTCGGCAACCTTGACCGCGCGCGACAGGGTTTCTGCCTTGTGGTCGGTGAGGAACACCAGCAGCGGCGCTACCGAGCAATCGCCGTTGTACAGGCCATCGGCCCGGGCAATGGAGTTGTTCAGCACGTCCTGGTTGCGCGACAGGGTTTCCCATTTCAGGTTGCCCTCGTTCATGCCTTTGATCACCTGACGCGACACGGTGACCATGGAAATGGCCGACTGCACGCCTTCGGTGTTCTCCATCTTCCACATCAACTCATCCATGGCCGACAGAGTCGGATAAGTCGAGCAGCCTTCAGCCGCCGTCTTGACCATGATCACCAGTACATCAGAGCTGGTGGAGTAGTTGCGGATGACGAAATCGTTATCCAGGTTGTAACGCGAATCCGGATGCAGCTCAGGCGCGCCCTGATCGAGGTCACCGATCTTCAGGTTCTGCCCGTACCACACACCACCGGCCAGCGCCGCGACCGCAACCACCACGGAAATCGGCGCCACCATCGGGTGCGCGCAGTTGGACAGAAAGCGCCAGAACGGATGTTCCTTATCGGCTTCTTCGCGGCTGATCTTCACCGCCTTCTTGCTGATGCCAACATAAGAAATCATCACGGGCAGCAGAATCAGGTTGGTCAGGATGATCACCGCCACACCCATGGATGCGCCGATAGCCAGCTCGCGGATCACACCGATATCAATCAGCAGCAGAGTGACAAAACCCACGGCATCCGACAGAAGCGCCACCAACCCCGGGACAAACAGCTGACGGAAAGCCATACGCGCGGCAGACAGCGAATCGGTCGCCTCACCTGAGGCCATGGCAATGCCGTTGATCTTCTGCACGCCGTGGGAAATACCGATGGCGAAGACCAGGAACGGCACCAGCATCGAGTACGGATCAAGCCCGAAGCCCAGGGTGTGCAGCAGACCCAGCTGCCAAACCACCGCAATCAGCGTGGCCAAAACCACCGCCAGGGTGCTCTTGAAGCAGTGGGTGAACCACAGCAGCAGAACGAAGGTAATGGCGATTGCCACCGCAAAGAACAGCGCCACACCAATCAGGCCATCGATCAGGTCGCCGACTTTCTTGGCAAAACCAATGATGTGGATTTTGACGTTGGGGTTCTGCGCCTGGTACTTCTCGCGGATCTTCTCTTCCAGCTCGTGGGAGAACTTCTGGTAATCCAGCGGGATCTGCTTGCTCTGATCGTTCGGGTCGGCATAGGTCTCCAGCAGCGGCAAGTCGACGATGCTCGACTTGAAGTTGTTGGCCACCAGACGGCCAATCTGCCCGGACTTGAGGATGTTGCTGCGCAGCTCTTCGAGACTTTCGGAAGAGCCGTCGTAGGTTTGCGGAATCACTTCGCCGCCGGCAAAACCCTCTTCAGTCACTTCGGTCCAGCGTACGCTTGGGCTCCATAGCGACTTCAGGCCGGAACGGTCGACACCTGGAATATAGAAGGCTTCGTCGTTGATCTGACGCAGCGTCTCCATGTATTCCTTGCTGAAGATATCGCCATCCACAGCTTCCACCGAGATACGCACGGTGTTGCCCAGGTTCGCCAGGTCATTGCGGTGCTCGAGCATCTTCTGAATATACGGATGCCCCAGCGGAATCATCTTCTCGAAGCTGGTTTGCGGACGCACCTGCGCCGCCTGGAAGAACAGAAACAGACTGATCAACAGGCACAGCAGAATCACGGCCGGGCGATTGTTGAAGATCAACCGCTCCAGGAAGGAGGCAGGTTGTTGTTGATGCTTACTCATGCAAAGGCTCCCGGCTTATTGTTGTTGGCCCAGATCGGCGCCAGTAGGCGCAGCAGCGTGAACGCCACCCTGCCCTACCAGAATCAGATTGCCGTTTTCCATTGCTGCAACGCCTGCCAGCGAAAGCCGGTCGGCACGATTGGTCACATTGAAAGTGCGGCCGCTATCGGTGCTCGTGAGTACGGTGCCGCCATGCCCAACCACCACAATGGAACCGTCGGCCAGACGATTACCGTCAGCCAGACCAAACTCCAGAGGGCCATTGTTGGCGGTATTCAGGCTGATCGCCTGCCAGGTCGTACCGAAGTCTGCCGAACGGAACAGGTGTCCACGCAGGCCATAGACCAGCAGCGCGCCGGCTTCATCAGTGCCCAGTGCACCGAACAGCGAACCCTCGTAAGGGCCTTGCAGGGTTTCCCAGGTCTGCCCCCAGTCCGGGGAACGGAACATCGCGCCCTGCTCGCCCACAACAAACAGGCCGGAGTCTTTGACTTCGACAATGGCGTTGAGGTGGTAGGCGTCTTCGTTGTCCATGCGGTCGCTGATGTCTTCCCAGTTGGCGCCACCATCGGTGGTTTCCAACAAGGCGCCGTAAGCACCTACGGCATAACCGGTGTTGCGGTCCTTGAACCAGACATCCAGCAGCGGCGCCTCACGCTCAAGGTCTTCGAACTGCTTGACCCAGGTAGCGCCGCCATCGGTGCTGGCGAGAATCTGCGCATCATGACCGACCGCCCAGCCGTGGCTGTCGTCGATAAAGAACACGGCAGTCAGCATCTGCTTGGTCGGCACCTTGGCCTGAATCCAGTTTGCGCCGTTGTCGTCGGAGTACAGGATATGCCCACGATCACCCACGGTGACCAGACGCTTACCCAGGCTGGCGACATCCAACAGCAGGCTTTGATGAGCTTGGGCAGAGGTTACCGAGTAATGACTGGCGTCATCGCTGGCAGCCTGCAGTGGCGCACTGGTAAACATCAGCACGGATAGCACACTACACAGCGACAGCGCTTTGGCTATCGGTGAGTGGACGCGGAGCGCCGGTGCGCGGGACAACCCCACAACACGACCGGCCTGGGTGCGCCGCATGACGGGCTCACTCATATACCTTCCCCCTTATTCTTATAGGTAGCACTACCCTTATAGCAGTGCGCCTATCCTACTGAGCTTTCAAAAGGCCTGACAATCGGCGCGACGTTATGTTTTGTTAAACCCGCCTGCCTACCATGCCCTGTTGGACTGATAAATAGCAAAAGGCCGCTACAACAGTAGCGGCCTTTTGCTCAACCTACACGCGGATTAACGCGTACCGCGGCGACGCAGCGCAGCAGGTTTGAAGTAACCGTCATCCGGCACAGCCTGACTGAAGTCGATGGTGCTTGGCTCTTCGTTATCCAGGTTCTGCACGTGGTAACGACGCGCCTGCAGATCGTGAAAGCTATCCAGCGCAGACCAGGTGGTCGGCAGGTCGTAGTAGTTTTTCAGGTAGGCAATCGAAACGCGCCACAGCTCACCACGACCGTCGTACTGATCAACCACTGCTGCTTGCCAGCTGTCCTCGTCGAGGAACAGGGTACGCTTGGAGTAGATGTGACGCGAACCCGACTTCAGCGTGCCCTCGACTACCCACACACGGTGCAGCTCGTTGCGAGTAAACGCTGGGTTCAAGTGACCGACTTGCAGCAGGTCCTTGTACTTCACTTCAGGGCTGGTGACCTTGTAGCTGTTGTAAGGAATGTAGATTTCCTTCTTGCCGATCAGCTTCCAGTCATAACGATCTGGCGAACCGTTGATCATGTCGGTGTCGTCTGCAGTACGCAGGCCGTCAGCTGCAGCGATCGGGGTGTCATAAGCCAGGTTCGGCGCACGACGTACGCGACGCTGGCCGGCGTTGTAGCCCCAGGCCTGACGCGGCTCTTTTACCTGATCCAGAGTTTCGTGTACCAGTACCGCACCACCGGCCAGACGCGCCGGGCTCTTGGTGAAGGACAGGTAGTAGAACATGATGTTGTTCAAGTCAGCTGCAGTCCCTTTCGGGTTGTAGAACTTGAACATGGCTTCCTGCTGCGAGGTCACCAGGGAGTAGCTGCCGTTACGCTGTACGGCCACTTCCGAAGCGCGACGCACGATGTAGGTACCACGATAGCGTGCGATGTGGTTCCACAGCGCTTCTACACCATTTTGCGGGATCGGGAACGGGATGCCGCCGTAAGCGTCGGAGAAGCCGTTACCGCCATCCAGCAACTTGGCCGTGCTGGCGTTCTTGATGGTGTTGTCATACACCCACTTTGGCGCAGAACCGGAACGGCGGGTCTGGTAGACCGGCATCTGGTAGCTGTTCGGGTAGGTATTGAACATCGCAATCTGACCTGGGGTCAGGTTGTCTTTGTACTGATCCAGGTTGGCTTTGGTGATGGTGAAAAGCGGTTTGTCATCAGCAAAAGGATCGACGTGGTGCTGGCCTGGCGTCTTGTAAGCCGCTGGTGCCTGAGTAATACCACCGGTCCACTCAGGGATGGTGCCAGCCGCGTTGCCGGCTTTCTCGGCACCAAACGGGGTGAGACTTGCGCCCAACTTGGCCGCTTCCGCAGGCGAAACTGCAGCGAGCGCGCTGCCAGCGGACAGGGCCAGCGCAATAGCAGCACCAATCAGCGTGTGCTTTTTCAGCATCTTGATTCTCCGTGAAATAAGTCATCAACCGAGTGCCCGCAGGCACTCGGTATTCTCTAGTTATGTTTAGAAGGAATACTTGACGTTTACGCCGATATTGTCGCGGTCTGTACCCGAGTTATTTTGACCCGCGCCATAAAACTCGGTGTACTGAACTTCGGCCTCAAGACTATTCAGGTAGTTCGCACGCATACCAAGGGTATACGCCTGACGGCCCTCAATAAAGTTGCCAGTCTGATGCGAATTGCCTTCAAAGTCGTGCTTGTAAACAGCGAATGGTGACAGATTCACACCCGCGTAAACATCGTTCCAAGTACCGGAAAGAACCAGGGTGTAGCCATAAGAATTTTTATTGATTTGATCATCACGACCATAACCAGACACATAAGAGCCATTTGGGCGACCAGCATAATACCGATTAGTACCGTCATACGCAGTGAACTGCAGACTATCACCACGAATATGCTCAGAAGCCAACTCAGCCACACCAAACAACGAGTCGAAACTCAACGTTGGGCCGAAGTTATAGATAGTACCCAGCGAGGTATTAAACGCCTCAACACGAGTGCCGTTATGAATCTCATCGGTAATTACCACATCCTGACCACCAATGTTGACCGGACGACCGTCAGCCAACAAGGCAGCCTGACTCAGAAGGTCTCCGAGCAGGTCATTGGTCGACGCAATGCCGATTGGCATGTTCGGACGATAAGACAACTCACCGAATACCGACGCCTCGGCAATCGTGGTATTGAAGCTCAAGCCGTACATGCGAATATTTTCGGCATACTCACGGCGAGCATTGACCTGGTTCGCCACATCGACTGCCGATGCGCCATCAACCAAACCCAAGACTTGTTCCGCAAGCGCGTTACCGAGAGCATCTGCAGCAACCAGGTCGTCATAGCTGGCAAAGCCGCCTAAACCGGCAAGCTGGTCGATATCCAAGCCCGCGTAGCTGCGATTCAGATCAGCATAGATCGTCGGTTCTTTAGAGTGGTAATTAACGAAGAAGAACCCAAACTCTGTAGAGTTCAACTCTTCAGCTATGTAACGGAAGGCAAAGCCGAACTGACCATCATTCTTCGCATTAATATCCGAACCAACGCGAGCAACTTTGAATACACCATTCGAATCGAGGTACTCAGTCCCCTGCAACCCACCGAAATTACTGCCGGCCAGCGTTGGGTAAAGCGATTGGAAAGTAGGGCTACTCAACGCCTCGACCGTTGTGTAAGCAGTACTGCCACCTGTAGCAAACAAATCGGTTTCAGAGAAGAAAGTACCAACTGGATCAATGGCCGTTTCTTTCCAGTTCCACTGGTAGAAGGCTTCCATCGACAGGTTGTCGCTCAAGCCAATATTGAAGTTCAGTGCTTCAACTGGAACCAGAACTTCTTTCAGCTCAGAGCCCGGCAGTCGGAACTTGCCGGCATCGACCGGATTGGTGGTATTGATACCACCACGGTAGAACAAGCCTTCACCCCAGTTAAATACCTGACGGCCCACACGCGCAGTCACAGGCATATCAGCGACATCCCAGTTGCCATAAATATAGGCATCGAGAATTTCAGCATTACGTCCGGCAGAATGGCGCGTCTCGTAAGTAAAACTATTCGGCCGAGACGGATTCTGGTTTGGCTGAGACGGGTTATTGTTGCTCAGGTAGTCGTTACGCTTATCCATGATCTGGGTGTCATAGAAAGCAGTACCGCGAACGAACGCACCATAGTTCTGGTAGGTCACTTCCATGTCAGAAGTGATCTTGAACACTTCCGATACCAGACCAGTATCGAAATTGCGATTACCGTCATTGGTATTGATGTCGTTCTTGGTTTTGTCACGCCCCTGCACACGCCAGAGTTGCCCATAAGACACGGTAGTATCGATTGAACCGCTGATTTCATCGTCAGCGAAGCTGAACTCTACGGCTTGGGCTTGAACAGCGACCAGCAAAGGCAAAATGCCAGCGAAAGCAAAGCCGGCAGCAGCCGGCGCAAAGCCCAGCATAGGATTACGGGATTTAATTTCCATCGTGGCCTTACTCCGTGGACAGATCATTTTTATTGGGTGCACCCAAATTCGGGTACAAACATAAGCCACACTGAGCGGCAGCTTTAGTCGTCAATTGGGCGTTTTTCTAACGTGCGACATGCACTACACAGCCAGAAACGCATCATCAAAGTGCTTATATCAGCTGGCCTACTGCAACCATAGTGCCAATTCAAACGATCGTATAATAAATCAACCACGACAGAAAAAAACCAGCAGTTCACTTTGTGACTGGACATCCAGCATTCAAATACTTAGGCCGCAGTACTGCTTTTATCCTTTTTTGTCCTACGATCTGGCGCAATTAGCTACCAACCGCAGAATAGAGCCTCTCTGCCGGCTCAAAAAAACAAGCCAGGTCAAGCCAAGTAGCACAATCTCGTTTGCGCAAAACTTGCTTACACCTGGGCAGGTAACACAAAAAGTGTTACCTGCCTGAGCCGGGTAACACTTTTATGCAGAGAAATAAGGTGGGCGAAGAACCTGTAACCCTATGCGTTACACATAGATTCGCAGAATCGGTCTTTAGTATTAACGCGACTGATCAAAAATCAATCAAACGCAACTAGACACCTTATATAGGGTGGCGACGCCACCCCACACTGTTACCGCTCAGTTATTAACCAGCCAAGCTCTTGCTGACCACTTCATAGACGTCACTGGATAGCTCACCCGAAGCCAGAACGCGCTGTAGTTGCGCTTTCATCTGAGCCTGGCGAGCACTACCGTATTTGGCCCAGCGCGTCAGTGGCGCCAGCAAGCGCGAAGCGATCTGCGGGTTGAGGGCATTCAGGGTAATCACCTGATCCGCCAGGAAGCGGTAGCCACTGCCGTCGGCCTGATGGAAACCCAACAGGTTTTGCCCGGCAAATGCACCGATCAGAGCGCGGACCTTGTTCGGATTTTTCAGGGTAAACGCCGGGTGCTGCATCAATTGCTCAACGCGCTGCAACGCGCCCGGCAAGGCGCAGGCGGCTTGCACGCTGAACCACTGATCCATAACCAGTGGGTTGTCCTTGAAGAAGTCGGCGAAGCTGGCCAGCGCAGCGGCCTTCTCGGTCTCGAACGGCGAATTTACCAGCACTGCCAGCGCAGTCAGGCGCTCGGTCATATTGTCGGCGTTCTCGAACTGCTCCAAACAAACCGCCAACACCTCGGCCTTGCTGCTAAGCATGAGGTAGGACAGAGCGATGTTCTGCAGGCTGCGTCGAGCAAAGTGTTCGGCCTCTGCCACATAGGCGCTGGTACGGGACACCTCGCGGTTACGCTGGTAGCGCTGCCACAGCAGATCGAACAAGGCATCCGATAGTTGCTTGCGAGCAAATTCGCGGGCGGCGTGGATGGCTTCTACATCGGCCACTTCACTGATTTCCGCCAGGTACGCTTCACCCGGCAGCGAGAGCATCTCGGCAACCATGGCCTGATCCAACGAGTCATCGGCCAACAGCGTGCGGCAGGCCTCGACCAAGCGCTGATCCAGCACCAGCGACTCACCACGCTGATATTGGCCAATCAACTCCTGCAGCACCTGCACCGAGAGTTGCTGTCCAGCTTCCCAGCGGTTGAAGCCATCACTGTCGTGCTGCATCAGGAACATCAGCTGATCACGGCTGTAGGGGAAGCTCAGCTTGATCGGTGCGGAAAAGCCACGTAGCAAGGAAGGCAGCGGTTTTTCCGCCAGATTGACAAAGGTGAAGGCCTGTTCGGCTTCGGTCACCTGCAACACACGGGAAAGTCCGACCGCGGCATCTTCGCCTACCAGTTGTAGCGGCAGCTCACGACCCTGGGCATCCAGCAGTGCTAGCTCCACAGGGATGACAAAGGGTTGCTTCTCGGCCTGCCCCGGCGTGGCAGGGCAGCTCTGACGGAATTGCAGGCGATAGCTGTTAGCGGCAGCATCGTAGCTTTCGCTGACTTCCAGGCGCGGCGTGCCGGCCTGGCTGTACCAGCGCTTGAACTGGGTCAGGTCGATGCCATTGGCCTCTTCCATCGCGCGGATAAAATCGTCGCAAGTAACGGCCTGACCGTCGTAGCGCGCGAAATACAGGTCGCTGCCTTTGCGGAAACCGTCAGCTCCGACCAGGGTGCGGATCATGCGCACCACTTCCGAACCTTTCTCGTACACCGTCAGGGTGTAGAAGTTGGAGATTTCCATAAAGGCGTCCGGACGCACAGGATGGGCCATGGGGCCAGCATCTTCGGCGAACTGGTGAGTACGCAGGTACGCCACGTCCTCAATGCGCTTGACCGTGCGCGAGTGCATGTCGGCGCTGAATTCGGCATCACGGAAGACGGTAAAACCTTCCTTGAGCGACAGCTGGAACCAGTCGCGACAGGTCACGCGGTTGCCCGACCAGTTGTGGAAGTATTCGTGGGCCACAACAGCCTCAACGCGTTGGTGCGCAGCGTCGGTGGCGGTTTCGGCCTTGGCCAGTACGCAGCTGGAGTTGAAGATATTCAGGCCCTTGTTTTCCATGGCGCCCATATTGAAGTCGTTGACCGCGACAATCATAAAGATGTCGAGATCGTACTCACGGCCATAGACCTCTTCATCCCACTTCATGGACTTCTTCAGGCTGTCCATGGCGTGCTGGCATTTATCGATGTTTTCCGGCTCGACATAGATGCGCAGCGCCACTTCGCGCTTGCTCATGGTGGTAAAGCTGTCTTCCACACACCAGAGATCACCGGCGACCAGGGCAAACAGGTAGGCCGGTTTCATAAACGGGTCTTCCCAGGTCGCCCAGTGACGACCGCCTTCGTCGCTGCCGCTGGCAATCGGGTTGCCGTTGGACAGCAGCACCGGGTAGTCATGCTGCGCGGCGCTCAGGGTGGTGGTGAACTTGCTCATCACGTCCGGGCGGTCGAGGTAATAGGTGATCTTGCGGAAGCCTTCGGCCTCGCACTGGGTGCAAAACATGCCGCTGGACTTGTACAGCCCTTCCAGCGCGGTGTTGCTTTCCGGATGGATGCGCACGCTGCTGTCGATCACAAAGCTGGCTACCGTCGGTTGCAAGGTCAGATGGCTGTCGCTCAGCTGGTAATCGCCGGCACTCAGCTCGCGGTCGTCGAGCGCCACGCTGAGCAGTTCCAGCTGCTGACCATCCAGCACCAGCGGCGGCAGGCCGCTGCCGGCAGCCGGGTTGCGGCGCATCACCAGTTGCGCATGCACCAGGGTGTGGTCATCGAACAACTCGAAGGTCAGGTGCGTTTCATCGATCAGATAATCCGGGGCCTGGTAGTCCTTGAGGTAGATCATCTTCGGCTGTTCAGTGCGCATGGCTTGTGGCCCTTTGTCTGCGGCGCGCGGGCGCCGGGTTCGCGAATAGAAAACTCAGGCGGCCAGTTCGTGAACGGCCAGCTGGTAAGCGGTGTATTTGCGGATATTGATCACGCCGGTGTCGAACATCAGGTACTGGCCCTTGATGCCCAGTAGCGTGCCCTCGGCCAGCGGATTCTTGTCCAGGTTGAAGCTGGTGATTTTCGCCGGATAAGCCTCAATCGGGTAGGCGATCTGCACCACCGGCTGATCGCTGAGCGGCTGAATGGCCTGGATACCAAAGCGCTGCTGCAACTCGGTCAGCCCGCTGCCGCAATGGGCAACCAGCTGTTCGCGCACAGCCAGCAGATCCACCGGCGTGGCATCGCCTTTGAGCAGCGCGCGCCAGTTGGTTTTATCCGCCACCTGGCTGCGCAGCAGATCTTCGACAAAGCCGGACTGCTGACGGGTCGCCACCCGCAGAATCGGCAGCGCTTGAGTCGCGCCTTGATCGATCCAGCGTGTGGGGATCTGCGTGGCGCGGGTGATGCCGACTTTCACGCCACTGGAGTTGGCCAGATAGACCACATGATCAGTCATGCAGAACTGCTCGCCCCAACTCGGCTCGCGGCAAGTGCCGGCCTCATAGTGGCAACGCTCCGGGCTCATGATGCAGATGTCGCACTGCGCCAGTTTCTGCATGCAGGGGTAGCAATAACCCTGGCTGAAGCTGCTCTTGGTTTTGCGTCCGCAATGCGTGCAGTGGATGGCGCCGAGGAACTCCAGGCGCAGGCTTTTGCCGATCAACGGATTAACCGGCAGCAACTCATCGCCCAGGCGAAAGCTGTATTGCACCGGCGCATCCAGCTGCGCCGCCATTTTGCTCAGGGCACCACGGGCCAACTCACTCATCAGTGCAGGGTATCCGAGGATTTGAACAACAGATTAGGCACGGGCTCGGACTTGGAGCTGCATTCCTGCGGGCCCATATAACCGATGCGCTCGTCTTCCGGCAGGTTGTGGATTTCCCAGGCGATCAGCGCCTGCAAGGTCAGCTCCTTCTGCTCCTGGCTCAGCTTGCGGCCATCGGGCCATTTGCCAATTTCCACAGCCAGCTTGAGGCTCTGGTAGATCTCAGGGGTGATGTTTTCAATCGCTTCGAGAAAGGACGACATGGCGCCTCCAAATGCAAAGTGGCAGTTTACCAGCCTGTAGAAGAACTAACTGTGTCGCCGACGCGCCAGCGCACCGCCCACCAGTCCGGTCAGACAACCGGCCAGCAGGCCGCCGACATGCGCCGCGTTGGCAATAGCGCCGAATTGCAGCAGCTCGAAAATGCCAGTCATACAGATCAGCAGCCAGGCGAGCATCATCACCAATACGCCCGGCGGCAACCGATACGCGGGAGTAGGCGCCAGGCGCTGGAAGATCCAGCAATGCCCGAGCAAGCCATACAGCACTCCAGACAACCCGCCAAACAGCGATGGGCCGGCATGCAGGTACTGGGCGAAATTGGCCGCCAGACTGAACAACAGGGTCAGCCCCAAGAGCATCACGGCCCCCTGACGCGCCTCGATCCGCCGGCCCAACTCCCAGTACCACAGGGTATTCATCGCCAGATGGGGGATGCCAAAGTGAATCAACATCGGCGTTAGTAGCCGCCACCACTGGCCGCTGGCCAATGTGTCGTTGAGGTAGCTGAAATAGATGTAATCGCCCTGCACGCGGTAGTCGACAAAGCTCAGCCAGCTCACCGTCGTCAGGTTGTCACCCAGCAAGGTGATGGCCGCGACAATAAAGGTCAGCGCCAGAACAACAGCGGTCATGCGGCTGGCTTTCAGCTGCTGGACAAAGCCCGGAGCGGCATTCGCAGAGTCCTGCGACGGCTCAAGCAGCACTTCGGCATCGCCCTGCGGATAACGCCCATAAAGCTCGCGCACCTGCTCAGCCAGTTGTTCCTCGGGCACCCAGAGCACCTGCTCGCCCGCCTCCTCGGCAACGCGGTGTGGCACCTGCAGCCGCTGCAGCAGACTGATAAAGCCGCTCAGGTCGACATGCTCGGGCAAACGCATCGCCGCTACTGCACTCATGGCCGCGCCTCCGGGCTTTCGACATCGACCCAGACGAACTTGCTGGCATCCAGGCGCACTTCCTGGTCGAGCCGATAGGCCACCAGCTTGCCGTTCAATACGGCGCTGTAATCCAGGCAGGCCAGGTTGCTGCGAATCGGCGCGGGCTTGCCGCTACGCCAGTAGTGGCCGACAAACAGCAGCGGCTGATCGGCTCGGTACTTGAGCAGTTCGGTCTTCTGCATCTCGCTGAGCGGCATTTGCGCCGCCAGTTCCGGCAAAGCATCGGGCTGGAAGACGATATCGCCGTAGGTTTGCGGGTCTTCTTCCCAGAACTTGGTGCGAAAGTGCGCGCGGGTGAAACCGTCATCACTGGTCAGGGTCATGCCGTGTGGCAGGCGCATATCGGTGCCGCGCAGCAGACGATCAAACGCGGTATTGGCAAAACTGCCATGCACGGCGGCCGCCTGAAGAAAATGCTCATCGATGCAGCCATCGGCAAACTGCGCGCGCAACGGCTCGATCAGGCTTTCGTCCCAGCAGGCATGCACTACGCGGAAACGGCCGGCATCGATAAACAGCGGCAACTCGTAGAACCAGTCAAGAAACTCCTGCCAGTCCAGCGGGTAGGCGTCGAACTGCTCCAGGGTTTCCTTGATTAGCCGCGCATGCCGCGGCGTGTGCTCACGAACGAACTGTCGACCACTGCCCGGGGCTGCCGGGGTGCTCCAGGCCAAGGCATTGAATTCATGGTTACCCATGATGCACAGCGCCTGACCGGCCACGACCATATCGCGCACCAGGTGCAGTGCCTCACGGATGCGCGGGCCACGGTCGACCAGATCACCGAGAAAAATCGCCATACGCTGCGGATGACGCCACACACCTGCCTGCAGGCGATAGCCGAGGGTGCTCAGCAGATGCTCCAGGGTTTTCGCGCAGCCATGGATATCGCCGATCAGGTCGTAACCACGAGCGGGATCGAGGTGCATTAGTCACCCCCGCCGAGCCGGCTACCCCAACCCAGCTTGTTGCGGCAGACCTCGTAATAGTTGTGGTCCAGCGGGTGAATCAGGCGCAGCTTCTGCGGCCGCTTGGCCACGGTAACCGTATCGCCGGGGGCGCAGGTGAAGTGGTTCTGTCCGTCACAGGAAACCTGCGGATAGAGCTGCAGATCCTTGGACACGACGATTTTCAGCTCGCTGTTGCCATCCACCACAATCGGCCGGCTGGACAGCGTATGCGGGTACATCGGCACGATCACGATGGCGTCCAGCTTGGGGTGCATGATCGGCCCGCCGGCGGACAGCGCATAGGCCGTGGAGCCGGTCGGTGTGGCAACAATCAGGCCGTCGGCCTTCTGACTGCAGACGAACT
>JBIHZW010000208.1:0-6557 GCA_044240245.1 Pseudomonas sp. | reverse complement strand
CAACTTCAGTGGCACCGGGCTGTCGATCGGCCGTGTGCTGCAGGCGATTCAGGACAACGAAAACGACACCGATAACAACGCCCTGGCCACCCTGCCGGACGGTGCGATCATCGGCCTGGGCACCGACAGTTTTGGCGTACTGATTACCGCCCTGTCGGCCAACAGCAAGAGCAACCTGCTGTCGACGCCGAGCCTGCTGACTCTCGATCACCAGAAGGCGGAAATTCTGGTCGGGCAGAACGTGCCGTTCCAGACCGGCTCCTTTACCACCAGCGGCTCGGGCGCCGACAACCCCTTCACCACCATCGAGCGCCAGGACATCGGCGTAACCCTGAAAGTCACCCCGCATATCAATGATGGCGCCAGCCTGCGCCTGGAAATCGAGCAGGAAATCTCCTCCATCGCGCCCACCAGCCAGGGCGTAAATGCTGTCGACCTGATCACCAACAAGCGCTCGATCAAGAGCACCATCCTCGCCGAAAACGGCCAGGTCATCGTGCTCGGCGGGCTGATTCAGGATGACGTGACCGAGGCCGACTCCAAGGTGCCGCTGCTGGGCGACCTGCCTCTGATCGGTCGGTTGTTCCGCTCGACCAAGGAAACCCGGATCAAACGCAACCTGATGGTGTTTCTGCGCCCAACCGTGATCCGCGACGCGGCCGGGATGGCGGCGTTGTCCGGGAAGAAATACAGCGACATCCGCGTGCTGGGCGATATTCGTGAGAACTACAGCCCCGGCATCCTGCCACGCGACCCGGTACAGCTGTTCGACCAAGGCGAGCCTGAGGCTATCGATCTGCGCGAGTAACCTCGCGCCATACCTCAACGCTATGGACAGAGCGGCATAGAAATAAAAAAAGGCCTCGGTATCTACCGAGGCCTTTTTGTTTAGCGCGACTAACGCTTATTTGTCTTCGTTACGCTGGTGTTTGAAGAACACGCCGTTGTCGCCAAAGGCCGAGGCGATAAAGGCCGAGGTCAGTTCCATCTCGCCAATCTTCACCGCGCTGTTACGCCGTTGAGCGGCGTAGCTGCGACTGATGGATGGGATGATCGAGGTCTTGATCTCCATCGAGGTGGCATACAGGTCATAGACCTTGGTGCCGGCATTCAAGGTCAGCAGGTCCGTGCGGAAATCATGGGCCGTGCTGGCGAAGCGGTTGCGCAGTTCCGTGCGCGGAACAAAGTAGATCTGCGTTGGCGCCTTGGGCTTGGCCACTACCGCACCGTTCTGGCTGACTTCCGCCATATCGTTGAGCAGCAACAAGGTCGGCTTCAGGCTTACCGCCGAGAACAGGATGGTGGTGCCCAGGGTGTCGTTGACTTCCGGCACCACGTACTGCGAAAGCTCGTTGGCGAAGAAGTTATGGTTGGCGCCCTGCCCGCTCAGGGTGTAGAGCGCCGAGACGTTCTCCGACGGTTTGCCATCGACAAAGGCTTTCCACGCCAGGCCTGGAGCAAAACCACGGTCAGCAGGATCACCGGTCACCGACAAACGCAGCAACCCACTATCAGAGCCCTGGAACAGGCCGCTGTAAGGGTTGTTTGGCACCGCGACAAACTTAACCTTGGCCATCACGCCATGAGGGTGAATCGGCTTCTCATAGCCGGCTGGGGCCACGTCGCTGCGAACCTTCACCTTGTTCCACAGAATCGAGCCGATCAGCCCACCGACATTGACGCGCTGCAACGCCGGCAGCTGGTCTGCCGCGTATTGGGTGCGCAGTGCGCCGTTGACCCAGAGGTTTTCCTGCTTGTTGGCCCCAGGCCAGCTTTCGTAATCCGCCGGAATATTCAGGCCCCAAGGTTTGAAGGCGTTTTCCACGCCGGCCAGGCTGGCCTGCAGCTGCGGGTTATGTCGACGCAGCACATCGACCATGGTGGTGTGCTCGACCCAATCGATCCCTTCCTGGGTGTACACCTCTGGACGGTAGTCCTTGGTGTAAAAGCGGTCGGCCATCAAGCGGCGTGAGGCGTTCATGATAAAGATCTGGAACGCCGTTTCACCGAAGGCAAAGCCCTCAGGGCGTACGGTTTCCGCCAACTGGCCGACCAGGGTGTCGATCTTCTCGATGTCGTTGCTGTACAGGCGCTTTAGCTCGGCCAGGGTCGCGGCGTCCTTGGTCAGGTCTTCGAACTTGGTGATCGGGTTGAGGCCGATCTGCCGACGGAACTCGTTGTAACGCGGCACACCACGCTCGCGGTCACGCAGCACGTCGATGGCGGCCAGGTCGATATCGCCCACCAGCGGCATCGACAGGTTACGTAGGAAGTTCGGGTAGTTGTTCAACGTCAGCGAACCCGGGTTGGTGATGCCGAAGGAGTACCACAGGCGCTCCGGGCGCTCGTCGTTGAGCAGGTTTTCGGCGTCGCGATCGCGGGTGTTCTGCAGCGCGATAGTGCGCGAAACCTGATTCGAGCCGATGTCATACACCTGCACGTTGTCGCGCATCAGCGGGTGCATGCGGTACACCGCGACAAACTCTTCGGTGAGGGTGAACGGCACGCCGTAGTTGTTCGGCGCAGTAGAGCCGACGATGCCGGTCAGGGCGTGGTCGATGGCACTGTTACCGACACCCGGCGCAACGTTCGGGTCGAAGCCGAGGATGCGTTTGACGAAGGAGTCAGACTTGGCCAGGTCCGCCTGCAGCATGCGCACTTCGGCCTGGAAGTCGTCGCGCGGACCGCCCTGGCCGAGCAGGCCCCACCAGTTGGAGTACATGGCGCGCTCGGTGATCGGGTTGGCGATTACCGCCGGCGTCCATTCCACCGTATGGATCTTGGCCATCAGCGCCGAGTTGATCAGGCGCGCACGGTCGTACAGCCACTGGTCGCTCTGCGCCGGGTACTTCTGCTTGAGCTTGCTGGCGATGGCGTTGTGTTCGAGGGTGAACAGCTGATGCAGCATGCTCAGACCCACCCACCAGTTTTCGTTGAACCCGGTTACCGGTTTACCGCTGAGCAGCTCGGTGGGCAGGGTACCGTTGGCATTGACCTTGAGCTTGCCGTCAACAAACGAGCGCACCTTGTCGTTGGTTTCCTTGCTGCTGCCATACAGCTGCGAGCCGTCCCACCAGTGGGTGTTGTGGTTGCGGTAGGTTTGCGGTTTGCCGGCGTCACTGCTGCTGCGCGTCGGGTCCGGCTGGGTGCGTTTGACCGACATGCTGCCGCTGCCCAGCACATCGCCTGGCGGCAGCGGGAACTGGATCGGATCGGCGTCGGCATTCGGGCCGTGATCGAACCAGTCGTGCACCATAAATTGAATCCAGGCGGCGGCGATAAAGTTCAGGCTCGGCGCCGGCTTGAACTCCTCGCGCGCCATCAGGCTGTTACTCACCTCACGCGGGTTGGGTGTGAGCAAGGTGCTGGTCTCACCCTGGGTCACCGCAGGGTTGACGTTGCGACCAAAGCGCCGATACACCGAGCCCTCGGCCGGGTTGCTGAGAATGTTGCAGGTGCCGTCCTCGGTACGGGCCGCCAGGCTGCGTGCATCACAGGTTATATCGGCGTTGTAGCCCGTGTAGTTTTCGACATCGAAGAGGTTGTTCTCGAACAACGCCTGGCGTTCGACCGCCAGCACCAGTAGTCCTGAGACTACGCCCAGCGTTCCCAGCTTGGTCAAAGCTGGCCAAGTGACCCATACCGACATGGCTATTGCTCCCGTTTTATTGTTGTAGGGACAAGGCGGCTACTGACATAGCAGCGCAGGATCAAGCCTATCGACGGGTATGGCGTAGCGCCCCCTTCCAGCGGAGGGGCTAAGGCCAATCAGTTATGCAGAGGGTTCTAGTTGAGCGAGGCGCGCGGCCGTACGGCGAGAATCGCCTCGGTGCGGCTGGAGACGTTGAGCTTGGAATAGATGTTTTTCAGGTGCCATTTGGTGGTGGACAAGGCGATGCCGGTCTTGTCGCTGATCTGGGTGTTCGACAGGCCGCTAAGCAGGCACTCGAACACTTCCACCTCACGCCCAGTCAGCAGACCGCAGGCCAACGCATCCAGCGGCGGCGTAGCCTGAAAACCCTGGAGAAATTCGCCGTAGTGTTCACGGTACTTGTCAGGCACCACCAGCAGCCCGGCCTGCGCCAGGTCCAGTACGCCTGCGGCAAAACCCGGCGCCTCATCGAATACCGAGCGGTTGATATTGACGATGCCATAGGTCTCAACCAGCCCCGCCAGAGCCGCCAATTGCTGGCTCTTGCTCTGACTGGGCGCCGCCAGCACCAGGCGATTGGCTTCGACGATCAGCAACCGCGCACGCATCTCGCTTTGCCGCAACGAGGCCGCCAGCACCTTGAGAATCCGCTCGGCCTGCGCCTGTGCGCCGCGCGCCTGCAGCCAGTACACACAGGCCAAACCCTGGCGCTCCCAGTTTTCGTCATACGTGCGCACGCTCTCCCACTCCCCAGCCTGTAGCCGCCCTGGCAGGTCGTAACGCTGAGCCACGGCGTCCATGGCGACACTCTTACCGCTCAGGTAGGCCTGACGCATGCTTTCCTGAGCCACCTGGCTTACAAAACGCGCGTAGTTGCCCAGCTGCAGGATGCACGACAGCTGGTCGAGCAAGCGGCTGGCGCGGGCCGTCTGCTGCTGCCGGTGCAACAGCCGCGACAAGGTAATGTAGACGGTGGCAATCGCCTCGGTGGCCGAGGATGAGTTGACCATTGCCATCAGCTCGTCGCACAGCCGCTGCGCCTCGACCAGCTGATTCTGCTCATACAGCACCACAACCATCGCCGTGGCCCGGTTAACCCAGGCCGGAGCGGCTTTGTCGGTGCGCAGGTAATCGCTGCACACCTCCTTGCGCGCATGGGTGGCGCGGACGGCGTTGCGGTGGCAGAGCGCAATAATCAGATCGGTGTAGCTCTCCAGAAAGCTGTGCCCGCACTGCGCGAGCAGCTGCTTGGACTCGCTGGCAAAACGAATCGCATCCTGCAGGCGCGCCGCCAACAGGTGCTGGTAGGCAATCACCACCAGTGTGCAGGCACGGATTTCCAGATCCTGCCCCGGTCCAAGCAATTCGCGCCAGGCCGGCGGCGGCACAAAGTCTTTGTCCTGCTCAAACAAGCCCAGCAACAACGCGAGAAACTGCCGCGTCGCCGGCTCCAGATTTACGCCTGGCGCGGTGTGTTCGAGAGTATCGAGCAGCTCAAGGTGGTAGTGCGCCTGATGGAAGCGCCGCGACAACGACAGCGCGGCAATCAGCCAGCCGAGCAGCTTGGGTTGCGCCAGCAGCAGCTCCTCCGGCAGCGGCTCGAGCCAACGTAGAATGTCGCCGAACTGCCCGCTGCGTACCCATGACGCGCAGCAGTGCTCTAACAGCCCGAGGAAGATGCGCTGATCGCTACAGTGCCGGGCATGCTGCAACGCCTGCTCATACTCGCCCAGGCTCAGGTAATAGTCGGCAGCGCGGCTGTGCAGCTGATCCAGGCGAGCGTATTCCTCGACTTGCAGGCGGCGACAGAGAAAGTCCTGCAACAGGGCGTGAAAACGGAACCAGCCAGGCTGATTTTCCACTGGCAACAGAAACAGCTGGCGCTCAGCCAATTCTTCCAGCAACAGAGCCGAGCCACTGCGCTGCATCACATGATCACAAAGCGCGCCATCAAAGCGCTCGAACAGGCCGCTGCACAGCAGAAACTCGCGTAGGTTCGGCGGCAACTGGCGCAGCACCACATGGCCGAAGTAATCGACGATTTCTGGCTGGCTGCCGTTAAAGCACTGCAGCGCCTGAGTGCCAAAGCGCGCATAGGCCAGCAGCGCAATCTTCACCCCCGCCACCCAGCCTTCAGTCATGCCCAAGAGGCTGTCGACATACTCCTGACTGAGCGCCTGACCGCCCAGGTGGGTATTGAGCTGCTGCACCTGCTCGACCGACAGACGCAGGTCGTGCTGATCAATGCACAGGAGGCGGTTTTCCAGCTTCAGCTGGCTCAGGGCAAAGCCTGGGTGGTTACGGCTGGCGATGATCAGGTGGACATGGCTTGGCAGCTTGTCGAGTAGCGCCGCCATCACCTCGAGAATGCTGCGCGACTCGATCCACTGATAATCATCGAGCACGATAAACAGCGGGCCTTCGACCCGCGCCAGAGCATCAGCGAGCAGCTCACCCAATAGCTGTGGCGAAAGGCTGGAAGCCACCGCCAGAGGGTTGAACCAGGACGTATCGAAATCGCCAACCTGGGCGCGAATGCTGTCAGCCAGGCAGCGAAAAAAACACAGCGGGTCGTTGTCCCGCGCTTGCAGCGGGTAATGCACCACCGCCGCAGCACAAAGGCCGCGCCAGTGTTGTAACAGCGTCGACTTTCCCGAGCCGGCAGGGGCCAGCAACAAAGTCAGGGCAAAGCGTTCACTGCGCGCCAGCAGCTCCAGCAGGCTCTGGCGGAGCACACCGTTGGCAGGCAGTACGCATGGCTGAAGTCGGTCCATCAGGCAGACCCTGTTCTTATTATTCTTCGCTCGGTCAGACGCCGCGCTTGACGGTGGATGCTAGCGCCTGCGCACCTTCAGACTTTGAAGTGCGTCATGTTTTACCCGCAGCTAGCCAAAGGATTGCCCAC
>JBIHZW010000207.1:0-6602 GCA_044240245.1 Pseudomonas sp. | reverse complement strand
ACAGGCCTATCACCACGCTGCACAAACCGCTGAAGGCCAGGGTGCGGGCCAACAGAACGCTGGCCTGCTCGGTCAAATCATGTGGCAGGAACTGCCCAAGGAAACCCTGTCGCATGAAAACTCCAGTCAGTAGGTTGTTCAGCAGTATCGGCGCAAATGATCGCCGGCTTGAGGGTGGAAAGTGCCAATTTGGCGGATGAAATGGCAAAGTGCCACCTTGGCCGACGACTTGTCAGTCGCGCTTTCAGGTCAGTGCCTGGCGGTACTGGCCGGGCGTCTGACCTTTCCAGCGTTTGAAGGCATGCAGAAAGTTCGATACCTCGCTGTAGCCCAGGCGTTCGGCAATCTCCTCCTGGCTCAGGCTGGCGATGGCCAGCAGTTCTTCGGCCAGGGCCTGGCGCACTTCCTCCTGCAACTGGCGAAAGCTGCTGCCCTGATCTTCCAGGCGGCGGCGCAAGGTGCGGCTGCTGATATTCAGCTCGTTGGCAATCAGCTCCATATCCGGCAGCCGGCCGGGTGTGCTGAGTAAACGGTCACGGATCTGTCCGGCCAGACCGCTGCGCACTTGCCGTTTGGCCAGCAGAGCCTGGCATTGCAGCTCACACAATTGCGCGTTGTGCGGATTGGCGCGGGGTAGGGGCAGGTCGAGCAGGTGGCGAGGGAAGCTGATGCGGTTCTGGGCGCAGGCGAATTCCGGCAGCAGGCCAAATTGCTCGATAAAGCGTGCAGGATCGGCCGGCGCTGGCATGCTCAGCTGCACCCGGCTCAAAGGTATCTTGGCGCCGGTCAGTTCGCGTTGAATCACCATCACCGCGACGGCATCACGCAGCAGGAGGAAATCGCGTACCTGGTCCGGCAAGTGGCTGCCATCCAGTTCCAAGTGCGCCTGGCTGGCGTCTTCGCGCAAGGTGATGCGGTTAAAGGCAAAGGTCAGGTCCAGGTAACGCAGACCCAGGTCGGCGGCCTGGCGGAAGGTCTGGCTGCTGAGCAGGGCGTAACCCCAGATGCCGTAGGTGGTCAGCTGATAGCGCAGGCCTGCCTGCAGCCCCAGGTCGTATTGCGCGGGCAGGGCGTCGATCAGGTTGCGGATCAACTGCAGTTCCTGCGCGCCTTCGATTTCACTGTGCAACTCGGCCAGTTGCAGGGGGCTGAGACCGGTGTTGTGCAGGCAGCGTTCGACACTCAGGCCATGGTCGATGCCTAGCTGAGTGAGCAGTTGCACGCTGGTGATGCTGCGTCGTGGCAGGCTGTAGGGGGCGGCCGACATGCAGTTTCTCGTTCGTTTGTCCGAAACTCACAATCAATTGGCCGACTATGCCATAACCCGCCACGCGGCAGGCAAGTAGCATCCTGACATCCGCACTGTTTGCGGTTGGGGATAGAACAATGAATAACAACTCCCTGCATCAGGCTCCCTTGCGCGTGCTGATTATCGGCAGCGGCTTTGGCGGCCTGGGCATGGCCATTCAGTTACAGAAGGCCGGTATCGAGGATTTCCTGCTGCTGGAAAAAGCCGCAGAAGTCGGCGGCACCTGGCGTGACAACAGCTATCCGGGGGCGGCCTGCGATGTGCCGTCGCACCTGTATTCGTTTTCCTTCGAGCCGAAAAGCGACTGGAGCCGCAAGTTTGCGCCCCAGGCGGAAATCCACAGCTACATGCTGCATTGCGTGGCCAAGTACCAGCTGCGCTCACGCATTCGCTGCAATGCCGAGGTGGCCTCGGCCGCATTCGATGAGGCGGCTGCGCTGTGGCGGGTGATCCTGAGCAATGGCGAAGAACTCTGCGCCGAAGTGCTGATCAGCGCCTGCGGCCAGCTCAATCAGCCGGCCTATCCGGCGTTGCCGGGCATCGAGACGTTCGCCGGTGAGGCCTTTCATTCGGCGCGCTGGCGGCATGATCTGGACCTGACCGGCAAGCGCGTGGCGGTGATCGGCACCGGCGCCTCGGCGATTCAGTTTGTCCCGCAGATTCAGCCCAAGGTCGCGCAGTTGCAGCTGTTTCAACGCTCTCCGGCCTATGTATTGGCCAAACCGGATCGCGCCTATCGGCCGTGGGAGCTGGCGGTAATGCGTCGGTTGCCCTGGCTGCAGCGCATCGACCGTGGCCTCAAGTACCTGCAGCACGAAGTGCGCGGCCTGGCGTTTATCAGCATGCCGTGGCTGATGAAGCTGTTTCGCTTCAGTTTCCAACGTCACCTCAATCAGCACATCAGTGATCCACAGCTGCGCACCCAGCTGCAGCCGAATTACCCCATGGGTTGCAAGCGCATCCTGATCAGCAATGATTACTTTCCGGCCCTGGCGCAGCCCAACGTGACGGTGGTCAGCGAGGCGATCAGCCGCGTCAGCGCAACGGCGATCATCACCGCCGATGGCCGTGAACACCCCTGCGATGTGCTGATCTACGGCACCGGCTTTGCCGCCACCGATTTTCTCGCGCCGATGCAGGTTCGTGGGCTCGGCGGGCTGGAGCTGAACCAGGCCTGGCGTGACGGCGCCGAAGCCTACAAGGGCATCAGCGTCAGCGGTTTTCCCAACCTGTTTATCCTTTATGGGCCGAATACCAACCTGGGACACAACTCGATCATCTATATGCTCGAAAGCCAGTTCCGTTATGTACTCGGCTGCATCGATTTGCTACGCCAGCAGGACGTACGCTATCTCGATGTAAAGGCTGCGGTGCAACAGCGCTACAACCAGCAGGTGCAGGCCAGCTCACATCGAACGATATGGGAGCAGGGCTGCTCAAGCTGGTACAAAACCGCCTCCGGCAAAAGCACCAATAACTGGCCGGGCTATACCTTTACCTATCGCCTGCAGACCCGCGCACCGGAGCCCGATGACTATGAATGCACCCGTTGAATTCACCGCACCCGCAGCTGACCAGGCGTTCTTGCGCAGCTTACTGCGTACCAGCTTGCGTCTGTTGTTCCGTGGCCTGGTGCGCCCGCCGATGCCGATTGCTGGGCAGCGCGCGGTGCTGCGCCTGCTGACCGCAGCCAGTCCGGCGCCGCGTGGCATTACCCGTAGCGCCGGCACCTTGGGCGGGCGGCCCTGTGAGTGGCACAAACCGCAGAATGGCCGTGGCACTGTGCTGCTTTATCTGCATGGTGGCGCTTACCTGATCGGCGGGCCAAATACCCATCGGGCGATCTGCTCCAACCTGGCCAAGCGCGGGCAGATGGAGGTCTGCGCCCTGGATTATCGTCTGGCCCCGGAGCATCAATATCCAGCGCCCCGCGAGGACGCACTGGCGGCATTTCAGGAACTGATCGAACTGGGCTACAAGCCTGAGCAGATTGTGATGGGCGGTGATTCGGCCGGCGGCAACTTGAGCCTGATTACCAGCCTGCGCCTGCGCGACCTGGGCTTGCCGCAGCCGGCGGTGCTGGTGTGTTTCTCCCCGGTCACTGATTTTTCCTTTACGCAGACACACGAGCCGCCAGCGGGCGACCCACTGCTTCATCCAAAATGGGCGGCGCAGGCGTTGGCGCTGTATTGCCCGGCCGGGCTGGCGCCTGACGATCCCGGCATGTCGCCGCAGTATGCTGATCTACACGGCCTGGCCCCGCTGTTGATTCAGGTGGGTGAAGACGAAATTCTGCTTAATGACAGCCTGCGCTTTGCTGACAAGGCCAAGGCCGCCGGTGTGGATGTGCGCCTGCAGCGTTATCCGGACCTGTGGCATGTGTTCCAGGCTCACGCCGGCATGCTCAAGGCGGCGGACTTTGCCCTGGCTGAAGTGGTGAGCTTTCTGCGTGAGCGGGGCTGCTGAGTGAACAATATCCTGATTACCGGCGCTGCCTCGGGGATCGGTGCGGCCACTGCCAGGCTGTTTCATCAGCATGGCTGGCAGGTCGGTTTGCTGGATATCAACCACCAGGCGCTGGCGAAGTTGGCCGGTGAGCTGGGGAACGTCTGGCATGCCGAGTTGGATGTGAGCGACCCGGCGGCAGTGAAGGTCGCCCTGGCGGACTTCTGCGCCTTGCATGGCGGCCAGTTGCGCCTGCTGTTTAACAGTGCGGGGATTTTGCAGTGCGGACACTTTGAGGAAATCGAGTTGAGCGAGCATGCGCGCATCCTACAGATCAACGTGCAGGGCCTGCTGAATATGACCCACGCGGCCTTTCCCTATCTGAAAGCCACGCCCGACGCCCAGGTGATCAATATGGGCTCGGCTTCAGGCGTCTACGGCGTGCCGCATCTGGCCAGCTACTCGGCCTCCAAGTTCGCCGTGCGCGGGCTGACCGAGGCGCTGGACCTGGAGTGGGCCAAGTACGGCATCCGCGTCGGCGACCTGATGCCGCCGTTTGTAAGCACGCCGATGCTTAACAACCAGCGCTTCCAGGCCCCGGTATTGCGCCGTCTGGGCGTCAATCTTGAGGCCGAAACCGTGGCCCAGGCCGCCTGGGCGCAAACCCGGAGCAGGGCGGTACACCGGCCGATCAGCCTGCAATTCAAGCTGCTGTACTGGTCCGGCCAACTGACGCCCGTTTGGCTGAGCCGGCGCATCATGGCTTGGTTAAGCCGCGAGTAACTACGCGGATGTATTGTTGTAACAACTTTCGCTGGGCAAATGCGCTTTGAAGGGACTAGTCTGCAACTAACGCTTCTGACTTGTTCGCTCTGAACAAGCCTGCGTTGACCAGTCCTGGTTTCAGGTCTGGCTTATGACATATCAAGCAGCGTGATCGCTTGATTCTCGGGCGGCACTGCAATCGGTGCCGCAACACCGCTGAGGCTCTGGCGGTAGCAATGGGAAAGCGTTTACCAGGTCGTTGCACTGCAGTATCGACACCTAGTTGGTTCTTTAGCGTCCTGTAAATTTATCCATCGCCTGAGGAGGTCACTTCATGAGCACAGCCTTGCACGATGATGTCAGTAACGGGGTTTTACGGCGGATGAAGGAGGGTGGCTTCGACTTTGCCAGCTTCCATCCCATTGAGTTCTACGCCCTTTTCCCTGATGAGGAGCGGGCCCGTATGGCGACCCGCAAATTTCGAGGTGAGTCTTTACACGCCCTGGTGACCGAGCGTGATGACGGTGTCTGGCACCTGCAAGTCAGTAAAGTAATGTTCGCGACATACCACGGTATCGATGACTTCGAGCATGACCTGGAGTCGGTCGTGGCGCCGCTTGGCGGCAAACTGGATGGGTGGGGTGTTACCCAGGAGGTAAGACAGCCCTGAGAACCTGTTTACGGTCTGCTGCGCTTCGGCCCTGCTGCGTTAAAAACAGGCTCGGAATGCTCATTTACAGCCCGTAAACTCCGCTTCCTCGCCTGTTTTTGCCTTGCATGGCTCTAGCTCGCTAGATCGTAAACAGGTTCTGCAATCCAAGCACTGGCCAGCCATAAGCTGGCCAGTGTCATTTCAACCCCCGCAAGCTATCCCGAATCAATCGTCCCTCGACCCCTGCCTGCGCTTTGCTTCAGACTTGGCGCATGACCGATATCCTGATTTTTACCCACATTGATTACTGCCCGCCGGCTCATCTGGGCAAGGTGCTTGAGCAGGCTGGCCACCCATTTACCGTGCTGCGCGCTGATCTCGGCGAGCTGTATGGCATTGATCTCGACCGCCCCAAGGCCGTGGCCATTATGGGCGGGCCGATGAGCGTGAATGATCCGCTGCCCTGGCTGGCCACTGAGGTTGCCGCGCTGCAGCATTTTATCCGCCGCGATATCCCGCTGATCGGCCACTGCCTGGGCGGTCAGCTGCTGGCCAAGGCTCTGGGCGCAGAAATCAGCCGCATGCCCTACACCGAAAGCGGCTGGCAGCCGCTGAGCCGTCTTGATCAGGCGGCGCCCAGTCCCTGGCTGCAGCACCTGCCGGAGCAGTTCCCGATCTTCCAGTGGCATGGCGACAGCTTTGCCATTCCCGAGGGCGCGCAGCCCTTGCTGAGCAGCCCCTGGTGCAGCAACCAGGCGTTTGCCTGGGGCGACAAGCTGCTGGCCCTGCAAGGCCATCCGGAAATGGACGAGGCCCTGGTGCGCCATTGGCTCGGCGACTGGCATCACCTGCTGGATGAAACCCAGCCCAGTCAGCAGAGCAGGGCGCAGATGCTCGATGAGCTGCCCGCCAAGGTTGCCGAACTGAACCGCGTCGCCGAAGGCTTTTACCGTCACTGGTTGCAGCTGGCCGGGCTCTGATACGCGCATTCCCTGCCGCGCTTACGTATGCGGCTGCAAACCACAGCCAACACGCGCCTTAAAATGGCGCGCCCTGCGACTCTGCGGTCACGATTGCGCCCTGGCTTGGTGCGCTGCTAGCCAGTTAAATACTCAAGTAATTGATTTAAAGCATTTTTTTTGTATGGCGCGGGCCTTGCAAAGCTGTCTCCATGTCCGGGTGACAAGGAGTACGGCATGGCCCGCACCTTTTATGACGAGATGTACGACGCGAGCGGCGCTGTCCGCCCGCACTATCAAGCTTTTGCCCGCTGGTTAGCGGATACCCCGGATGAACTGCTGGCCCAGCGCCGCCGGGAAGCCGACCTGCTGTTTCACCGCGCCGGTATCACTTTCACCCTGTACGGCGACGACCAGGGCACCGAGCGGCTGATCCCGTTTGACATCATCCCGCGTAGCATCCCCGCCAGCG
>JBIHZW010000206.1:0-6614 GCA_044240245.1 Pseudomonas sp. | reverse complement strand
AGATTGGGCTGACAGTCTCAGTGACGGAGATCCTACCCAGCGCCTTCTGCGCTGATACGCCCTCAAGTAATAGCGCTAGGCAGACTACTGCCTGCCCAAAAACTGCAATTGAACTAAGGGTATCTATGTTTGACTACAGTGATCCGCAGTACAAAGAACTATTTGCACTAGCCACAGAAGTTCTTGGCAGTAGCGAAATGGCTGTTGCATGGATGAATGGACCTGCTTTAGGCCTAAATGGCTCTCGTCCGATCGACCTTATTTTCGGCCCAAATAGTGCGGAGGACGTGAAAGCTCTATTAGATCGTATGCACTATGGGATTTATCATTAGCAAAACTATGGCAGCGGCTCGCGATTGCACGCTTGAATAATTGCTTCCGTTCTTTTCACGAACAATTCTAAGCTTTACCTCTAAATGGTTCGGCCAACTGATCTATATATCCGGTGGGGTAGCGCCGATCACGCAGGCCGACATCATTACTACCAGGTTGCTTGGCACTGTCGTAGAAGGTTTTGAATAGCAGATCCCACACCAACAGAAACTCGCCGAAATTAACTTGGGCATCCTCAAAATCACGTTTGTGATGCCAACGATGTGTTTCAGCTACGCCGATAATGCGCCGCAACCATCCAATCGAATAATCTAAGTTGGAGTGCTGAAAAGCCAGATGCACCGTGAGTATTCCAAACCAGGTGGCCACCAGCGAAGACGGTGTTCCCAGCGCGAACAGCAACAACAATCCAGGTCCTGCCATGATGGCCGCATGCAGGGGATGACGCCGCTCTCCGTTCATCCAGTAGAGCCGCTCAGCGCTGTGATGGGGCTCGTGTAGGTGCCACAACCAGGGGATGTGATGGCTGAGGCGGTGCATGGAATACAAACTCAGGTCTAAGATAGCTGCCACGATGAGCAGTTGTAGCCAGAGAGGCAGCTCGGTAGGAAACCCACTCAGCTCAGCAGGCACAAGGTCCCCCACACGAGATAGAACAGCGGCAGTGAACTGGATGACCGACAAATTCACGACTAGGTGAATAAGGTCCGTTAGAGTGTCATCGTGATCGTTGAGCCAGTCCTGCCGGAAAGGCTGGAGTCGCTCCATACCAGCTACACAGCCGACTCCCACGGCCGCCAGGATTGCTGTGCTTGGCCAGTAAGGGATGCCTTGATAAAGCAGCCAGATCATCGCTGCCGATATACCACCGAAAATCGCCGGATAACTAAACCAGCGAAGCAAAAACCTCGACGCGCTGCCCATTGTGAACCCTCCATGCAGTTGGTTTCACTTTGAACTGTTCGCCCGCTATACGCTTGAACGAAGGAGCTAATAACTCGGGCTGTGGATACGCAAACAGCATCGGTAGAAGTATCCCGGTTGAAGTAAATGTCAGCTTTGTAGCCTCACATGACCGAGCGCTGAAGAGGGGTCGAGTCCGAACAGCGCACGAAAAGAACGTGAAAAATGGGCTGCGTCGGCAAATCCAGCGGCATGAGCGGCCGCTGTTAGATTATGTCCGATAGATACGAACTGCAGCGCCACAACCAGCCGACTCCATTTGCGATAGCTACGCAGCTGAAGTCCGGTTTGCTCGACAAACCAATGAGAGAACCGGGTGGGCGACAGATGCACAAGCGCGGCCAGTCGCACCCGATCATCTTGTCGCTCTTCCAGCGCCTGAAGCACAGCCCGCATACGCGGATCAGCCGCCTGCGGTGTTTTCAGGCCTAGTAGTCGCCTGACCTCCTCACGAACCAGCTGAGCAGATACCTCCGGCGTTTCAAGTAGCTGCTCGATGGCAGCCGTATTGTCTGCCGGGATCGAGACCAACTGGGCGGCCGATATACAGCTCATGGCACGGGCCTCTTCCGACAGCGCATCAAGGTAGATCGAAAGCACTTCAGTGCCTTCAATCTGGTGCAGTGTGCCAGCCTTTATGCAGATGGCCGGAGCAGTAAGCACCTGATTCAGACCTCGCACCGTCACTTGACCGCAAAGGCCAATGGTCACTTGGTGCGCCATATGGCTGTGCAGATCATGGCTGCCAGCATGCCCCAAGAAGATCCCCAGCCCTGGCGATACCCAGGCTTTTCCACGCCAGCAGACGCCCTCGGAAATGGCCATTTAAGCGCCTCAGGCCTTTGTGTCGTGCTGCTGTTCGATTTTGCGAATTTCGGCCTGAAAAGCCTCATCTAACAAGCTCGGCTTCTTGCGCCAAGGCTGGCGGTCAGGCTTGCGCTGGGCGGCGTACAACACAACTTCAGCTCCCGTGGTAGCGACAAAGCTTTGTGCTTGTCGCTCAAGTTCGGCCCTCAACTCGTCTTTGGTCATAGCGCTCCTAGGATGGTTGCTGGGGGAAATTCCATGTGAAAGGCGGTGATGCCATTGCTGGAAGTGCACCAGATCTTGCCATTGTGGGCCGCCACAATGGATCGAGTAATGGCCAAGCCAAGCCCGGCATTGCTCGGGCTGCCTTCACGGCGAGCCGGGTCTACTCGATAGAAACGGTCGAAGAGCTTATCCAGGTGCTCCGGCTTGATGGTTTCGCCTGGGTTCTCGACAATTAGAGTAACGGCACTTGCGGTCGACTTGATCGTTACCAATATCGTCTTCCCGGCAGTTGTATAGCGCAACGCATTGGACAACAGGTTCGAGATCGCCCGATCCAGCATCAGCTTGTCACCCAGCACGCTGCCAGAGCCGGTCACAACCAACTGGATGCCTTGCTCGTCCGCTAATAGGTGGTAGTACTCAATCAGCTTGGTGGCTACCTCGCTGAGCTCAATGCGCGATTGCTCGGGAATGATCAGGCCGTTGTCCGACTTAGCCAGGAACAGCATGTCATCGATCATTCGCGACATGCGTTTCAGATCGTCTAGGTTCGAGTAAAGATTCTCTTCATAGGCTTCGAGGTTACGTTTTTGGGTGAGTACCACCTCGGTGTGCGTCATCAGATTACTGAGTGGTGTGCGTAACTCATGGGCGATATCGGCAGAAAAATTTGAGAGCCGAACAAATGCATCGTCGAGCCTGGCAAGCATCGCATTGAACGAAGTCACCAACTGCTGAAGCTCAAGAGGGACGGGCTCCAGTGGAATGCGCTCCTTCAGTGACCGCGCAGACATCGACGTCGCGACATGGGTCACCTGTCGCAGGGGTCTCAACCCACTACGCGCGACCACCCAGCCCAACGCAGCGCTGACCAGTGCGCTAATCACCAAGCCAATCCAGAACCACCGCTGCAACGTTTCAAAGAAATGCACATGGTTGGTCACATCAAGGATCAGCAAAGCCGTTAGAAACGCAGGTTGGTCAGGGGTTGATACCTGCGCGGTCATCCCTCGATACATGTGTCCATTTTCCTCCCACGCCCACATGCCGTGGTCAGGATTGAGGCGGTATTTCTCGGGAATATTGAAAGGCAGTGGCTCGGCAAAAAGCACGGTACCGTCGTTTGCAAGGATGATCGCCGCTAAATCGTGGTGAGCCCCTAACAGCGCTTTCAGCTGAGGCAGCACCTCTTCAAGGTCTGCATGGCTACGCGTATTACTCAGGATTTGCTGAGTCGATTCTAGCTTCTCGTCCAGCGTCTGCTGGTCAAGCATCATGAAGTGATGCCGGCTGAGCTCGTTGAAACTCAGGCCGGCCACCGTTAGGACTGCAATCACCGCAAACATGAACATCAAACTCATACGCGCGGTCAGTGACAGGTGCTTCATTCAGACTCCGGCGCATCAAGCATGTAGCCCATACCACGAGCGGTATGAATCAGTTTTAGCTCGAAATCATCGTCAATTTTCGCCCGCAAGCGTCGGATAGCCACTTCAATCACATTGGTGTCGCTGTCGAAATTCATGTCCCAGACCTGGGACGCGATCAACGACTTGGGAAGAACTTCGCCACGCCGACGCAGCAGTAATTCGAGCAGCGAGAACTCCTTTGCAGTCAGATCAATCCGCTTACCACTGCGCACGGCACGACGCTTAAGCAGATCAACTTCAAGATCGGCTATTTTCATTGTGGTCTGCGTCGGCGAACTATTGCCGCGGCGGAGCAATGTCCTGACGCGGGCTAACAACTCAGAAAAAGCGAAGGGCTTGACCAGGTAGTCGTCCGCCCCCAGCTCTAGACCTTTCACACGATCCTCGACACCGTCCCGCGCCGTCAGAAATAACACCGGGACATCCTTACCTGCAGCCCGAATCATCCGCAGCACTTCCCAGCCATCCAGGCCCGGCATCATCACGTCCAGAATCAACAGATCATAGGCCTCGCTCAGCGCATGCTGGAGTGCATCCGTTCCCGTCATAACGCGGTCGACGTTGAAGCCAGCCTCAGTGAGACCTTGTTGCAGGTAAGTGCCTGTTTTTGGCTCGTCTTCAGCGACCAGAAGTTTCATGCGGGCGGTTCCCAAATTTTGAGTGGCCTGAGTGTGCAGTCAAATCCCCCTCCCAACCAGAAGCTTACGAAAATGTAATCCTAGCTTCAGGCCTCTGTCAGGCGGCCCTGTCTAGGGTGCAAGCATGAGCACTAGGTTGTGCTCTTGGCCCTCTAATGAATAACAACAGAGGTGCCGGTCACTGCTTCAATTGAGGAGACTGCCCTATGAAACTGCTTAAACCTTTATTTCTGGTTGGTTCGCTCCTGCTTGCTTCAGCCGTTTGGGCAGAGGGCGGGAGTGACCGCGTCTTCGAGCGCATCGAGAGCATGCGAGACAAAGCCGAAGCGGTACTAATTCAGGCGGAAAAGGCTCCCGCCAGCGAGCGCCATGTGCATATGAAAGAGCACATGAAAATGCTCGACGAGATGATGAACCAGCTTCACAGCGAGCATCCTGCTCCCGGCATATCTACGGAAGAACATCTTGCGTGGATGGAGCGACACGACAAATTGGTCGACGACGTACTTGCGCAGATGATGCGTGAGCACAAGCTGATGATGGCCGATAAAGAGTGTCACCCATAAGAATTCCCATCTTCAAGGCCTTCATGATTGCTCCTTTGGCCTAGCGGCACCTCGACGGTGCCGCGTTTTTTTCAAGCTGACTAATTTGTAGTTTTGGGGTCAGCCCCCCGGCAGGAAACGGGGAATAGCATGAGATTTCCAACCACCTCAGTGAGGTCTCATCATGAAACGTTCACGCCCCCAGTTGTTGATCACGGCGCTGCTGTTCGCAGCTGCAACTCAGGCCTCGGCACAAACGCTTGGCCTTGAAAGCAACATTGGTCAGCCGGCCAAAGCAACCCCCGCTACACGTACAGTTTTCGTGAAAATGGATGACATCAGCTACGGCCAGAAGTCTATCGATGTGAAGCCTGGCGAAACCGTCCGCTTCGTGTTGAAGAACGAAGGGGCACTGATGCACGAATTCAATATCGGTAAAGCCGTATCGCAACTGGATCATCAACGCAAAATGGCTGCTTTGGTCAAGGACGGCACACTGACGCCAACAGGCAAAGCGAAGTCAATCGTCTGGCATGAACGGTCGGGCCTTGGAGACTCCAATCCACCTGGCATTCCTGAAGTCGTTGAAGCAATACATGATGACCCAAACGCCATCCTTGTTGAGCCCGGAACTACCAAGGAGTTTGTCTGGACCTTCAGCGACTCGGCCAACCTCAACTTCGCCTGCACCCTCCCTGGACATTATCAGGCCGGGATGGTCGGTGAATTCGTAATGCGCTGAGACAACAATCAGGTGCCCCCGGCCAATGCCGGGCCGCACCTGATTTCAGTGCATCTTTCAGATATGTAGTTTTCGCGTAAGCCAGCTGACAGCACCGCCTGATTAGCATTGATGTTGTTCCTAACAACTCCATTTTCCGAGATGCATTATGAAAGCCAAACTAACTTCATTTTTTCTCGCCACAACCCTGGTTTTCTCCGCCTCTGCTGCCATGGCTAACCCGAGCCATAGTAAAAGCGATATAGGCCAACCAGGAGACGCCAAGCAAGCTGATCGCATCATCGAAATCAAGATGGGCGATATCTATTTCGAGCCGAAGAGCATTGATATCAAAGCAGGAGAAACCGTCCGCTTCGTACTCAAGAATGAGGGCTCGCTACTGCATGAATTCAACCTGGGCATGGCAGCCGCACATGCAGCACATCAAAAAGAAATGGCCGCAATGTTTCAGAACGGCACGCTGTCTCCAACGGGCGCACAGGACATGAGCAACATGGATCATGCTATGGGCGGGATGAAGATGGTCGGCATGAAACACGACGATCCAAACAGCGTCTTGATCGAGCCGGGAGCCACTGAAGAACTGGTATGGACCTTTACTAAGGCAACGGGGCTTGAGTTCGCCTGCAACATCCCAGGCCATTACCAATCGGGGATGGTTGGTAAAGTGAACGTACGCTAATCATTGAGTTCGGATTGATATACGTCAATTGCTGGGACGCAGTAGAGACTATTATCATTTGCTGTCCCACCAATACTGCCTCAACTCAAACGAGGATCGAGCTATGGACCACTCCCACCACCCAGGCTCTGAATTGCCATTCTGGAAAAGCAAAACTGGCATTGCACTGATCATGTTGGCTGTCATCGCCGTTTTTTATGTGGCCCGCGAGCATTTTGGCCACATCTCCCAGGCACTGCCTTACTTGAT
>JBIHZW010000205.1:0-6628 GCA_044240245.1 Pseudomonas sp. | reverse complement strand
GCCAAGCGCACCGGTGCGCTTGGCGCCGAAGCGCCTGCCGCCAGACCAGTCAAACTAGGCGTCGGCGCGCTATTCACGGCAATGCCGCTGCTCAGGCTCGGCACTGGCAAATCCAGTGCCGGCAGGTTGGCGCTCGGGGTAGCCGCCATCGGCGTCGGTGGTGTCGGGGTTTGCGGTGTTTGTGCTTGCGGCGGTTGCGGTGCCTGCTGGCGGGTGCGCGTCGCGGTGTCGCTGGAGTCGCCGTCGAGACGGACGAAATTGGCCACCGTCAGAGGTTCCTCACTCGGCTTGCTGCTGGGCGGCGCGACCATGTAGAGCATCAGGCCGAACAGCGCCAGCGCCATCACACAGGCCGCGACAAAGGACAGTGGCAAACGCATCAAAGCGCTCCCGCCGTAGCGGCCAGGGCCACGTCATGCACACCGGCCAGGCGCGCCTGATCCATCACCTGCACCACCAGGCCGGTACGCGCGTCCTGATCGGCCTGGACCACCACGGCACCGTCCGGCTGGTCGACGCGCATGCGCTCGACATGGGCACGCACGCTGCGCACATCGACGACTTTCTTGTCCATCCACACCTGCCCATCGGCAGTGATGGCGATGAGGATATTGCCTTTGTCCTGCGGGCTGGCGGTTTCCGCCTGGGGCCGCTGCACTTCGACGCCGGCTTCCTTGATAAAGGAGCTGGTGACGATAAAGAAGATCAGCATGATAAAGACCACGTCGAGCATCGGCGTCAGGTCGATGCCGGTGTCTTCGTCTTGCTGGTGGTGACGGCGCATTCTCATGTGTCGAGTCTCAGTCGTGACGCAGCTGGTCAGCCAGCCGCTCTAAAGCCCGGCGTGCATCGCGTTCGAGGCGCGCCAGGCTGAACAATCCACTAATCGCCAATACCATGCCGGCCATGGTCGGCAGAGTCGCCTGCCAGACCCCGGCCGCCATGCCGCGCGGGTTACCGGTGCCGTTGATGGCCAGCACGTCGAACACCGCGACCATGCCGCTGACCGTGCCAAGCAAGCCCAGCAGCGGATACATCGCCACCAGGGTCTTGCTCAGACGCAATGGCCCGAGCAGGTGCTGTTGTGCCTGCGCCAGCCAGGCACTGCGCACCGCGCGCTGCCAGTTGCCGGTGTCGTCGCTCAGCACTTGCTGCCAGGCCTGACGGCGCTCGCTGACCCACTCCGGGAACACCCGGCGCATATACCAGAAGCGCTCAAATACCAGGGTCCAGAACACCACGCACAGCCCGGCCAACGCCCACATCACCACGCCACCGGCGCTCATGAAGTCGAGCAGGGCGTGGCCGCTGTCAACCAGGCGCAACCATAGCGCCAGCCAATCAGTCACGGCGCGGCGCCCCGGACAGATGCAGGGCAATCAGCCCGGCGCTTTGCTGCTCCAGCAGCTGAATCAGGCCCTTGCTGCGGCTCGCCAGCAGGGTGTGCAGAAACAGCAGCGGAATCGCCACCACCAGGCCCAACACAGTGGTCACCAGCGCTTGCGAGATGCCATCGGCCATCAGTCGCGAATCACCGCCACCGCCCTGGGTAATCGCCTGGAAGGTGACGATCATCCCGGTCACGGTGCCGAGCAGACCGAGCAGCGGCGCCACGGCGCTGAGCAGCTTGAGCAGGCCCTGGCCTTTTTCCAGCGGCGGGGTTTCCTGCAGGATCGCCTCGTCGAGTTTCAGTTCCAGGGTTTCCAGATCCGCCAGCTGCGGTTTAGGACCCAGCACGCCGATGATCCGCCCCAGCGGGTTATCGGTGCGCGGCGCACTCAGGTCATGCATCTGCGCACTGACGCCACGGCCTACGCGGGTCAGGTAAACCATGCGCCAGATCGCCAGCAGCAAACCGAATGCGCCGAGGACCAGAATCACCCAGCCGACCAGCCCGCCCTGTTGCACGCGATCCCACAGACCTGGCTCACGCTGCAACTGCGCCAGCAAGGTGCCACGGCTTGGGTCAACCGGCAGGCTGGCGACTGCGCCGCTGCTATCCAGATAATCCGCAACCTGGCCCAAACCGGAAGGCTGACGCGGCGGCGCCAGCAGCTCGCCGGCATCGGCGTCATAACGCAGGAAGGCATCGGCGCCGTAGGCGGAGAACGCGCCGACCCGCAGCACATCCTGCGGATTACGGGTGCCGTCGGCAGCCACTACCGGCAGTTGCAGCCGCTCAACCCGGCCGCTGGCGGTCAGGTCTTCGAGCAGCAGCATCCAGTAGCCATCGAGGTCGGCTGCAGACGGCAGCGTACGGCTTTCAGCCAGTGCCTTGAGACGCGCCAGGCGCTCGGGGTACTGGGCATTGAGCAGGCTGTCCTGCCATTGGCCGGCGACATCACCGGCGCTCTGACGGACCACGCCAAACAACTCGCCGAGGTGACCAGCACGCTGGCTGAGGAGTTTTTCCTGTTCGGCCAACAGGCTTTCCTGACGGTCGAATTCGGCCTTCAACTGTTCGGCCTCGGCCTTCTGCGTAGCCAGGGCACTGCGCGCGCTGGCCAGCAGCTGGGCACGCTCACCACGTTCGGCAATAAAGGCCTGCTCGCGGCTTTGCATGGCGCTGACTTCAGCCGCGCGTTCGCTGCGAATACGTTGCAGCAGTTGATCCGGGCTCAGGGGTTCGGCAGCGCCAGCCAGGGCGGGCAGCAGGGCCAGGGTAAAAGCGAGAACGCGACAATTCATGGCTTGGCCTCCAGCGCCAGGGTCTTCACGGGCAGGTCAAGCACGGCCGGGGCCTGCTCCTGGCGGGCAATCGCAATAGCTTGGCGCAGAGGGCGACGAGCGCTGCCGTCGAGGATCTGCCAGCTGCGGGTTTGCGGGTTCCACCAGCCACTTTCATGGCCATCGAGGGTCTGGAAATACAGCATCACGCGACCCAGACGGAGGAATTCGACGCTGCGCGACGTGCCTTCACTCGGTAGCTCACCGCGCCAGGCTTCCAGGGTGCGGCCGTAATCGCTCTCCACCTGATAAGCCTCGAGGATGCGTCGGTATTTTTCGGCCAGGCTGACATCCGCACGCGGCAGCAAGTCCTGCAGCTGAGCCAGACGATCACTGCGCTCATCCGGCAGGAATGGCAGATCGGCGGCGATAAATTCACCCAGCACCTCGACCATACGGCGCATCTGTGGCGTTACCGCCTCCTGAGTGCGCTCGATGCCATCCAGCTGCTGCTGATAACCGGTCAGCTCCTTGCGCTGCGCCGCCACCAGCTCGCGCAACTGAGCGTTATAACCTTGCAAAGCTTCGGCCTGCTGCAAGGCGTTACGGTACTCGGTGAGCATTTCCCGGCTGGCGTCATCGAGTTGCTCGACGCGCGCCTGCGAGGCCTTGGCATCGGCAGCCAGTTGCTGACTTTCATCCAGCGCGGCATCCAGAGGGGTCGCCGTGAGCGGCGCACTGGCCAGAACCAGAGCGACTGCCAGCAGGCGCTTCGGCAGAGGGATCATGGGGCATTCCTTGAACTGAGAGATATCAAAAAGAGAACTATTATCAACTGCATTCAACCTTCCAGGCAACCCGCCCGCAGAGTTATTCACCTACGCGATCGCAAGAAAAGAAACAATATAACATATTGATCTGTAGCCAATGTCAGCGCAGAACCGACGAATCTTAGATAGCTAGCTACTTTATTGAGCTGGATCAACAGTCGCTTTTTTCACGCCCCTAACATCGTACTCAGCCAATACGAACCGATGCTTTATGGGAGCACACCATGCGTACCTCACTGTTTACCGCCTCACTGCTGGCCCTGGCCATTGCCGCCCCACTGGCGCACGCGCACCAGGCTGGCGACATCATCGTGCGGGCCGGTGCGATCACCGTTGACCCGCAGGAAAGCAGCAGCGACATCTGGGTTGGCGCGCTCGGCACCGACGTGGCCGGCACCAAGGCGACCCTGGACAGCGACACCCAGCTGGGCCTGAACTTCGCTTATATGCTGACCAACAACATCGGCATCGAGCTGCTGGCGGCCACGCCGTTCAGTCATGACGTCGGGGTAAAAGGCATGCCCGGCGGCTTTGCCGGCCTGAACGGCAAACTCGGTGAGCTCAAGCACCTGCCGCCGACCCTGAGCGTGGTTTATTACCCGCTGGATGCCAGCTCGGCCTTCCAACCCTATGTCGGCGCAGGCATCAACTACACCTGGTTCTTCGACACCAAGCTGAGCAGCGATGCGGAAGACAAAGGCTTTAGCGGCCTGGACATGAAGGATTCCTGGGGCCTGGCGGCGCAGGTAGGCATGGACTACATGCTGACTGACAACATCATGCTCAACGCCCAAGTGCGTTATATCGACATCGAAACCACCGGCACTACCCACATCCTGGGCGACAAGGTCAAAGTCGATGTGGACGTAGACCCGTTCGTTTATATGGTCGGCCTGGGTTACAAGTTCTGAGAAGCCAGCAATAAAAAACCGGCCTACATGGCCGGTTTTTTTGTCGCCTAGAGAAAACTCAAGACTGCGCCAGCAAGCGCCGCAAGCCTTCGCGCATCGGTGTCGCAGCAGGCAATTGGTAATGCGCCTGCAAACGCTGGTTATCGGCCCGCGAATGGCGAATATCGCCGGCACGCGCAGCCTGGTAATTGACCGCAGGCAAGCCGCCGCACAGCTCACCGATCTGCGCCAGCAACTGATTCAGGCTGACCGCCTGACTCCAGCCCACATTCACCGCACCTTCCACCACCTGCGGCGCAGTCAGCGCCTGGGTCAGCAGCGCCAGCAAGTCCTCGATATAGAAGAAGTCGCGGGTCTGCTCACCATCACCGAACACGCTGATTGGCAGCCCCTGCTGGACGCGCTGGGTAAAGATGCTGATCACCCCGGAGTACGGCGAAGACGGATCCTGCCGCGGCCCGAAGATATTGAAGAAGCGGAAAATCGCCGGTTCCAGACCATGCTGCCGACGATAGAAATCCAGATAGTGCTCACTGGCCAGCTTGTCCGCCGCATAAGGTGTCAGCGGCGCCTTGGGCGTGGTTTCATCAATCGCCAGACCTTCGCCATTGTTGCCATACACCGCCGCACTGGAAGCAAACAGCACGCGCTTGACGCCATGCAGGCGCATAGCCTCGCAGACATTCAGGGTGCCGACAAAATTGCTTTGGTGAGTGGCCACCGGATCATCCACCGAGGCCTGCACCGAGGCCACCGCCGCCAGGTGCGCCACAGCCGCGCAACCGGCAACCGCCTGCGCCACCACTGCCGCATCGGCTACATCGCCCTGAATAAACTGCAGCTGCGGATTATCCAGCGGCAGATTGGTCAGCTTGCCCATCGACAGGTTGTCCAGCACCCGCACGGGATAACCCTGTGCCAGCAGCGCATCAACCAGGTGCGAGCCGATAAAGCCGGCACCGCCGGTAACCAGTACAGGACGCGAATCAGACATGACGGTAATAACGATCCAGTAGGCTCGGCAAGCCCGAGCGCCAGGCACGCGGCTTGATGCCGAAGGTGTGCAGAATTTTCTTGCAGGACAGCACCGCATGCTGCGGCTCTTCGGCAGCATCCGGACGCGCGCTGTGCGCCTGCGGATTGACCTCATCGACCAGGTTGCTGCGGAAGTTGCGTGCTTCGCTCAACACCGCCTGCCCAAGCGCCAGCGAGGTGGTCGCCTCATGCCCGCCGTAGTGGTAAGTGCCCCACAGTGGCGTCTGGCAATCCAGCTGCTTGAGCACGGCGAGAATCACCCGCGCGGCATCGTCGACCGGGGTCGGATTACCGCGCCGATCATCGGCCAGCAGCAGCGGCTCATCATGCGCAGCACGAGTCAGAAAACGCCCGAGCAAGCCATTGGCACTGTCATCCAGCAACCAGCCGAAACGCAGCAGCACGTGGCGTGGACAGATCGCCCGCACGCGCTGTTCGAAGCGCCACAGCGCCTGACCACGCACACCCAGCGGCACCGGCTCTTCCTTCTCGCTGTAGGCGGTCGCCCGCGAACCATCGAAGACGCGGTAGCTGGAGGGCTGCAACAGGCGGATCTGGTGATGCTGACAGAGTTCGGCAAGGCGCTCGACGGAGCGCTCCTGAGCAGCAAAATGCGCCTCGCTCACCATTTCGGCCTGAAACCAGTCGAAGTAGTAGGCAAGGTTGATCAGGGCATCGGGACGGGTGTCATCGAGCAACTGGGTCAGGCTGGCAGGATCCCAGCCCGACTCCGGCGGTTTCGGGGCGAGAAAGCCAATGTCTTCCTCGGCGCCGAGGCGGATCAGGGCCTGCCCCAGCGCATTACCGCCACCCAGCAGCATCAGCCGCATACGCATGATCGAGCGCTAACTCAGCTGATCAGAACGGGATATCGTCATCGAAGCTGTCGAAATCCGCCGCTGGCTGAGGCGCTTGTTGCGGAGCCGGGCGTGGTGCCGACTGCTGCGGCTCGCGCTGCGGCGCAGGACGCTGCTGACGTGGAGCGGAATCGCCGCCACCGGCGCCGTCCGGACGGCCGCCAAGCAGCTGCATGGTGCCCTGCATGTCGACGATGATTTCGGTGGTGTAGCGCTTAACGCCGTCTTTTTCCCACTCGCGGGTCTGCAGCTTGCCCTCGATATACACCTGCGAACCTTTGCGCAGGTACTCGCCGTCGATCTCGGCAACCTTGCCGAACAGCGAGAC
>JBIHZW010000204.1:0-6653 GCA_044240245.1 Pseudomonas sp. | reverse complement strand
CCACGCGATTCTCGGCACCCAGCCACTGATCGTCGAAGACACCTACAACGACCTGCGTTTTCACGACAATCCGGTGGTGGTCAACAACCCGCAAATTCGCTTCTACGCCGGACAACCGCTGTTTTCCCAGGAAGGCCAGCCGCTGGGCACCCTGTGCCTGATCGACCCGCGCCCCGGCCACCTGAACGAGCAACAGGTGCGCCTGTTTATCGACATGGCGACCCTGGTCGAGGGCTACCTGAAGCTGCGCCACGTCAGCGAGCAGACCGCGCAGCTACGTGCGGCGCTGAGCCGTGAACAACGCAAGACCATGCTCGACCCGCTGACCCAGTTGTGGAACCGCGCCGGCCTCAACCACTTTCTGCCGAAGCAACAGGCACAGGCCGACGATCTGGGCCTGCAGCTCGGCGTGCTGTTCTGCGACCTGGATTACTTCAAGAAGGTCAACGACAACCATGGCCACGCCGCAGGCGATCAGGTGCTGTGGGAAACCGCCCGGCGCATCAGCGCCGCCGTACGCCCGCAGGATGTGGTGACGCGCAGCGGCGGCGAGGAGTTCGTGGTGTTGCTGCAGGTGCATGACCAGCATGAATTGCTGCTGATCGCCGAGCGCATTCGCAGCGCCCTGAACAAGGAGCCAGTGACCATCGACGAGCTGCAACTCAATCTGACCATCAGCATCGGCGCGGCCCTGCGCAACCCTCAGGAAGCGCCGACGGCCACCATGAACCGCGCCGACCAGGCGCTCTATCAGGCCAAAGGTAATGGCCGTAACCGGGTCGAGCTAGCCAGCTGATCAGCCAATCCAGAGAAGGGACTCCACCATGGGCCAAGCGATTGCCGCCTACCTGCACTACCTGTCGATCTTCCTGCTGTTCGCCCTGCTCAGCATTGAGCATGTGCAATTCAAGCTGCCGCTGGATCTACGCCGCGCGCGCAGCCTGATCATCACCGACATCGCCTATGGCATCTGCGCCGGCGTGGCGCTGTTTACCGGCCTGGCGCGGGTGCTCTGGTACGGCAAGGGCCTGGACTACTACCTGGGCAACAGCCTGTTTCACGCCAAAGTCGGCCTGTTTATTCTGGTAGGGCTGATTTCCGTGGTGCCGACCTTTGTCTTCCTCAACTGGCGCAACAGCCTCAAGGCCGGCGAAGTGCCGCAGGTCAGCCCAGCCAAGGCGCGCATGGTGATCATGGTGATTCGCCTGGAACTGTTGCTACTGCTGGTCATCCCATTACTAGCGGTGCTGATGGCGCGCGGCTATGGCGTGATCGGCTGACAGCCAGCCCCGGCCACAAGCCCCGCTGATTTGCCCGCGCGGCATGGCTCTGCTAGTGTCGCGCCGGTTCCGATTCCCCGATCTACCCCGAGATATCCGCCATGGCCGCCCGCAAAAAAGCCGCGCTCGACTTCGAGCAATCCCTGACCGATCTGCAGAACCTGGTCGAGCGTCTGGAAAACGGCGAGCTGTCGCTGGAAGACTCGCTGACCGCCTTCGAACAGGGCGTGCGCCTGACCCGCGATTGCCAGACCGCCCTGGCCCAGGCCGAGCAGAAAGTGCAGATCCTAATGGAGCGCGATGGCGAGCTGGAGGAAGCACCCTTCGACGCGGACCAGCAGGCATGATTGCGGCCTACCAGAGCAGCTGCCAAAGCCGCGTCGATGCCGCCCTGGAAAACCTCCTGAGCAGCCCACGCCCCGAGCTGGAACGCCTCTACGCCGCCATGCGCTACAGCCTGTTCAATGGCGGCAAGCGCGTGCGCCCGCTGCTCGCCTACGCCGCCTGCGAAGCCCTCGGCGGTCAGCCAGAGCGCGCCAATGCGGCGGCCTGCGCAGTAGAACTGATTCACGCCTACTCCCTGGTACACGATGACCTGCCGGCGATGGACGATGACGACCTGCGCCGTGGCCAGCCGACCACCCACAAAGCCTTCGATGAAGCCTGCGCAATTCTCGCCGGTGACGGCCTGCAGAGCCTGGCCTTTGAAGTACTCGCCGACGCCACGCACAACCCGCATGACGCCGAGCTACGCCTGGCCATGCTCAGCACCCTGACGCGCGCTGCCGGCCCGGCTGGAATGGTCGGCGGACAGGCCATCGACCTCGGCTCGGTGGGCCAAACCCTCGACCAGAACGCCCTGGAAATCATGCATCGACACAAGACCGGCGCATTGATCGAAGCCAGCGTTCAGCTCGGCGCATTGGCCAGCGGCAAGGCCGATGATCACGCGCTGAAAGCCCTGCACACTTACGCCCGCGCCATCGGCCTGGCGTTCCAGGTGCAGGACGATATCCTCGACGTGGAAAGCGACACCGCCACCCTGGGCAAGACCCAGGGCAAGGACCAGGCCCACGACAAACCCACCTACCCAGCCCTACTCGGCCTCGACGCCGCCAAGGCCTATGCCCTGGAACTGCGCGACCAGGCCCTGCACGCCCTGCGCCCGTTCGACCAGGCCGCCGAGCCGCTGCGTGATCTGGCCCGCTATATCGTCGAACGCCGCAGCTAAGCAGCTGCGCCTTATCACCCATATCAATAGCCCAACCCTTACCCGCTAAGGCTTGGTTTACCTCGCCCGCAGAGCGCCTAAGATGGCTACAGAATAAAAATCTGGAGCCACCATGCCCTCTACGACCGCGCCCTTCGCCGCCCTGCTGATCGCCAATCGCGGCGAAATCGCCATCCGTATCGCCCGCGCAGCCAGTGAGCTGGGCATCCACTCGGTCGCCGTGCATGCCGAAGACGACGCCGCCTCCCTGCATGTGCGCCAGGCCGATAGCGCCGTAGCGCTCAAGGGCCGAGGTGTAGCGGCCTATCTGGATATGGATCAGCTAATCGAAATTGCCCAGGCACAGGGCTGTGATGCCGTGCATCCGGGCTACGGCTTTCTCGCAGAAAACGCCGAATTTGCCCGCCGCTGCCATACAGCCGGCCTGTGCTTTGTCGGCCCCAGCGCCGAGGTGCTGCAGCTGTTTGGCGACAAGGCAGCGGCGCGGGAGTTAGCCGAGCGCTGCGATGTGCCGCTGGTGGCCGGGATCAATCGAGCGATCAGCCTGGATGAAGCCCACGGCTTTCTCGCCGAGCATGGCGCGGTAATGCTCAAGGCCCTGGCCGGCGGCGGCGGCCGTGGCATGCGACCGGTATTTAGTGCAGCCGAGTTGGATGAAGCCTTTGCCCGCTGCCAATCCGAGGCACAAAGCGCCTTTGGCAATAACGCGCTGTATATCGAGCAACTGGTGCGCAGCGCCCGGCATATTGAGATTCAAGTGCTGGGCGATAGCACGGGCGCGGTCAGCCACTTATGGGAACGCGACTGCAGCCTGCAACGCCGCCAGCAGAAGCTGGTGGAAATCGCCCCCAGCCCGTATCTGCCCGCCACCACCCGCGAACGCATGATCGCCGCCGCGCTCAAGCTGGCCGGCGCGGCGCAGTACCAGGGACTGGGCACCTTCGAATTTCTGCTGGATGCCGAGCAGCCCGAGCGCTTCTACTTTATGGAAGCCAACCCGCGCATTCAGGTCGAACACACCGTCACCGAACAGGTCACCGGCGTCGACCTGCTGCATACCCAGCTGAAGCTCGCCGCTGGCCAAACCCTGGCCGACCTCGGCCTGCTGCAACCGCCGCCGCTCAATGGCTGCGCCGTGCAACTGCGCATTAATCTGGAAAGCATGAGCAGCGATGGCAGCACCCGGCCGGCCGCCGGCACCCTGACGGCCTACCAGCCGCCCAGCGGCCCCGGCCTGCGCGTGGATGGTTATGGCTACGCCGGCTACCCGGTCAGCCCCAGCTACGACTCACTGCTGGCCAAGCTGATCGCCCATGCGCCGGACTACCCCAGCGCCCTGCGCCGCGCCTACCGTGGGCTGTGCGAGTTCCGCCTGGAAGGCGTGGCCAGCAATCTGCACCTGCTGCAAAACCTGCTGCGCCTGCCCCAGGTGGCGAGCTACCAGCTGACCACGCGCTTTGTCGAAAACCATCTGAGAGAGTTGCTGGCCGCACAACCCCACGCTCATCCGCATCACTTCTTTGCCGGGGCGCAGGCGGCCAACCAAAGCGCCGAGCAGATACCGGACGCGCCACCCGGCTGCCTGCCGCTGCTGACTCACAGCACCGGCGTGGTCGTCAGTATGGAAGTGGCCGAAGGCGATGCGGTTGCCGTCGGCCAGAACATCGCCGTGCTGGAAGCGATGAAGATGGAGTTTGTAGTCACTGCCAGCCACAGCGGCATCGTCCGCCAACTGGCCGCGCAGGTCGGCAGCGCGCTCAATGAAGGCCAGCCGCTGCTGTTTATCGAACCCGCCGAGGTCAACGCCGCCAGCCAGAGCGAACAGAGCCTGGACCTCGATCATATCCGCGCGGATCTGACCGAAGTGCTCGAACGCCATGCGCTGACCCGCGACGAGCGCCGCCCCCAGGCCGTGGCCAAACGGCGCAAGACTGGCCAACGCACCGTCCGTGAAAATCTGGCGGACTTGCTCGATGACGGCAGTTTTAGCGAATACGGCGCGCTGGCGATTGCCGCGCAACGGCGTCGGCGCTCGCTGGAAGAGCTGATCGAACAGAGCCCTGCCGATGGCCTGGTGGCTGGGACCGGTACGGTCAACGCCGAGGCGTTCGGCAGCCAGGCCGCGCGCTGTATGGCCATCGCCTACGACTACACAGTATTCGCCGGCACTCAGGGCGTGATGAACCACAAGAAGACCGACCGCATGCTCGGCCTCGCCGCCCAGTGGCGCTTGCCACTGGTACTGTTCGCCGAAGGCGGTGGCGGCCGACCGGGCGATACCGATTTCGTCGGCGTGGCCGGGCTGGACTGCCATACCTTTGTCGGCATGGCCAAGCTCTCTGGACTGGTACCTTTGGTGGGCGTGGTGTCCGGACGCTGCTTTGCCGGTAACGCCGCCCTGCTCGGCTGCTGCGATGTGATTATCGCCACTGACAACGCGACTATCGGTATGGCCGGCCCGGCGATGATCGAAGGCGGCGGCCTCGGTAGCTTTACCCCAGAGGAGGTCGGCCCGGTCAGTGTGCAGGGCCCCAATGGGGTCATCGATGTACGGGTGGCCGACGAAGCCGAAGCCGTCCGCGTGGCCAAGCAGTACCTAAGCTACTTCCAGGGTGCGCTCAGCGAGTGGGACTGCGCCGATCAACGTGAGCTACGCCACTTGATTCCGGAAAACCGCCTGCGCGTCTACGATATCCGCCAGGTCATTGCCACCCTGGCCGACACCGGCAGCGTACTGGAACTACGCCGCCAGTTTGCCCCGGGGCTGATCACCGCCTTTATCCGCATCGAAGGTAAGCCGTTCGGCCTGTTGGCCAACAACCCCGCACACCTCGGTGGGGCTATCGACGCGGTCGCGGGCGATAAGGCTGCGCGCTTTATGCAGCTGTGCGACGCCTTCGATATCCCGCTGCTGTCGCTATGCGACACCCCCGGCTTTATGGTCGGCCCGGAGGCGGAAAAACAGGCCACGGTGCGCCATGTCTCACGCATGTTCGTCGCCGCGGCCAGCCTGACGGTGCCGTTCTTTACCGTAGTACTGCGCAAGGGCTACGGCCTCGGTGCCCAGGCCATGGCCGCCGGCAGCTTTCATTCGCCGCTGTTTACCATCGCCTGGCCCAGCGCCGAATTTGGCGCCATGGGCCTGGAAGGTGCTGTACGCCTGGGTTTTGCCAAGGAACTGGCGGCCGTGGAAGAACCCGCCGCGCATCAGCAGCTGTTCGACAAGCTGGTGGCCAAGGCCTACCAGAACGGCAAAGGCATCAATATGGCCAGCTTTCTCGAGATCGACGCCGTGATCGACCCCGTGGAAACCCGCGCCTGGCTGCTGCGCGGGCTGAATGCCACGCCACGGCCGGCGCCGCGTGAAGGCAAAAAGCGCAGCGTCGATACCTGGTAATCCGCAGGATGCCGGACTGGCCGAACCATGTTTGGGCAGTTTCCGGTGCTTCGGGTAAACTGCCGCATCTTTTACACCTATAACGATCTGCCTGATGCCGACGACCTTCCACGAGATTCCCCGTGAGCGCCCGCTGACGCCCCTTCTAGACCGCGCCAATACGCCGGACGAGCTACGCCGTCTGGGCGAAGCCGAACTGGAAACCCTGGCCGACGAGCTGCGCCAGTACCTGTTGTATACGGTCGGGCAGACCGGCGGGCATTTCGGCGCGGGCCTCGGCGTGATCGAACTGACCGTGGCTCTGCATTACGTCTTCGACACCCCGGATGATCGCCTGGTGTGGGATGTGGGGCATCAGGCCTACCCGCACAAGATCCTCACCGGCCGCCGCGAGCAGATGGGCAGCCTGCGGCAGAAGGACGGCATCGCCGCCTTCCCGCGTCGTTCGGAAAGCGAGTACGACACCTTTGGCGTCGGCCACTCCAGCACCAGCATCAGCGCGGCGCTGGGCATGGCCATCGCCGCGCGCATCCAGGGTTCGCGTCGCAAGGCCGTAGCGGTGATTGGCGACGGCGCATTGACCGCTGGCATGGCCTTCGAGGCGCTGAACCACGCCAGCGACGTCAATGCCAATATGCTGGTGATCCTCAACGACAACGACATGTCGATCTCCAAGAACGTCGGCGGCCTGTCCAACTACCTGGCCAAGATCCTCTCCAGCCGCACCTACGCCAGCATGCGCGAG
>JBIHZW010000203.1:0-6675 GCA_044240245.1 Pseudomonas sp. | reverse complement strand
CTACATGACCCACCTGTTCAGCCACCTGGGAGAGTTGCAATGTCCGATCATCACACCTACAAGAAAATCGAAATCGTCGGTTCGTCGAAAGTCAGCATCGAAGATGCCATCGAAAATGCCCTGGCCGAATGTGCCAAGTCGGTACGCCTCCTCGAGTGGTTCGAGGTGGTGGAAACCCGCGGGCACATTGTCGATGGCAAGGTTGGCCATTATCAGGTCACCCTGAAAATCGGCTTCCGCCTTAGCAGTAGCTGATCCCACGCCACGGGCCGTCGCCTGCGCATGGCCCGGTTATCGCCGCCGAGCAAGCCAGCCCCTTGGAATCCGCAGAATAAACCCCACTATCTAACTCAGGTATTGGCGCTTTGTTGCGCCCGAACAAGCGGATAACCAACAGGTAGCCCGATGAGCGCACTCGCACAGAGCAAATTTTCCACCCTCGATCTCGCCCCGGTGCGTGACGACGGCAACGCCGCCCAGGCCCTGCACAACTCTCTGGCGCTGGCCCAGCATGTCGAGCGCCTGGGCTTTGAGCGCTTCTGGGTGGCCGAACACCACAATATGGATGGCATCGCCAGCTCGGCTACCGCCGTGCTGCTCGGTTATCTGGCCGCCGGTACGTCCAAGATTCGCCTAGGCTCCGGCGGGGTGATGCTGCCCAACCATGCACCGCTGGTGATTGCCGAGCAGTTCGGCACCCTGGCCACGCTCTACCCCGGCCGCATCGAGCTGGGCCTGGGCCGGGCGCCGGGCGCCGATCAATTTACCGCCCAGGCGCTGCGCCGCGACCGGATTGGCAACGCCGACGACTTCCCCGCAGATGTCGAAGAACTGCAACGCTACCTCGGCCCGCGCACGCCGGATCAACGGGTGATCGCCATGCCCGGCACCGACACCAATGTGCCAATCTGGCTGCTCGGCTCCAGCCTGTTCAGCGCTCAGCTGGCCGGCGAGAAGGGTCTGCCCTATGCCTTCGCCTCGCACTTCGCGCCGCGCTATATGCATGAGGCGATTCGCGTCTACCGCAATCACTTCAAGCCCTCGGCGGTGCTCGACAAACCCTATGTGATGCTCGGCGTGCCGTTGATTGCCGCCGACACGGATGAGCAGGCCGAATACCTGGCTACCTCGGCCTACCAGCGCATTCTCGCCCTGATTCGCGGCCAGAGCCTGGTGCAAAAACCGCCGGTGGCGAGCATGCAGGGCCTGTGGTTGCCGCATGAGAAAGAAGCAGTGAGCAGCTTTCTCGGCATGGCGATGATCGGCGGCCCGGACAAGGTTCGTGCGCGCCTGGAAGTACTGCTGGAACAGACCGGCGCCGATGAGCTGATCTTCACCTGCGACCTGTATGACTTTGCCGACCGTTTGCATGCGTTCGAGCTGGTCGCGCAATTACGCTAGAAGTTTTTCGAACTTGTGCCGCCCGAGCCTGCTCTCAACCCTATAACCCACGCACTGGAGTATTCGGATGAAGAAGACAGCCTCAGCTCACTGGCAAGGTGGCATCAAGGACGGTAAAGGCACCATATCGACCCAGAGCGGCGCCCTGAAAAGCGCGCCCTATGGCTTCAATACCCGCTTCGAGGATCAGCCGGGCACCAACCCGGAAGAGCTGCTTGGCGCAGCTCACGCCGGCTGCTTCTCCATGGCGCTGTCCAAGGAACTTGGCGAAGCCGGGATGACCGCCGAGAGCATCGACACGCAAGCAGAAGTCACCCTCGACAAGGCTGACGGCGGCTTTGCAATCACCGCCGTGCACTTGACGCTCAAGGCGCGGATTCCCGGCGCCGACCGCGCGGCCTTCGAGAAAGCCGTAGAAACCGCGAAGAACGGCTGCCCGGTATCCAAGGTGCTGAACGCCGAAATCACCCTGGAAGCGGTGCTCGATAGCTGATTGCAGCGCGCCTTAGAACGTACCGCAGCGCAAAATCTTGCCCCGCGCCAGCACATTGCGTTGGCCGTCATAGAGCCAGGCCTGAGCTTTCATCTGCATAGGTCTGGCCTCCAGTCGATAACGCTGCCCTGCCACGAAGTTGTCGTAGCGCACGCGAATTTCGCAGGTCACCTGGCGTGGTTCATAGGCACCGTCCAGGCCCCCACCGCCGTTAACCTCGAACTGAAAGCGCGCCTGCAACTCATGGGCACCAGCGGGCACCTGAAAATAGCGGCCATCGTTCAGACGCTGGTCATCAAGCCGGTCTGCCATCAGCAGCGTGCCGGCATGGCTGCGCAACTCAACCCAGGCCTGGTTCGGGTCAGGCGCGGGCACCGCCGAGGCGCAGGCACTGAGCACCAACACAGCACTAAGCAAAGCCAGATAACGCATGGGACACCTCCACAATTGAGCTGTTTGCTAGCCTACGCCGATCCCGCGCTGGAGGCAGCAGCGCCGATGCGCTAGCGTGGCAGCCTGATTCCTCACGGGTACTGACCAATGTTCGACGCCCCGCTCTGGCGCTGGGTTCCGCTGGCCGCCGTGCTGTTGCTAAGCGGCTGCAGCACCCTGGATTACTACAGCCATCTGGCCGGCGGACACCTGCAACTGCTACAGGCGCGCGAGCCGATTGCCGAGCTGCTGGAGAACCCGGCGGCCGACCCTGAGCTGAAGCAACGCCTGGCCCTCGCGCAACAAGCGCGAGATTTTGCCAGCGCTCAGTTGGCTCTGCCCGACAACGGCAGCTACCGCCTGTACGCCGATATCCGGCGCCCCTTCGTGGTGTGGAATGTATTCGCCACCCCGGAGTTTTCCCTGGCGCCGGAGCTGCACTGCTTCCCCATCGCCGGCTGCGTGGCCTATCGCGGCTTCTACAGCCAGGGCCGGGCGCGCGGCTCGGCAACAGTGCTGAAACAGCAGGGCCTGGATACCTACCTGGGCGGTGTCGAGGCCTATTCCACCCTCGGTTGGTTCGATGACCCAATTCTCAACACCATGCTGCGCTGGAGCGATGAGCGCCTGGTGGCGGTGATCTTCCATGAACTGGCGCACCAGCAGCTGTATGTGGCGGATGACACGGCGTTCAACGAATCCTTCGCCAGCTTTGTCGAGCGTGAAGGCCTGCGCCACTGGCGCGCCAAGCAGGGCCTGCAGCCCAGCGACCCCCAGGGCGAACAGCAGCGCGAGCAATTTATCGCCCTGGTGCTGGCCAGCCGCGAGCGGCTGCAGCAGCTCTACGCCAGTAATCTGCCGCCCGCGCAGATGCGCAGCGGCAAGCAGGCCGAGATCGCCCGCCTGCGCGCCGAATACCATGCGTTAAGCGCCCGCGAGTGGGGCGGCAACGGGCGTTACGACGACTGGATCAACGCGCCGATAAACAACGCCAAGCTGCTGCCGTTTGGCCTCTATGATCAATGGGTGCCAGCCTTTGCCGCGCTGTTTGAGCAGGTTGAGCGCGACTGGCCGCGTTTCTATCAGCGCGTCGCAGCCCTGGGCAAACTGCCGGAAACCGAGCGGCATCAAGCCATGGCTGAGCTATCTGCGGGCTCTTAGAACTTACGTACCTAAACCCCACTCCAAGATTGGTAATTTCTGTTCACGCAAAAGGAGCGATGCAATGAACAAATTCACCCTGGCCGTGCTGCTTGGCCTACTCAGCACCAGCGTATTGGCCGCACCCAAGCCCTGCGAAGAGCTGCGTGCGGAAATTGAAGTGAAGATCCAGGCCGCCGGCGTTGCCAGCTACACCCTGGAAATCGTGGCCAACGAAGAAGCCCAGGACCCCAATATGGTGGTCGGCAGCTGCGACGGCGGCAGCAAGAAGATCGTCTATCAGAAAAATGGTTAACCGTGCGATGGGTTACGCCTACGGCTAACCCATCCTGCTAGCCCACAAACGCCTGGTGCAACTCGGCCAGGCTGTGGAAGTGATAGGTCGGCGCCTCAGCCTGCAACTCGGTAAAACTGCCAAAGCCATACCCAACCGCCGCTGCATCCAGGCCATTACGCCTGGCGCCGATCAGGTCGTGCTTGCGATCACCGATCATCAGCGTGTTCTCCACCGCCAGTTGTTCCTTTTCCAACAGATGGGCGATCAGCTCGACCTTGTTGGTGCGCGTGCCGTCTAGCTCGCTGCCATAGATCACCTTGAAGTGCTGAGCAAAGCCAAAGTGCCGGGCAATCTGCTCGGCAAATACCGTCGGCTTGCTGGTGGCGATATACAGCGTGCGCTGCTGGTTCCGCAGCAGCTGCAGCAGCTCGCCCACACCGTCGAACAGCTGGTTTTCATACAGGCCCACTTCACGAAAACGCTCGCGATAATGATTCACCGCCTGCCAGGCCGTGGCCTCGTCGAACTGATACGTGTGCATAAAACACTGCAGCAACGGCGGGCCGATAAAGTGCTCAAGCGCCTGCAGATCAGGCTCATCGATGCCCAGCTTGGCCAGTGCATGCTGCACCGAGCGGGTAATCCCTTCACGCGGATCGGTCAGGGTGCCATCGAGGTCAAACAGGATGGTCGAGTAATGCAAAGCCGCTTGAGTCATCAGCTGCCGTAACCTTCCATCAGGTGCTGATCCTTCAGCCGTACGTAGTTGTCGGCGCTGTAGCGGAAGTAGCTGCGCTCCTTCTCGCTCAGCTCGCGGGCCTGTTTGGCCGGGCTGCCGACGTACAGGTAGCCGCTTTGCAGATGGCCACCCGGCGGCACCAGGCTGCCGGCGCCGAGCATTACTTCGTCATCGATCACCACGCCATCCATGATGATGCTGCCCATGCCGATCAACACCCGGTTGCCGATGTTGCAGCCGTGCAGGGTGACGTTATGGCCGATGGTCACATCGTCGCCGATATTCAGCGGGTAGCCGCGCGGGTTGAAGGGCCCGGCGTGGGTGATATGCAGCACGCTGCCGTCCTGAATGCTGCTGCGCTCGCCAATGCGGATGCTGTGCATGTCGCCACGGATCACCACCAACGGCCAAACCGAGCTGTCCGCGCCGATCTCTACATCGCCGAGCACCACGGCCGAAGCATCGACAAAGGCCCGTGGGCCGAGCAAAGGGGTGAATTGCTGGTAAGTACGAATTGCCACGATAGAAACCTCTTAAGCTGCGCCTGACCTTGATTGTAATTAAGATGGCACCCATGTTCAGGACATGCGCGCTGTTTTGTAGCGCCCTGTGTCCACTCAAGCCTGCCCCTGGGAGCCTTTTGCGCCCGCCGGGGTCATAGCTGCAAACCCATTTCGTTACAGGTGACTGTCGTGACTGCCAACAACCCACTGCTGCAAGCCTTCGATCTGCCGTCTTATGCCGCCATTCGTCCGGAGCATGTCGAGCCGGCGGTGGACAGCATTCTTGCCGACAACCGCGCGGCCATGAGCCGGCTGCTTGAACAACAGTCTGGCACACCGAGCTGGGATGGCCTGGTACTCGCACTCGATGAGCTGGGCGCGCGTCTGGGCCAGGCCTGGAGCCCGGTCAGCCATCTGAATGCCGTGTGCAACAGCCCCGAGCTGCGCGCCGCCTACGAGGCCTGCCTGCCCAAACTGTCCGAATACTGGACCGAAATCGGCCAAAACCAGCCGCTGTTTCAGGCCTATCAGGCGCTGGCCGAAAGCCCCGCAGCAGCCGGTTTCGACGTGGCGCAGAAGACCATTCTCGAGCACGCCCTGCGCGACTTCCGCCTGTCCGGTATCGACCTGCCGGCCGAACAGCAGAAGCGCTACGGCGAGATCCAGATGAAGCTCTCCGAGCTGGCCAGCAAGTTCTCCAACCAGTTGCTGGATGCCACCCAGGCCTGGACCAAACACGTCACCGACGAGGCCGCTCTGGATGGCCTGACCGATTCGGCCAAGGCGCAAATGAAGCAAGCCGCCGAGGCCAAGGGCCTGGACGGCTGGCTGATCAGCCTGGAATTCCCCAGCTACTTCGCGGTGATGACCTACGCCAACGACCGCGCGCTGCGCGAAGAGGTGTATGCCGCCTACTGCACCCGCGCCTCCGACCAGGGGCCGAATGCCGGCAAGAACGACAACGGCCCGGTGATGCTGGAAATCCTCGCCCTGCGTCAGGAGCTGGCCAAGCTGCTGGGCTTCGGCAACTACGCCGAGCTGAGCCTGGCCAGCAAGATGGCCGAGACCACCGATCAGGTGCTGCACTTCCTGCGTGACCTCGGCCTGCGCGGCAAGCCGTTTGCCGAGCAGGACCTGCGCGAGCTGCAAGCCTTCGCCGCCGAACAGGGCTGCAGTGATTTGCAAAGCTGGGATGTGGGCTACTACAGCGAGAAGCTGCGCGAGCAGCGCTACAGCATTTCCCAGGAAATCCTCCGTGCCTACTTCCCCATCGACAAGGTGCTCAGCGGCCTGTTCGCCATCGTTGAAAAGCTCTACGGCATCCAGATCGAAGAATTGAGCGGCTTCGACAGCTGGCACCCAGACGTGCGCCTGTTTGAAATCAAGGAGAACGGTGCCCACGTCGGGCGCTTCTTCTTCGACCTCTACGCCCGCGCCAACAAGCGCGGCGGCGCCTGGATGGACGGTGCGCGTGACAAGCGTCGTTCAGCCCAGGGCGAACTGATCAGCCCGGTGGCCAACCTGGTGTGCAACTTCACCCCAGCCGTCGGTGGCAAGCCGGCGCTGCTGACCCACGATGAAGTCACCACCCTGTTCCACGAATTCGGCCACGGCCTGCATCACCTGTTGACCCGCGTCGAACATGCCGGTGCGTCCGGTATCAACGGCG
>JBIHZW010000202.1:0-6678 GCA_044240245.1 Pseudomonas sp. | reverse complement strand
CATCAGCGGCAGCTTGAGGGTTTCGCAGCGCTCGCGAGTCATCGGCATGCAGATCAGGCCACGGGCGAAGCGCGCCATAAAGTTGATATGTTCGGCGGTCACACACTCGGAGGCAATGATCAGATCGCCTTCGTTCTCGCGGTCTTCGTCATCCATCAGGATGACCATCTTGCCGGCGCGGATGTCTTCGACCAGTTCTTCAATACTGTTAAGAGCCATGCTGGCGATTCCTTATTTGTTCAGGTAGCCGTGTTCGGCGAGAAAACTTTCCGTCATGCCCGAGGCTTTCGGCTCGGCGGCCTTGTCACCGAGCAGCAGGCGCTCCAGGTAACGGGCCAGCAGGTCCACTTCGAGGTTTACCTGACTGCCAGGGCGATAGTCGACCATGATGGTCTCGGCCAGGGTATGCGGCACGATGGTCAGCTCGAATTCCGCACCGTTGACCGCATTGACGGTCAGGCTGGTGCCATCGACAGTAATCGAGCCTTTATGGGCGATGTACTTGGCCAGCTCGCGCGGCGCGCGAATGGTGAACTGCACGGCGCGAGCGTTATCGGCGCGGGCGATGACTTCACCGACGCCATCCACATGGCCGCTGACCAAGTGACCACCGAGGCGGCTGGTAGGCGTCAGCGCCTTTTCCAGATTGACCTTGCTGCCGGCTTTCAAACTGATAAAAGCGGTATGCGCCAGAGTTTCGCGGCTGACATCGGCCCAGAAACCATCACCCGGCAGCTCCACGGCCGTCAGGCATACGCCGTTGACCGCAATGCTGTCGCCGAGTTTGACGTCGGCGAGATCCAGCTTGCCGGTCGCCACATACACCCGCACGTCGCCCCCCTTGGGCGTCAGTGCGCGGATGCTGCCAATCGATTCGATTATGCCGGTAAACATGCCACCCCCTGCGTCGCGCCCACGGCAAAGCACTGGCGAACAACGCCAGAAGCCCGGGGCACGGAATAAAAATCAGACATCTAAACCAACTCCTGTTTTATAAAAAACAGGGCGCGTTTGATCGATAGGGATTTCGAGGCACGCCTGAACGCGCCTTGTTGAGGCAATCCCGCTCTCTCTTTATCCGGACTTTAACCGTCGGCCCCGGAATCACACCGGGTCTGCTGACCTTGCCAAGCGGCTTACACCACCCTGACAAGCGCTCGCGGGCTAGGCCTTGCAGCCACTACCGCCGGTGGGGAATCACACCCCGCCCTGAGAACGTTACGGCTACTTGCGCAGCCGAGACGCGTTTTACCACAAACTGCCGACGTCCTGCATCGGCAAACGACAGGATGAATGGTGTGCCATCGCTAATGACTAGTCATCGCTGATAGTCGCCCATCAAACAGCCGGCTGGGGCACCGCGATAATCCGCCAATCATCACCGACTGCGCGCATCTCGACAATTTTCAGCGCCGGCGCATCGGCCATCCGCGCCAGCGGCAGGTCGAGCAGCGGCCGCGCACTGGAACCAAGCAGCTTGGGCGCCACGAACAGCTGGTATTCATCGACCAGGCCTAGGCGGGCAAACGCCCCAGCCAGACGCGGCCCGGCTTCCACCAGCACCTCATTGGCGCCACGGCTGGCCAGCTCGACCAGCAACCGACGCAGGTCAACATGCCCGTTGCTGCCCGGCACGGCCAATAGTTCATGCCCATCGTCCAGATAGCGATCACGCGCCGAGGCCGCCGCGCAGGTCGCCACCATGGCGGCACCGGCCTGGAAGAACGGCACGCTCAGCGGCACGCGCAAGCGTCCATCGACCAGTACCCGCAGCGGTGGCCGGGTCTGCGCCAGGGCACTCAGCTCGGCACCCAGACCGAGTTCGTCGGCACGCACGGTCAGGCGTGCATCATCGGCCAACACCGTATCGGCGCCGGTCAACACCACACTGGAGCGCGCACGCAGGCGCTGCACCGCGGCGCGCGCAGCCGGCCCAGTGATCCACTGACTTTCGCCGCTGGCCATGGCGGTGCGCCCATCCAGACTCATCGCCAGCTTGACCCGCACAAACGGCAGGCCTTGCTCCATTCGTTTGATAAAGCCGGCATTCAGCGCGCGCGCCTCGGCTTCAAGTACGCCGCTCTGCACCGCGATACCGGCATGCATCAAACGCAGCAGACCATCACCGCCGACCTGCGGGTTGGGGTCCTGCATGGCGGCTACGACGCGGGTGATACCGGCATTGATCAGCGCATCGGCGCACGGCGGCGTGCGCCCGTGGTGGCTGCAGGGTTCCAGGGTGACGTAGGCTGTCGCGCCACGGGCCTTTTCGCCGGCCTGGCGCAGCGCATGCACTTCGGCATGGGGCTCGCCTGCGCGGGCATGCCAGCCTTCGCCGACGATATGCCCGTCACGAACGATCACGCAGCCAACGCGCGGATTGGGGTGGGTGGAGTACAGGCCTTTACGGGCCAGCTCCAGCGCGCGAGCCATAAAGGCGTGATCTGAATTCATCGTCAACCTTTGGCAGGTTCGCGGGACAGACGGTCGATTTCCTCGCGGAACTCGTTGAGATCCTGAAAGCGTTTGTACACCGAGGCGAAACGGATATAGGCCACTTCATCGAGTTTCTGCAGCTCACCCATCACCAGCTCACCGAGCACCAATGACTTGATCTCGCGCTCGCCGGTGGCGCGCAGCTTGTGTTTGATATGGGCGATGGCCGCTTCCAGACGCTCGATGCTCACCGGGCGCTTCTCCAGCGCACGCTGCATGCCGGCGCGTAGCTTGTCTTCATCGAAGGGCTGGCGGCTGCCGTCCTGTTTGATCAGGCGCGGCATTACCAGTTCGGCGGTCTCGAAGGTGGTGAAGCGTTCTTCACAGGCCAGGCATTCACGCCGACGACGCACCTGCTCACCCTCGGCGACCAGGCGCGAGTCGATCACTTTGGTGTCATTGGCGGCGCAAAAAGGGCAATGCATAAATAAAGCTAGCCTCAGGGTCTGTTACCGTTTCATCACGTCCGCGCCGGTGCCTGTTTTAGCGCGAGGCTAGGCATGAGACGCGAAGTTTGGTCGTCCAAATGAGCCGTCGAGAAACGCAGCATCGCACTAAAACAGGCCCGGCCCTTCGGGTTGCGCGCAAAATCTCGCCATGCGGTGTTGTGGACTTGGCAAGGGAATAACCATTGACTGCGTCCTACGCCTAGCCTGGCGAGATTTTTCGCAGCAACGCGGATCGCGCTGAAACGGCAACAGACCCTCGACGAAAGAGGCCATGGTAGCGCATCCCGCAGGCAAGACAAGCCGAGGGGTTTGCGGTATACAGGCGCCCATGCAAACCAGCGGAGTTGATAGCCACGATGAAAACCACTATGCCGTTACAACCGCTGATTTTACTGAGCCTGATCGCCCTGCTGACGGCCTGCGCCAGCGACAGCCCGCCGCCCGCCAAACCCACCCCGCCCGCACCGGTTCAGGCCCCGGCCGAAGCCGCGCCGCTGCCCGCCTATCAGCGTGAACTGAGCGGTAGCTTGTTGAATGTGCCCAATGAGGCGGATGTCGAGCTGGCCCTGCTGGCGGTCGACGAGCGCGGCCGGCCGCAGGCGCTGCTGGGCAATATCCAGCTGCGCGGCACAGGCAACCCGCTGGCGTTCCGCCTGCCGTTCAACCCGGAAACCTTCAACAAACACAGCCGCATCGAGCTGCATGGCCGCGCCAATCAGGCCGGCCGGCTGATTCTGCGCCTGCCCGAACAACCGATTGCCCGTGGCGAAACCCAGGCCCTCGGTGAGTTGCGCCTGGTGCCGGCGCCATGACAGCACCGGCCGCCCTGCAGGCTGCGCTCAGCGAACTGCTGGGTGACGCTCAGCTCAGCGCGCAAACCCTGCCCGGCACCGCGATCAAGCTATGGCTGATCGACCCGGCCAATATGGATCGCTGCTTCAGCCCGGAAGAAACCCGCCTGATCCTCGAAGAACCGCCCTACTGGTGCTTCTGCTGGGCCAGCGGCTTGGTGCTCGCCCGTTGGCTGGCCGAACACCCCGAGTGGGTGCGCGGCAAGCGCGTGCTGGATTTCGGCACAGGCTCCGGCGTGGCTGCGATTGCCGCAGCCAAAGCCGGCGCGCTGGAAGTGGTGGCCTGTGACCTTGATCCGCTGGCGATTGCCTCCTGCCAGGCCAACGCCGCGCTGAATGATGTGCAGCTGAGTTACTCGATGGACTTCTTCGCCGAGGCCGACCGCTTCGATCTGATTGTCGTCGCCGACGTGCTCTACGACCGCGCCAACCTGCCGCTGCTCGACCAGTTTCTCAGTCGCGGCCGCCAGGCACTGGTGGCTGACTCCCGAGTGCGCGACTTCCAACACCCGCTATATCAGCGCCTCGGCATATTGGAAGCCTGCACCTGGCCGGATCTGGCCGAGCCGGCAGAGTTTCGCCATGTCAGCCTGTACCACGCCGAGCGCGCGTAGGCGGGCTTGTTTCCTGCGACCTGCGCCCACATTTATAGTCCACTTATTATTTCGCCTCGCCGAGACCGACCATGAGCGACTCCCCTTACATCTTTGATATCGCAGGCAGCGCCAGCTTCGAACAGCTGGTGATCGAGAATTCGTTCCAAAAGCCAGTGCTGGTGGATTTCTGGGCCGAATGGTGCGCGCCGTGCAAGGCGCTGATGCCACTACTGGCGAAGATCACCGAGGAATACCGCGGCGAGCTGCTGCTGGCCAAGGTCAACTGCGATATCGAGCAGGACATCGTTGCGCGCTTCGGCATTCGCAGCCTACCCACCGTGGTGCTGTTCAAAAATGGCCAGCCGGTCGATGGTTTTGCTGGCGCGCAGCCGGAGTCGGCGATTCGCGAAATGCTCAAACCCCACGTCGCCGAGCCGGCACCGGCAGCCGCCGACCCAATGGAAGCGGCGCAGGCGCTGTTCAGCGAAGGCCGCTTCGCCGACGCCGAAGCAGTGCTCAAAGTCCTGCTGACTGAGAACAACGAACACGCCGCCGCGCTGATTCTCTACGCCCGCTGCCTGGCCGAACGTGGCGAGTTGGGCGAAGCCGAGGCAGTGCTGGGCGCGGTAAAAGGCGATGAACATAAACAGGCCCTGGCCGGTGCCCGCGCGCAGCTGACCTTTCTCCGCCAGGCAGCCGAACTGCCAGATGTTGCCAGCCTGAAAACCCGCCTGGCGCAGAATGCCGAAGACGATGAAGCGAGCTACCAGCTGGCTATCCAGCAACTGGCGCGCCAGCACTACGAGCCGGCGCTCGACGCCCTGCTCAAGCTGTTTATCCGCAACCGCAGCTACGCCGACGGTCTACCGCACAAAACCCTGCTGCAAGTCTTCGACCTGCTCGGCAATGATCACCCGCTGGTCACCGCCTACCGGCGCAAGCTGTACCAGGCGATTTACTGATTGCAACAGCCGTCGATGGCTAACCCCCATCGACGCGGTTTAGCCCACCCAGTGGTAGATCGGCGCATCGACGCCGGTTTCCATCCGCACCTGCGCGCAATGGCGCAGGCGCACCAGCAGGCGCTTGCCTGCCGCATCCCCACCCGCCAGCCCGGCGAGTTGCCCAAGCAATTGCGGCCCTTCGATCTGCCCGGCTTGGCGCAGCAGTTCGAGCGTGGTCTGCCACAAGGCATCGTTGGCCACTGGCGCGGCAGTTGCTGCCGGCGCAGGCGCCGCCTCAAGGGGAATGTGCTGGGCCAGCTGCGCCCAATCCTGCGCATCCAGCTCAACCGTTAGGTCCACCGGCCAGGCGCCGATCTGCCCACGAATTCGCACCATCACTCTGCCCTCATCTAATCAGCCGCCATGCTCCCACGTCCGCCGCGGGTCGCCAAGGAAGGCTGGCCATGCCCACCAAAAAGTTGTTATAACGTAACAAGTAATTATTCTCGACCGGAGACCGCCATGCGCCGCCTGCTACTTGCACTGCCTTTCGCCCTACTGCCCTTTGCCGCCATTGCTGCTGAACACAGCCATGAACACGAGCATGATCACGCCGAGCACGGCAGCCTGGATGCCCACGAGCATGGCGCCGCGCAGCTCAATGTGGTGCTCGACGGCAAGATGCTGCACCTGCAGCTGGATAGTCCGGCGATGAACCTGGTGGGCTTCGAGCATGCCGCCAAAAGTGCCGCCGACAAGGCCAAGGTTGCTGCTGCACGCAGTCAGCTGGAACAACCGCAGGCGCTGTTCGGCCTGAGCGCGGGCGATTGCCAGATCAGCAAGCAGGAGCTGGAAAGCCCACTGTTTGCTGAGCATAAGCACGAAGAACACCACGACCACGACAGCGAGCACAGCGATATCCATGCGCACTACAGCCTCGACTGCCAGAAGCCTGAAGATTTGCAACAACTTGACCTGGGCGAACTGTTCAAGCGCTTCCCCGCCACCGAGAAAATTCAGGTACAACTGATCGGCCCGAATGGCCAGCAGGGCCTGGAGCTGACGCCCGCGCAGCCGACCCTGAGTTTCTAACCACCACTTTTGCAGCAGAACGGCCGGGGTAACCCGGCCGCTTACTTTATGAGTTCAGCCCTGATCCACCTGTCCAACCTCGGCTTTGCCTGGCCCGGCCAGCCCGAGTTACTGGATATCGACAGTTTCACCCTGCAACGCGGCGAAAGCCTGTTTCTCAAAGGCCCCAGCGGCAGCGGCAAAACCACCTTGCTGGGCCTGCTCGGCGGCGTGCAGAAGCCCAATCGCGGCAGCATTCAACTGCTCGACC
>JBIHZW010000024.1:0-21104 GCA_044240245.1 Pseudomonas sp. | reverse complement strand
GAAAATCGGCTCGCCCAGGCCTGGCATCACGCCTTCGGCAACCACGGTAATCTTCGCGCCGACCGAATCCTGATCACGGCGCAGCTGGTCCATATAGGCTTCCAGCTCTGGCACCTTGTCCGGGTCGGGACTGAAGAAGGCATTTTGCTCGACCGATTCCCAGCTCTTGAACGGGATTTCAATCGGCCCGAGCTGGCTCATATAGCCGCGAATCACGATGCCCTGGGTGGCCAGGTACTTCTTGGCGATGGCACCGGCGGCGACGCGCATAGCCGTCTCGCGCGCCGAACTGCGGCCGCCACCACGGTAGTCACGCACGCCGTACTTGTGGTGATAGGTGTAATCGGCATGGGCCGGGCGAAAGGAATCCTTGATCGCCGAGTAGTCCTTGGACTTCTGGTCGGTATTGCGGATCAGCAGGCCAATCGAGCAACCAGTGGTCTTGCCCTCGAAGATCCCGGCGAGGATTTCCACCTCGTCGTCTTCCTGGCGCTGCGTGGTATGCCGGCTGGTGCCCGGTTTGCGCCGATCGAGGTCGCGCTGCAGGTCTTCCAGGTTAATCTCCAACCCCGGCGGGCAGCCATCTACAATGGCGACCAACGCCGGGCCATGGCTTTCGCCAGCGGTGGTGACAGTGAACAGCTTGCCGTAGGTATTGCCGGACATGTGCAGAACGCTCCGCGAAAATCAGCTCCGAGGCTACGCCAACCCGCGCAGAACCCCACTTGAGTAAAGGCGGCGAGTATACCCGTGGCGTCCGCACAGATCATCCTCGAACCTTCAGAGCGGATAAACGTCCAATTCGCTCACCCCTGGCAGTCCCTATCCATGACCCGAGCTCTTCTGTTGCCCCTTCTCCTCTGCAGCACCCTGCTGCAGGCCGCCCCCGACGCCGCGCAAAGCAACACCGCCCACAGCAGCGTGCAACAAGCCATGCGTCTGCAGACAGACCAAGGCACGCTGCACGGCACGCTGCTCAAGCCCAGCGGCACCACGCCGGTGACTGTGGCCCTGCTGATTGCCGGCTCGGGCCCCACCGACCGCGACGGCAACAACCCGGAAGGCGGCCAGAGCGACAGCCTCAAGCGTCTGGCCCAGAGCCTGGCCAAACAGGGCATCGCCAGCCTGCGTTACGACAAACGCGGGGTGGCCGCCAGCCGCGCCGCCACGCCGGATGAGCGCGACCTCAGTGTCGAGCGCTATGTCAGCGATGCTGTGGGCTGGGCGCAGCTGCTCAAGGCCAACCCGGCGTTTGATCGGCTGATTCTGATTGGCCACAGCGAAGGCGCGCTGATTGCCAGCCTGGCAGCCGAACAGGCCCAGGCCGATGCCCTGGTGGCAATTGCCGGCAGCTCGCGGCCGATTGACCAGCTGCTGCGCGAGCAACTGGCCGCACGCCTGCCGCCGCATCTTTTGGCGCAGAGCAATCAAATACTCGACCGCCTACTGGCCGGGCAATTCAGCCCCAAGGTGCCCAAGCAGTTGCAGGTGCTGTTTCGCCCCAGCGTGCAGCCCTATTTGATCTCGCTGCTGCGGCAGAACCCGAGTGAAGCCTTTGCCCGTCTGCAGATCCCGGCGCTGATCGTACAAGGTAGCCATGATATCCAGGTCAGCGTCGCCGATGCCCAGGCGCTGCAGGCGGCCAAGCCGGATGCCGAGCTGCTGATCATCCCCGGGATGAACCATATGCTGCGCATCAGCGCGCTGGATTTAACCGCGCAACTGGCCAGCTATGACAATCCTCGGCTACCGTTGGCACAAGGGCTGGGCGAGCAGATCGCGCAGTTCATCCAGCGCAGCGGCAAAAAGCCAGCCTCCAGTTAGCCGAGCAGCGGCCGATAAGCGCATCAGGCGACACCCGAAGGTGTCGCGCACAGGACCGCCGCTTATGACCGACAGCCCCGCGCCGCAAACCGACACCGACGCTGCCCCGCAGGAAGTCGTCGAGCCAGCCCACCCCTGGGCCGAGCTTGTCCCCGAGCACTTCAGCTTGTTACGCCTGGCCGCCCTGCCCACCGACCGCCACACCGGTGCACGGCCGCTGCGGTTTATCCAGCTGGGCCGCGTCGAGCGTTTGGGCAAGCAGCACAGCCTACTGCGCCTGACCTTGCAGCTGCCCGGCCAACGCGTGCGCAAAGAGCAGAACATCTTTGAAGTCTGGGCCAACCATGAGCAGCGCACCGTGCGCTTCGGCCCCGACACTGGCCTGCTGGTACAGCCGGAAAACCGTGGCCTGGGGCGTTTTATGCTGGCCCAGGGGATTAGCTGGGCACGCCAGCACTTCGCTCATTACCAGGTGGAAAACACCCCACTGGCGAGCAAGGATGCCTTCAGCGATGAAGCGCGCGCCCGCCGTGACCACTGCCTGCAGGCCCAGGGCTTTGTGGTCGAATACCTCGACCCGCTGAAGCTCAAGGCGCAGTGCGGCGCGCCACGGGTCAGCTCGCTGCATGGCGACTGGCACACGGAAAAGGTACAGATCGTCGAACTGCTGGACGCCGCCAGCATGCTGCAGCAGGCCGATCAGAGCCTTCGCGAACTGGAAGTTAAAGTGCGCAAGCTGGAGGCGCGTATCGATGTATTCAAACGCGAAGATGGCGGCTTGCGTTTCACCATCACCTGCCTGGTGGCGTTCTGCGTGTTTCAGGCAGGGCTACTGATCTGGATTGCCACGCGCTAACGGATGGCGCGGGCCTGGCGATACTGCCCCGGCGCCACGCCGTAGGCCTGCTTGAACTGCCGACTGAGATGGCTCTGGTCGGCAAAGCCCAGCTGCATTGCCACACTCAGCGGCGCACAGCCATTCCTTAATAACGCCCGAGCCTGCTCCAGGCGGCGCTGCATCAGCCAGCTATGCGGCGGCAGGCCGGTGGCGCGGCGAAACACTCGAGCGAAATGAAACGGCGACAAACCCACCGCCTGTGCCAGCTGCTCCAGTGACGGCGGTGCCGCCAATTGGCTGGCCAGTATTTCCTTGGCGCGGCTGACGGCGCGCGGTTCATCCCCCGGGGCCAGGCCCTCAGGCAAACGCGCATGGCGCTGAAACAGCAGCAGAATGGCCTCACGCCAGGCGGTTTGCAGCTGCAGCGCCGAGGCCTGGCTGTCCAACAGCTGATGCAGGTTGCCGAATTGACGATGCAGCTGCGGGTCATGCAGCACGCTCAGGGCGAATGACGGCATGCCCTGGTGACATAACTCCAGCTCGGCCAGCACCCCGCAGACTTGCGCGTTGTCCGGGTAGAAACCGCGGTAATGCCAGCCCTGATCATGGGCCTTGGAGCCGGTGTGCAGCTCATCCGGGTTGATCAGCACCATGCTGCCGGCCGGCGCCAGATGCTCACTACCACGGTGGCGAAAGCGCTGGGCACCCTCTTCGATCACCGTGAAGACAAAGCCTTCGTGCACATGGGGCGAAAAGCGCTGCTCGATATAGTGCGCGTGCAGCAGTTCGATACCGCCCAGTTCGCGCGCCTGCCAGAAACGTGTTTGTTCGGTACCCGCCTGCGCCATGTCTCAACCGCTGAAGCGCGCCTCCAGCTGCTGCTTGATGGTTGGCCAGTCATGGTCGGTGATGCTGTACAACATGGTGTCATCCAGACGCCCGTCGGCCAGGCGGCGATGGTTGCGCAGCACGCCTTCACGCTGCGCGCCGAGCTTTTCGATGGCACGTTGCGAGCGCAGGTTACTGGCCGCAGTTTTCAGCTGCACCCGGACCATGCGCCAGTTCTCGAAGGCGTGCTTGAGCATCAGGTACTTGATGGTGCTGTTAAGGCCCGTGCCGTGTTGGCTGCGGTCCAGCCAGGTCCAGCCGATTTCTGCGGCCGGCAGGCTGCTGACAAAGTCGGCAAAACGCGTGGTGCCCACCAGTTGTTCACCCAGGCGGATGGCAAAAGGCAAGGCGCGCCCTGCGCGCTGTTCGAGCAGGCCTTCGCGGTACCAGTCCAGACGCTGGGTGCCATTCATATGCACCAGCTCTGCTCGATTGGCTTCGGCCAAGCTCACCAACGCTGGAATATCGGCATCGACCATGGGCTCGATGCGCAATCCGCCACGTTGCAGGGTAATCAGTTGCGGCTTGAACATAGGGTCCCTCCTCGGACAGAGTCGCAGGCGCGACACGCTAACAGGGCCGGCAAGTGTGCACAATCCACAACAGCAACAAGTTCTGCGCCAGTGCGACCTTGGTCGTGCCTGACGCACCGTCACTTTGCTGCGAGACTGGGACAAATCATATGCAGTAGGCTCTGGGCAGCCGCTGCGCTGCCAGATAAGACCCCGGCAGCCCCCTATAGTTTGTTTTCGGAGTTTGCATGACCCTGTCTAGCGGGCTGATCGCCGCGGTTGCGCTGATTTACATGGCCATTCTGTTCGCCATCGCCTTCTACGGCGACCGCCGCGCCGCGCCCATGCCGCCGAAAATTCGCGCCTGGGTCTACAGCCTGTCACTGGCGGTGTACTGCACCAGCTGGACGTTTTTCGGCGCAGTGGGCCAGGCAGCCGAGCAGCTCTGGTCATTTCTGCCGATCTACCTCGGGCCGATCATCATTCTGGTCTTCGCACCCTGGGTGCTGCAGAAGATGGTGATGATCAGCAAACAGGAAAACATCACCTCGATTGCCGACTTTATCGCCGCACGCTATGGCAAATCCCAAGCCTTGGCGGTGGTGGTGGCGCTGGTCTGTCTGGTCGGCGTATTGCCCTATATCGCCCTGCAGCTCAAAGGCATCGTGCTCGGTGTCAACCTGCTCAGCGGGGCCGGCGCGGGTGCCAATGGCACTGGCGCCCAGGACACCGCGCTGATCGTCTCACTGGTGCTGGCACTGTTCACAATATTGTTCGGCACGCGCAACCTGGATGTCACCGAACACCACCGCGGCATGGTTCTGGCGATTGCCTTCGAGTCGCTGGTCAAGCTGCTGGCCTTCCTCGCCGTCGGCGCGTTTGTCACCTACGGCCTGTACAACGGCTTTGGTGACCTGTTCGACCAGGCCAAGGCCAGCCCCGAACTGGAGAATTTCTGGGCGGAAACCGTCAACTGGCCGGCGATGATGACCCAGACGGGCCTGGCGATGATCGCGATCATCTGCCTGCCGCGACAGTTTCATGTAACGGTGGTGGAGAATATCGAGCCCAAGGACCTGCGCCTGGCGCGCTGGGTATTCCCCGCCTACCTGATCCTCGCCGCGCTGTTTGTAGTGCCCATCGCCCTGGCCGGACAGATGCTCCTGCCCGCCGGCATCACCCCCGACTCCTTTGTGATCAGCCTGCCGCTGGCCGAAGCCCATCCGGCGCTGGCCATGCTGGCCTTTATCGGCGGCGCCTCGGCGGCCACCGGCATGGTGATTGTCGCCTCGGTGGCGCTCTCCACCATGATTTCCAACGACATGCTGCTGCCCTGGCTGCTGCGCCGGCAGAACACCGAACGGCCCTTCGAGGCCTTCCGCCACTGGATGCTTACCGCGCGCCGAGTGAGCATCGTGGTGATCCTGCTGCTGGCCTATGTGTGCTATCGCCTGCTTGGCTCCAACGCTAGCCTGGCGACTATCGGCCAGGTCTCCTTCGCCGCCATCGGCCAACTGGCCCCGGCGATGTTCGGCGCGCTGGTGTGGAAGCAGGCTAACCGCCAGGGCGTGTTTGCCGGGCTGTTCTTTGGTGCGCTGATCTGGTTCTACACCCTGGTCATGCCGCTGGTGGCGCGCGGCCTGGGCTGGCCGGCGGATGCCTTGCCGGGGGTGCAAACCTTGCTGTACGGGCCGATTGGTTTTCAGGTCGACCCGCTGACCCGTGGAGTGGTGCTGTCACTGGCCGGCAACTTCCTGCTGTTTGCCTGGGTCTCCTACTTCTCGCGCACCCGGGTGGCCGAGCATTGGCAGGCCGGGCGCTTTATCGGCCATGACCTGGGCAACAAGCCCAGCAACCGCAGCATGCTCGCGGTGCAGGTCGGCGACCTGTTGCTGCTGGCCAACCGTTTTGTCGGTGAAGACCGTGCGCGGCAGAGCTTTATGCGTTTCGCCTACCGTCAGGGCAAAGGCTTCGACCCCAACCAGACTGCCAATAGTGAATGGATCGCCCACACCGAACGCCTGCTGGCCGGTGTGCTCGGCGCCTCATCGACCCGCGCGGTGGTCAAGGCGGCCATCGAAGGCCGCGAGATGCAGGTCGAGGATGTGGTACGCATCGTCGACGAAGCCTCGGAGGTGCTGCAGTTCAACCGTGCGCTGCTGCAAGGCGCCATCGAGAACATCACCCAGGGCATCAGTGTGGTCGACCAGTCGCTGCGACTGGTGGCCTGGAACCACCGTTATATCGAGCTGTTCAACTACCCCGACGGCCAGGTGTATGTCGGTCGCCCGGTGGCCGAGCTGATTCGCTTCAACGCTGAACGCGGCCTGCTCGGCGGCGGCGATATCGAGGAACACGTCAGCAAGCGCTTGTACTGGATGCGCCAAGGCACTGCGCACACCTCCGAGCGGCTGTTCCCCAACGGCCGGGTGATCGAGCTGATCGGCAACCCCATGCCCGGCGGCGGTTTTGTTATGAGCTTTACCGACATCACCGAATTCCGCGAAGCCGAGCGCGCGCTCAAAGAAGCTAACGAAGGCCTGGAACAACGGGTCAGCGAGCGCACCCAGGAGCTGTCGCAGCTGAACCAGGCGTTGACCGAGGCCAAGGGCGTCGCGGAAACCGCCAACCAGTCAAAAACCCGCTTTCTCGCCGCCGTCAGCCATGACCTGATGCAGCCCTTGAATGCCGCGCGGTTGTTCTCCGCTGCACTGTCCCATCAGGACGATGCCCTGCCTGCCGACGCCCGCGAGCTGGTGCGCCATTTGGATAGTTCGCTACGTTCGGCCGAGGACCTGATCAGCGACCTGTTGGATATCTCGCGCCTGGAAAACGGCCGCATCACCCCGGATCGCCACGCCTTTGTACTGAACAACCTGTTCGATACCCTCGGCGCGGAATTCAAGGTGCTGGCCGCCGAACATGGCGTGGACTTCCGCCTGCGCGGCAGCCGCCTGCGGGTCGACAGCGACATCAAATTGCTGCGGCGGATTCTGCAGAATTTCCTGACCAACGCCTTCCGCTACGCCAAGGGCCGTGTGCTGCTGGGCGTACGCCGCAAAGGCCAGCAGCTGCGCCTGGAGGTTTGGGATCGCGGCCCGGGCATTCCCGAGGATAAGCGCAAGGTGATTTTCGAGGAATTCAAACGCCTGGACAGCCACCAGACCCGCGCCGAAAAAGGTCTGGGCCTCGGCCTGGCAATTGCCGATGGCCTGTGCCGAGTGCTCGGCCATCAGCTGGAAGTACGTTCCTGGCCGGGCAAGGGCAGCGTATTCAGCGTCACCATTCCCCTGGCCTTGCACGCCGAGCCGCCCGTGCCGGTCAGCCAGTCCGAGCACAATGGCGAGGCGCTGGCCGGCATTCAGGTGCTGTGCATCGACAACGAGGACAGCATCCTCGCCGGTATGCACAGCTTGTTGTCACGCTGGGGTTGTCAGGTATGGACGGCGCGCAATCGCCTGGAGTGCGAACACCTGCTGAGTGAAAACGTGCGGCCGCAGCTGGCGCTGGTGGACTATCACCTGGATGACGGCGAAACCGGCACCGAGCTGATGGCCTGGCTGCGCACGCGCCTAGGCGAGCCGCTACCGGGCGTGGTGATCAGCGCCGACGGTCGCCCCGAGCTGATCGCTCAGGTGCATGCCGCCGGCCTCGACTTCCTGCCTAAACCAGTCAAACCGGCCGCCTTGCGCGCCTTGCTTAGCCGGCATCTAGCGCTGCGCTGAGAACCGGTATCGGATCTGCTGCGCGTCGGCCCTGCTGCGTTAAAAACAGGCTTGGAATGCTCATGTACAACAGTACACTCCGCTTCCTCGCCTGTTTTTGCCTTGCATGGCTCTAGCTCGCGAGATCCGAAACCGGCTCTTATCCTTGCAGGCGCTGACGGAACAGCGCCTGATGCTCGCGGCATTGCGCGGCCGCGAGCAGGAATACGCCGTGCCCGCCGCGCTCGAGTTCCAGCCAGGTGAAATCGACTTCCGGGTACAGCGCCTCGACGTGTACCTGGCTATTGCCGACTTCGATAATCAGCACGCCCTTCTCGGTCAGATGATCCGCCGCCTCGGCCAACATGCGCCGCACCAGATCCAGGCCGTCATCGCCACAGGCCAGGCCCAGCTCAGGCTCGTGTTGGTATTCGGCCGGCATATCGGCGAAATCCTCGGCATCCACATAGGGCGGGTTGGAGACGATCAAGTCAAAGCGCTGCCCCGGCAGCCCGGCAAAACCATCGCCCTGCACGGTGTACACGCGCTCATCCAGGCCATGGCGCTCGATATTCTGGTTGGCCACTTCCAGCGCTTCGTAGGACAGATCGCCGAGCACCACTTCGGCCTCGGGGAACTCATAGGCGCAGGCAATACCTATGCAACCCGAGCCGGTGCACAGGTCGAGAATCCGCGCTGGCTCCATGGCCAGCCAAGGCTCGAAGTGCTGTTCGATCAGCTCGGCAATCGGTGAGCGCGGAATCAGCACGCGCTCATCGACAATAAACGGCATGCCGCAGAACCAGGCCTCGCCCAACAGGTAAGCGGTCGGTACGCGCTCATCGATGCGCCGTGCGAGCAAGGCGTGCAGGTGCGCATGCTCGTCGTCTTCCAGGCGGCAATCGAGGTAGCTGTCGGCAATTTCGTAAGGCAGATGCAGGGCGCCGAGTACCAGCTGGCGAGCTTCATCCCAGGCGTTGTCGGTGCCGTGGCCGAAGAACAGCTCCTCGCCATGAAACCGACTGACCGCCCAGCGAATGTAATCGCGCACGCTGCGCAGGCGGGTTGGGTAGGTATGTGTAGCGTCGGTCACGGCAGCTCTCCGCAGAAAAAAGTGCGTCATTCTAGCAGCCTGCCGCACCTGCCTGCGTCGAGCGCAGCGCTGATCTAGCGGCGCGGCGCATTGCTGACCATAAAGGCCGCCACAGTCACAAAGTAGGCCTGCCAAAGCACCATGCTCATCAGTATAATTTTGTTACCAATTTCTAACCCTTCCCTCCCTTTCTCAAGACATCCCTAAAAATGGTCATAGATCCCTTCTCGATCACGGGCTTGCTCGTGCTGGCGATATTCCTGATTGGCATGACGCTGATCGTTTTTGAAGCACAACTGGAGATGGATAAGTTCAAGCCGGCGATGTTCATGATGTCCGGTCTGATCGTTATCGGTGCCCACTACGCGTTTTACGACCCCAACGGCTTTCAGTTCTTCCTGCACGCGCAGAGCGAGATTAAGGAAGAGCTGTTCGGCCTGATCGCCTTTATGGCGTTTATGTGGATGGTGGTCGAGCTGCTCAATGAGCGGAACGTCTTCACCGCACTCAATGGCTACCTGATGCGCAAGGGCCTCGGCGCGCGCGGCATGTTCTGGGCCACCGGCGCGCTGTCGGCGCTGCTCTCGCCGTTTCTCAACAACATCACCACGGCGATGATCTTCGGCAAGACGGTGAAAAACATCTCGACCAATCAGCGCTATACCCATATCTCGCTGTGCAACATCGTGGTCGCCTCCAACTCCGGGGTGTGGTTTCTCGGCACCTCGACCAGCCTGATGGTGGTGCTGGCCGGCAAGATCAGCATCGCCGGCCTGCTGTTGCTGATCCCCTCGGCCTTGATCGGCTGGCTGTTGTTCGCCGCCACGCTGCACTTCTTCTACCTGCGCAAACTCGATGGCCAGAGCCTGATCCAGGTGGCTGACCAGGCCGAATCTGCGCTCAAGCCCGGCGGCGCGGGGCTGGCGATAGTCGGTTTCTTCGCGGTATTTGGCGCGGTGCTGTGCAATATCGTGTTGAAAGTCAGCATCGAGTTCGCCATCGGCATTGGCCTGGGCATCGTTGCTCTGTATGCCTGGCTGCTGATGCGCCGTGGCATCGAGCTGCCCTGGCAGGATCAACTGCAAAAGGTCGAGTGGAACGCCCTGCTGTTCTTTATCGGCATCATCACTTCGGTGGCCTGCCTTAACCACGTCGGCTGGCTGTCGTATATCTCGCGGCTGTTTGAAGTGATGCACCCCACCGCCGTCAACGTGGTGCTCGGGGTGGCGTCTGGGGTGATGGACAACGTGCCCGTGGAAGCGGCAGCGCTGATGTCCAACCCGCAGCTGGGACTCGATCAGTGGGCGCTGAATGCACTGATGGTGGGGATCGGCGGCTCGCTGACGGTGGTCGGCTCAGCCGCCGGGGTGATGGCGATGTCGCTGGACAAGACTTACAGCTTCGCCGTGCACCTGAAGTTTCTGCCGGCCATTCTGGTCAACTTCTTCGGCTCGCTGGGTATCTGGTACCTGCAGTTCGAACTGTTTGGCCTGTACTGAAACGAAGACGCCAGGGCATGCCCTGGCGTTTTTTTGCTGAAGCTGCGGCTCGGTCAACGCGGGCAGCCCCTAATCCCGTTCAAGGCGCAGCTCACGCAGCACAGCGATGGAAATCGCTACGGCGAACAACAACCAGAAGTGTTCGGAAAACAATGCAATCAGATTCATATTGCAGCTCCTTTGCTTGAAATCGCCGTTCCTCGGCAGCCCCCCGATTCTGCTCGCCACATAGGCGACACGCAAGATCATCGACCACAAAGGTTCACAGCAGCGCAGCACAGGCGGACAATGGTGGGACTGTCCATGCCAGCCTGGAGTTCCTGCCATGTCCACCCCACAAACGCTGTTCGCCCTCACTGGCCGCGGCCATGCCCCCGCCAGCCTGAGCAATGCGACCTTGCTGATCATCGATGCGCAAGAGGAATACCGCAGCGGCGTATTGCAGTTACCGGGGCTGGATGCCGCGCTGGAAGAAATCGCCAAACTGCTCTCAGCCGCCCGCGCCCAGGGCAGCGCCATCGTCCACGTCAAACACCTGGGCATCCCCGACGGCCTGCTCGACCCCCGAGGGCCACGTGGCCTGCACCTGCCAGAAGCTGCGCCGCTGCCCGGCGAAATCATCGTCGAGAAGCGCATGCCCAACGCCTTTAACGGCACCGACCTGCATGAGCGCCTACAAGCCCTGGGCCACCTGGACCTGATCGTCTGCGGTTTTATGACCCATTCGAGCATCAGCACCACGGTGCGCGCCACCAAGGACTATGGTTACCGCTGCACTGTGGTGGATGCCGCTTGCGCCACCCGCGACCTGCCGACGCTTGACGGCCAGGTGATCAGCGCCGCCGAGATGCACCGCGCCGAGATGATCGCCCTGGCCGACAATTTTGCCGCCGTGGTGCCGCGCGCCAGCGCCTTGATCTGAGTCACCGCCAGCCGCGCAGTAGTTCGCAACCTGAATACGGGCTGGCCGCCACAGTTGAACCACGCCAGCCCACACCGGTCATACCGCCGATAACCACCGAGGAAATTGGCATGAGGAAATCGGAATGAAACACTCCGATGGTTTCGATGCACGCCGCCTGCGCCCACGCAATGCCAGCAACTGGCGCCTGCGCCTGGGGGCTGGCCTGGCCGCGCTGTTTGCCACATTCGGCGTGCTGCTGAGCATGGCAGGCATTGCCACCCTGCTCGGCCAACCTGCCGCGCTCGGCCCACTGAACGAATCGCCAGCCACAGCCAGCGTATTTGTCGTGGTCGGGCTGCTGTTGCTGGTCTTCGGCGTGCTGCTCTGGCGCCGCTGCCGACGCCGCCTGCGCCGCCCCAGCGACCTGAGCATGGCCCCACACCTGATGAAAAAGCGCGACTGAGTGCCGGGCAGCTTGGTTACACTAACGGCCTTCGCGGAGGCCCAGATGCAAGACGACGATTTATCCCTATTCAAAGCCGAGTTGCGCGGCGTCAAACCGATCAAGCATGACCGCGCCGACACCGGTAAACCGAAACCCAACCGTGCCCAGCTGGCTACCCTGCGCCAGGCGGCCACAGCGCGCGTGGAATCGGTCAAGGTCGACGGCCTGTCCGACCAGTTCGTGATCGATGTCGGCGCCGAAGATCCGCTGTATTGGGCCGCCAACGGCGTGCAGGAAGGCCAGATGCGCAAGCTCAAGCTGGGGCAGATCAGCTTTGAAGGCAGTCTCGACCTGCACGGCATGACCGTGGAAAAAGCCCGCGACACCCTGTGGGAATTTATCGCCGAGGCCAACAAGCTGGAGGTGCGCTGCGTGCGCATCACCCACGGCAAAGCCGTGCGCATGGACGGCCGCAAACCAATGATCAAAAGCCACGTCAACACCTGGCTGCGTCAGCATCCACAGGTGCTCGGCTTCACCTCCTGCCTGGCCAAACACGGCGGCACCGGCGCGGTTTACGTGATGCTCAAGCGCACCATGATGGATGGCCGCGACGAATAAGCTCATGCAGCTGGCGGCCTGCGCACTTGCCAGCCCGACCCTCGCGGCCTAACCTGCGCCCTTTAGAAAGACCTACGAGATTGTCCATGTCCCTGGAACAGCAATACACCGAGATTCTCGGCCAACTCGGCGAAGACGTATCCCGCGAGGGCCTGCTCGACACGCCCAAGCGCGCCGCCAAAGCCATGCAGTACCTGTGCAAGGGCTACCAGCAAACCCTCGAAGAAGTCACCAACGGCGCACTGTTCAGCTCCGACAACAGCGAAATGGTGCTGGTGAAGAACATCGAGCTGTACTCGCTGTGTGAACACCACCTGCTGCCGTTTATTGGCAAGGCCCATGTCGCCTATATCCCCAACGGCAAGGTGCTCGGCCTGTCGAAGGTTGCTCGCATTGTCGATATGTACGCACGTCGCCTGCAGATCCAGGAAAACCTCAGCCGGCAGATCGCCGAAGCCATCCAGCAGGTCACCGGCGCCCTCGGTGTTGCGGTGGTGATCGAAGCGCAGCACATGTGCATGATCATGCGCGGCGTGGAAAAGCAGAACTCCTCCATGGTCACCTCGGTGATGCTCGGTGAGTTCCGCGAAAATGCAGCTACGCGCAGCGAGTTCCTCAGCCTGGTCAATAACTGATCAAACCCTGAGTCAGAAGAAGCCGGCCCCGCGCCGGTTTTTTTCTGCCTGCACGTTCTCAAAGGTGCGCGGCGAGATTCCGCCAAAAGCCGCAATAAATCCGCCAGAACATGGCGAGATCACGCCACCTAGAGCCGCCGAGCAACCCAGTGCAACTGCGGCAGCGCGCCGCAGTCCAACGCTTTGTAGTGGCGGGCATGCTTCTTGCGATTAGCCCAGGCAACGCCAGTCGCCGCGCCTTGGGCCGCTGCCGTTATGCACACGACGCCCTGCACACCCTGCCCCGCGCCTGTCGCTCGCCGACGGGCCAGCACGCTATTGCCACACGCCTGATCCCGTGTCGGCGCAGGCCGTCACTCTGACTTCACCGATTGAAATGGTTGGTTTAATGAAAAAGCTCCTGTTGACCCTGCTGTGCCTGAGCGTGATCGGCTGCGCCAAGCACCCCGAGCCGGAAAAATCCGTGGATGTTCTGCTGATTGGCGGCGGCATCATGAGTGCCAGCCTGGGCACCTACCTCAACGAGCTGGAGCCGGGCTGGAGCATCGACATCTACGAGCGCCTCGATCAGGTCGCCGAAGAAAGCTCCAACGCCTGGAACAACGCTGGCACCGGTCACTCGGCCTTCTGCGAGCTGAACTACACCCCGCAACTGGCCGATGGCAGCATCGACATCAACAAGGCCATAGCGATCAACGAATCGTTCGAGATTTCCAAGCAGTTCTGGGCCTACCAGGTTGAACGCAAGGTGCTGAACAACCCGCCGTCGTTTATCAACAACGTGCCGCATATGAGCTTTGTCTGGGGCGATGACAACGTCGATTTCCTCAAGAAGCGCCACGCCGCCCTGCAGGCCAGTTCGCTGTTCCGCGGCATGGAATATTCCGAAGACCCGGAGCAGATCAAGCAATGGGTGCCGCTGGTGATGCAAGGCCGCGAGCCTGGGCAGAAGCTCGCCGCGACCCGCGTCTCGATTGGCACCGACGTCAACTTCGGCGAAATCACCCGTCAGCTGTTCGGTTCACTGAGCCAGCAGGACAACGTCAGCCTCAATCTGCAGCATGAAGTGCGCGGTATCGAGCGTAACGCCGACAACACCTGGAACGTGCTGGTGGCCGACCTGGCCAACGGCGGCGCAGAGAAAACCATCAACGCCAAATTCGTGTTTATCGGCGCTGGCGGCGCGGCGCTGAAACTGCTGCAGATGTCTGGCATCAGTGAAGGCGAAGGCTATGCGGGCTTCCCGGTCGGCGGCTCGTTCCTCGCCACCAGCAACCCGGAAATCGTCGCCCAGCACCAGGCCAAGGTGTATGGCCTGGCATCGGTAGGCTCACCGCCGATGTCCGTGCCGCACCTGGATACCCGTGTGATCGATGGCAAGAAGGTGCTGCTGTTCGGCCCGTTCGCCACCTTCTCCACCAAGTTCCTGAAAAATGGTTCGCTGCTCGACACCTTCAGCGCCCTGACCACCGACAATATCCTGCCGATGACCCACGCCGGCATCGATAACTTCTCCCTCAGCACCTACCTGATGGGCCAGCTGATGCTCAGCCAGGAAGATCGCATGGACTCGCTGCGCGACTACTTCCCGGAAGCACAGTCGGCGGATTGGGAGCTGATTCAGGCCGGCCAGCGTGTGCAGATCATCAAGAAAGACGCCGAACACGGCGGCATTCTGCAGTTCGGCACCGAAGTGGTCAGCGCCGCAGATGGCAGCATCGCTGCCCTGCTCGGCGCCTCGCCAGGTGCCTCGACAGCCGCGCCGATCATGCTCTCGGTGCTGGAGAAGACCTTCAAGGACGAGATGCAGAGCTCAGAGTGGCAAGCCAAGCTGAAAGAAATCATCCCGTCCTACGGCCAAAAGCTGAACGACAACCTGGCGCTGACCAACCAGACCCGCGCCTGGAGTAGCGAACGCCTGCAACTGGAGTTCGTTGAAGTGCCACCGCTGGCCCTCACCCCAGAGGTCAGCCAGGCGCAGTAAGCGCCTGCCGGCAATGCAAATTGCCAGAAGCACCTTTTAACGTCGCCTTGCGCGACACACGCTGCGGCCATGGATGGCACGCAATAAAAAACCGGCCACAAGCCGGTTTTTTATTGCCCTGTAAAAAGCCTACTGACCTTTGAACGGCACCCGCGGCTTGGTGCGTAGCGGGTCGAGCAGGCCCGACAGGCCGTTGTGATCAATCTCCTGCATCAGCGCCAGCAGCCGGCCGATTTCACCCTGGGGGAAACCTTCACGGGCAAACCAGTTGAGGTAATTACCCGGCAGATCGGCGAGCAAGCGGCCTTTGTGTTTGCCGAAAGGCATCTCGCGGGTTACCAGCAACAGCAGGTCTTCAGGTTTCATCGCAGGCTCGGCAGGGTTGGGCAATCGAGCGTGGATTATGCCGTTGGGCGCAGAGCCAGACCAGCGCGGACGCCAAGCTAGAAAAAGTCGGGTAAGCTGCGCGCCCCTGTTTATCGACCCAAGGTTTGTCCCCGCATGATTATCAAGGCACTGCGCATCGGCCTCGGCCAGTTGATCATCTTCCTCGACTGGATCAGCCGTCCGGCCAAGCTCAAACGCACCCCGCAAGCGCAGGCTGCGGTCGAGCAAAGCGCCAGCAACCTCGCGCTGTACCAGTTCCATGCCTGCCCGTTCTGCGTAAAAACCCGCCGCACCTTGCACAAACTGAATGTGCCAGTGGCCCTGCGCGACGCGAAGAACGACGCCCAGGCGCGCAACGAGCTGGAGCAGCAAGGCGGCAAGATCAAGGTGCCGTGCCTGCGCATCGAAGAAAACGGCCAGAGCACCTGGCTGTACGAGTCCAAGGCGATCATCGCTTATCTCGACGAGCGCTTCGCTGCTGCCTGATCAGGCAACCAGGGCCGCCTAGCGGCCCCAACAGCTCAAGGCTGCACCGCCTGCAACTCGCTCGCGACAAACTGACTGCCCTGCGGCTGCGCGACAAAACTCACTTTGTCGCCCACCTTGAGCCCCTCCAGTTGGGCAGCGTCCTCCACCTGAAACACCATGGTCATCGGCGGCATGCCGATATTGGCCAACGGCCCGTGGCGCAGGGTGATTTTCTGGTTAGCAGCATCGATCTTGCGCACTTCGCCCTGACTTATGCTGGCGTTGGCCTGCGCAGCCTCGTGGCCCTCATGGCCGCTGTGTTCATCGCCGGCCTGTAGGCTAAATGCCAGGCTGCCCAGCAGGCAGGCAATCAGTAGTTGCTTCATGGTCTTGCTCCTTAAGTCAGGCGACCCAGCGGCCGCCCTGATCATTTATCAGCCCGCGCAAGAATTGCGCTGCCGCTATTGCCCTGGCCAGCACAGGCTGACCAGGGCTCATACACCTCTGTCAATTCGCCACAACCCGCACCTTGCCGGCCATTCCCGCCTGGTAGTGACCAGCAATCAGGCAGGCGAAATCGAAGTCACCGATACGGTTAAAGGTCCAGATAATCTCGCCCTTCTGGCCCGGCCCGACATGGGCCATATACGGCTCGTCGTGCTGCATACCGGGAAACTTGGCCATCATCGCTGCGTGCGCATCCAGATCCGCCTGGGTGCCCAAGACGAATTCATGCAGCAGCTGGCCGTCGTTACGGTGCACAAAGCGGATGGTCTCGCCCTGCTTGATCTCCAGTTGATCAGGGCTGAAGCGCATCGCATCACTCATGCCTATCTCGATGGTGCGGCTGACCTGATCAAGGTCACCGGCAATACCCCAGGGCTTCTGCTCCTTCGTCACTGCCGCGCTGTGTTGCTCGTTGTGTTGCTCGCTATGGGCCAGCACGGGGTCGCTAAGCAGCAAGCCCGCTAGGGCGAGTGCCAACGGTAAGTAAGCTGTCTGTTGCATGGGGCTACCTCCTCAATGGCCGGCATGGCCGCTGGGTTTACGCACTTGCACCTCAACCGGCTCGCCAGGCGGCTGTTTTAGCGACATCGACTGCCCGCCGGCCTCGCTCGAACGCGCGGGTTTGGCCAGCTCCCCTTTCCATTCATAGGCCACAGTGCCGGCCGGGTGTTTGAACCAGCCCGGGTCGCGGTAATCGCCTGGCGCTTGATCCTTACGCACCTTGAGCACGGTAAACATGCCGCCCATTTCCACCGAGCCGAAGGGGCCGTCGCCGGTCATCATCGGTGCGGTGTTGTCCGGCAGCGGCATCTGCATTTCCGCCATATCGGCCATGCCGCGCTCGCCCATGACCATGTAATCGGGGATCAGCTTGGCGACCTTGCGGGTCATCTCGCGGTGATCGACGCCAATCAGCGTCGGCACGTCATGGCCCATGGCGTTCATGGTGTGGTGGCTCTTGTGGCAATGCAGGGCCCAGTCGCCCTCCTCGTCGGCAAGGAATTCAACCTGGCGCATCTGCCCTACCGCGATATCCGTGGTCACCTCCGGCCAGCGCGAGCCCGCCGGGGTCGGCCCGCCATCGGTGCCGGTCACCTCGAACTCGTGGCCATGCAGATGGATCGGGTGATTAGTCATGGTCAAGTTGCCGACGCGCAGGCGCACCTTGTCGTTCTTACGCACCACCAAAGGGTCGATGCCGGGGAAGATACGGCTGTTGAAGGTCCACAGGTTGAAGTCGAGCATGGTCATAATTTTCGGCGTGGCCGCCCCGGGCTCGATGTCGTAGGCATTGAGCAGAAAGCAGAAATCGCGATCCACTTCGCTGATCAGCGGGTGATGTTCCTTGGGATGAGTAACCCAGAAACCCATCATGCCCATGGCCATCTGGGTCATTTCGTCGGCATGGGGGTGGTACATAAAGGTGCCGGGGCGGCGCGCGACAAACTCATAAACGAAGGTCTTGCCCACCGGAATTGCCGGCTGGGTCAACCCGGCGACGCCGTCCATGCCATTGGGCAGGCGTTGGCCGTGCCAGTGGATGCTGGTGTGTTCGGGCAATTTATTGGTAACGAAGATGCGCACCCGGTCGCCCTCCACCACCTCGATGGTCGGCCCCGGCGACTGGCCGTTATAGCCCCACAAATGGGCCTTGTAACCAGGCGCCAGCTCGCGCACCACCGGCTCTGCGACCAGGTGGAATTCCTTGACGCCGTTGTTCATCCGCCACGGTAGGGTCCAGCCGTTGAGGGTGACCACCGGGTTATAGGGCAGGCCGTTCTGCGGTTGCAGCGGCGGCTGGGTGTCGGCGCTACCCTGGGACACCGCCTCAGGTATGCCGGCCAGGGATACCCGGCTGACCGCCGAGGTGGCGACAGCGGCAGTAATCGCGCTGGCACCGAGAAAGAAATCACGTCGTGAAACCATGGGGAATAGTCCTTGATCAGTGCCCGGCGGGCTCGTCGGTGGCGGCCATAGCCGGTGCGCTTGATGACGGACTGGGCGCGCCCAACAGGGCCACATCCAGATCGGCCTTGGCGATCCAGAAATCGCGCTGCGCCTGCAGGTAACCGTCGACCGCGAGAATTTGTTTGCGCGCATCGGCCAGCAGCTCGAAGGTGCTGATAAACATGCCGTTGTACTGCAGGACATTTTCCTCGGCGATGCGCGCGCGCAGCGGCAGCACCTCGTCGCGGTAATGCCGGGCCAGATCATGGCTGGCCTGGTACCCCAGGTAGGCCTCACGCACCTGCGAGCGCGCGTTGATTGCCGTCGCAGCGGCGCGATTAAGCATCTGCCGGTACTGCGCCTCGGCCTTGGCCACCTTCGCTCCGCTCCAGTCGAACAGCGGCAACTCGACGCTGATCTCGTAACCGCGCTGGGTCGGTTCCTCATTGGAGCGGTTATTCACCACGCCCAGCTCCAGCACGTTGATAAAGCGCGTGGTCTTGCTCAGCCCCAGGTTGCTGGCCAGCCGCTCGGCGTCCAGGCGCACGGCCTGAATATCCAGACGCTGAGCCATGGCCAGGCGTTCGACATTCGGCAACTGCTCAGGCTTAGCCGGCAACTCGGGCAGGCGCGCAGGCAAGCGAAACTCCATCTGCTCGCCCCACAAGCCAAGCAGGCGAGTCAGCTGCTCGCGGCTTTGCATGCGGGCCTGTTCGGCGCGGATCAGATTGAGCCCGGCATCGGCATAGAAGCTCTGCTCCTGAGCCCGTTGCAGCGTGCTGTAGTTACCCACCGCCGCCAGCCGCCGGGCCAGCTCGGCCCCGGTTTCCGCCGAATCCATTACCTGGCGCATATACGTCAGGCTTTCCTGCGCTGCCACGGCGCGGAACCAAGCCTTGCGGGTCTGGCTGGCCAGTTCGAACAGCGCCATGCTGGTCTGCCGCTGCACCTGTTCGAAGCGCTTGGCCTCCATGCCCGAGGTCAGCGGCATGGCAATCAGCCGCGCCAGGTTGATATGCAGAGCGCGCTCGTATTCCACCTCGCTGCCCTTCTCCAGACGGCCGAAGGAGAAACCGGGGTTGGGAATGCGCCCGGCCTGCACCCGCTCGGCTTCACTGACACCTAGCTGATCGAAGCTTGCCTGCAAGTCGCGGTTGTTCAGCAAGGCAACCTGCACCGCGGCGTCCACCGTCAGCGGCTCGGCCAGCAAATCGGCGACCCGTTCTGCCACCTGGCTGCGCTGCTCCGGGGTTTTCACCCAGGTCACCTGTTTGTCCAACTGCGCCTGGCTGGCCTGCTCGACCTGAGTAAACCCACCATCCTGGCTAAAGCTGGCGCAGCCACTCAGCAGAACAAGCATTGCGCAAAGCCCGACGCGGCTCGTCATGCCACTCGCTTTAGTGATGGCCATGCTGCGCCTCCATTGGCTTGGTAGACGGCTCGGCGGGCTGCTGCGCCGGGATTTCCTGGCTATAAGGCTCCTGGGCATGCGGTTCTTGGGAGTAAGTGCGCCAGCCGCCGATCCGGCCGACCAAGTCATTGGCCTCGCGCCAGTCGTGCAGCGGTTGCTCAGCAAAGCCCTGGTAAGCCTTGAGCGGCGATTGATAGTGCAGAGCCGGCGTGGCGGCCCGGGCGTCCAGCGGGTCGGGCGACTCGGCCCAGGCGCCAACGGGTAGCAGCCATGCCAGGCAGGTAAACGCCTGTCGGCGGGCAAAGAGAAAACGCATCATCGAATAATCTCGCGTGCAGCGGCGTTGCCAGCGCTAAGCAGGCAAACACCGACGAATAGCTAAATACGCGTCACACGGGCCTGGGCAGCAACTGCGCCAGGTGCGTCAACGCACGGTTTGGCTTAGGCGAGAAACAGGCGTGGGGGTCTTTCGGGGGTTTCGGCGATAAAACCGACAAACTGATCCAGTCGCGCCAGGGACGGCTCGACCACTTGCGGCGGAGAATTGCTGGCAACCACTGTGCTCAGGGCCGCCGCACCGACACAAAAAGCGCAGAGGCTGCACAGGCTGTTATCGGCGGCAGACACGGACTTGCTGGAAGTGTCGCTGGCGTGATGCTCGCCATGGGCAGATGCCTCAACGGGCTGAGCCATTACCATCGCGCCGGGATGGTGGGCCGCCATTTGCGGATCAACCTGGGCCATCACCCCGCTCTGCTGGGTTACCGCGCATAACTGCATGCTGATGGCGGCCATGCTCTGCGCCGGGAGGGCGAGCATTAGCATCCAGATCAGAGCGGTACGCAGGGTTTTACGCATGGTGCGAGTTTGTCTTCAGCACAGTTGATGGGTCGGATTATCCACCCAATAAACCATTTGTCCATGCCTGGGCATGGGCAAATGCGCCCGTAGCTGGCTATGATCGGAACCCATGACCAACACCCCACCCTTGCGCCAACCCTGCCCACCCGGAGCCTGCGATTGCGGGCGCGAGCAACTGTTGGAGCAAGCAAACAGCGATGTGCGCATCCTGTTGCTTACCCGCACCGAGGAAAAGCGCCTGCTAGAGCGCCTGGAAAACCTTGAGAGCCTGGCGGACCTGGAAAAGCTCCAGCGGCGCATCTACGAGCAACTCGGCGTGCGCGTCGCCGTCGCCCCAGGTTTCAACGAAGTACGCAGCATGCGCGGTATCGCGATTCAGATCGATGAATTGCCGGGACTGTGCCGCAAAACCCGCCAGGCCATACCCACCGCCATCCGCCGCGGTTTGGAAAAACGCCCGCAGATCGCCTACGACCTGCTTAACGCCCATGACCTGTTTCGGGATATCTAGGGGAATGGGGGATGGTCGTGAGCTGGCAGAAAATGGCTAGAAGCGGGCCTCCATCCTTTACCCAT
>JBIHZW010000201.1:0-6740 GCA_044240245.1 Pseudomonas sp. | reverse complement strand
GCGCCGGGCTCCAAGGTGGTCACCGACTACTTCAAAGCCGCCGGCCTGACCCGCTATCTGGATGAGCTGGGCTTCGACCTGGTCGGCTACGGCTGCACCACCTGCATCGGCAACTCCGGGCCGCTGCTCAAACCCATCGAGCAGGCGATCCAGCAGCACGACCTGACAGTGGCCTCAGTGCTCTCTGGTAACCGCAACTTCGAGGGTCGCGTGCATCCGCTGGTGAAAACCAACTGGCTGGCCTCGCCGCCGCTGGTGGTGGCTTACGCCCTGGCGGGTAGCGTGCGTCTGGATCTCAGCAGTGAGCCGCTGGGTATCGGCAAGAACGGCAAGTCGGTGTATCTGCGCGATATCTGGCCGAGCCAGGCGGAAATCGCCGAGGCAGTACAGAAGGTCGATACCGCGATGTTCCATAAGCAATACGCCGAGGTGTTCGCCGGCGACGCGCAGTGGCAGGCAATCGAGGTGCCGCAGGCCGATACCTATGTCTGGCAGGCCGACTCGACCTATATCCAGCATCCGCCGTTCTTCGAGGCCATCGGCGAAGCGCCGCCGCATATCGGCGATATCCATCAGGCGCGTATCCTCGCCCTGCTCGGCGACTCGGTGACCACCGACCATATCTCCCCGGCAGGCAATATCAAGGCGGACAGTCCCGCCGGCCGCTACCTACGCGAGCAAGGCGTTGCGCCTGCGGACTTCAACTCCTACGGTTCGCGGCGCGGCAACCACCATGTGATGATGCGCGGCACCTTCGCCAACATCCGCATCCGCAACGAAATGCTCGGCGGCGAGGAAGGCGGAGCCACCTTGCATGTACCCAGCGGCGAGAAGCTGGCGATCTACGACGCGGCCATGCGCTATCAGGAACAAGGCACGCCTTTGCTGGTGATTGCTGGCAAGGAGTACGGCACCGGATCGAGCCGCGACTGGGCGGCCAAGGGCACCAACCTGCTCGGCATCAAGGCGGTGCTCGCGGAAAGTTTCGAGCGTATCCACCGCTCCAACCTGGTCGGCATGGGCGTGCTGCCGTTGCAATTCAAGCCTGGGCAAAACCGCAAAACCTTGCAGTTCAGCGGCAAGGAAACGCTCAATATCTGCGGCCTGGATGGCGTCGAACTGCACCCCTCGATGCCCCTGACCCTGGAGATCCTGCGCGAGGACGGCAGCCGGCACAGCCTTGAAGTACTGTGCCGCATCGATACCCTCAATGAAGTGGAGTACTTTAAGGCCGGCGGCATCCTCCACTATGTGCTGCGCCAGTTGATCGCGGCCCGTTGAGCCGGGCCTTTTCGTTGCATTGATTATTAAATTTCAGGCTCAAGCGGCCGATTACGTGACATCGACCAAAGGAATGCCAGCACCATGCGCAATAACCAACCTATTACTCAGCGCGAGCGCACCTTCCCCGCGCAGCAACGACTGATCTCCACCACCGACGTCAAAGGCCAGATCACCTACTGCAACGACGCCTTTGTCGAGATCAGCGGTTTTAGCCGCGATGAGCTGATGCGTGCGCCGCATAACCTGGTGCGCCACCCGGACGTACCGGCCGCGGTGTTCCAACATATGTGGGACACCCTGAAGAAGGGCCGGCCGTGGATGGGTATCGTCAAGAACCGCTGCAAGACTGGCGACCACTACTGGGTCAATGCCTACGTCACCCCGGTGACGGAAAACAACCAAGTGGTGGGTTACGAATCGGTGCGGGTCAAGCCGACTGCCGAGCAGATCCGCCGCGCCGAGGCGCTGTACCAACGCATCAACAGCGGCAAATCGGCGATCCCCAGCAGTGATCGCTGGATGCCGATCGTGCAGGACTGGCTGCCGTTTATCCTGGTCAGCCAGGTGGGCTTCCTGATTGGCGCATGGCTCGACTCCAGCTGGGGCTTTGCCATCGCCGCCGGTTTGTCGGTGCCACTGGGGCTGGCCGGGCTGAACTGGCAACAACGCGGCCTCAAGCGTCTGCTGCGCCTGGCCGACCAGACCACCTCTGACCCGCTGATTGCGCAGATGTACACCGACAGCCGCGGCGCTCAAGCGCGTCTGGAAATGTCCATCCTCAGCCAGGAAGCCCGCCTGAAAACCTGCCTGACGCGCCTGCAGGACACCGCCGAGCAGCTCACCCAGCAGGCAAAACAGGCCGATACCCTGGCGCACAACAGCTCTGCCGGGCTTGAGCGTCAGCGCAGCGAAACCGATCAGGTCGCTACTGCGATCAATGAAATGGCCGCCACCACTCTGGAAGTGGCGAGCAACGTCGCCCGTACTGCTATCGCCACTCAGGACGCAAACCGTCTGACCAGCGCCGGCCGCAACATTGCCAGCGAAACCCGCCAGGCCATTCAGCGCCTGTCGCAATCGGTCGGTGATACCGGTGAAACGGTGACCCGCCTGGCCCAGGACAGCAATGAAATCGGCGGCGTGGTCGATGTGATCAAAGGCATCGCCGACCAGACCAACCTGCTCGCCCTCAATGCCGCCATCGAGGCCGCACGCGCTGGTGAAATGGGCCGTGGCTTTGCCGTGGTCGCCGATGAAGTGCGCTCCCTGGCGCAGCGCACCGCCGAATCCACCGGGCAGATTCACCAGCTGATCGCCAAGCTGCAGCGCACCGCCGAAGAAGCGGTGCTGACCATGGAAGTCGGCCGTAAACAGGCTGACGAAGGGGTTGAGCGTGTGCAGCAAGCCGATGAGGCGTTGGCCGGCATCAGCGACGCGGTGGCCAATATCGCCGATATGGCCAACCAGATCGCCGCAGCCGCCGAGGAGCAGAGCGCAGTGGCCGATGAGGTCAACCGCAGCATCACCACCATCGCCCAGCTGGCCGACAAGACCGCTGGCGAAGCGCATGACACCGCCCGCCTCAGCGAAGCCCTGACGGCTACCGCCAATGGTCAGTATGCCCTGGTGGAACGCTTCAACCGCTAGCCTGTAACCGCGCACTGCCCTGCAGTGCGCGGCCCTCCCCGCGGTTACAAATTCTCGTAGCGATTCATATCCAGTACACCCGCTTCCAGCGGTTCGCTTTGCTGGATATACGCCGACATATCGTGGAAGTAGCGCCAGAACTCTGGATGCGTGCGGCGAATGCCCCAACGCTCGACGACTTTCTCGAAGGCCACTGCATCACGCGCCTGCTCAAGTGCCGTGACAAACTCCGCCGCCTGCTCCACCCGCACATTGAAGATAAAGTTCGGGTAGCTGCTGAGCACCCCCGGATACACCGTCAGGGTATCCAGCGCCGGCTGATAACGCAGTTCCTCGCCAAGCATAAAGGCCACGTTGGTGTGCGCACGGTTGCGCAGCAGGCTGTACACCTCGCGCTGACCATCGGCCATTTCCAGCCGTAGCAAGGTTGCCTCCGGCAGTTGCTCGATCACCTTGAGCGTGCCCGCAGGTTTTGCCGTTAGGCGACTCAGGGACTGTTCGGCGCGCTGCAGTTCGGCGTCCAGCCCCGGGCGATGGCAATGTGCACCCGTGCAGCGGTTGATCGGATCCGGTCGTGCATTCAGGCTGCCGTAGCGTTCCAGCAGAGTCTCGACAAAACTGCGTTTGGGATCGCTACCGGACAGGCGTAAGGCGCTCGGGGTTTTGCTGTCGATGGCCTGGTAATCGAGCCAGATTTTCAGCTTGCCGCTGCTCTGGTACCAGTCGCTGAGATAGCCCTGGCGCGACTCGGCTGGCATCAAACGGAGAAAGTTGACCTCGGCGCCGTTGCGGATCAAATCGAAGTACAGCCGCGTCTGCGCCTGATGCGACACGTTGCCGAACACATCGAAATTCACCACCAGTTGGTAATAGGTGCGCTCCAGCAGCGGAAAGTCCAGCCACCAGAGGGTTTGCGGCACCTCGCCGATCAAGCCTTTGCGCACCGAGGCGCTGTCGTGCTGACGGAAGATCGACAGCAGCGCGTTGTCATTACCGGCCCAGATATGCGACCAACTCGGCGCGGGGGCATCGGCATAACGCTGCATGCGCAACGCTTCGTATTCATTGCGCTTGTCGCGGTAGATGCGCCACAGGCCGAGCAGATCGCCGATGCTGTCCAGTTGGCCGGGCATGGCCAGTAAATCCTTGGCCTGCTCACGGTACTCGGGATCGGTGATGTAAAGGTCGTGCTGCGGGTCCTGGAACACTGCCCAGAAGTTATCGCGAATCACATCCGTGGCGATCTGCCCACGACACACCGGGCCGCGAATAAAGGTACGCACGAAGTATTCAGCGTTATCCAGCATAAATTGGTAACGCGCCTGCGCCGGAATCGCGGCAAAGGTCTCGAACGGGTTGGCGCGGCGCAGCAGGCTATAGCCCGGCACCGCGTCCGCCTGCCAATCGCTGGAGAAGAACAGCTCTTTGAGCCGCGCCAGCTTGGCCGCGCTCAGCCCATAAGTGATATGGGTCTTGTGCACGATCACGCCCTGCACCGGCGTCAGGCGGTAATAGAACTGGTTGCCGGGGTCCTCGTTGGGCAAGCGCGTGGCGATGATATCCACCGGCTTACCGCTGGGCGTACGCGAACGCACTATCTGGAAGAAATGACCCGGCTCGCCGCCAGCAAAATGCAGATGGGCGAGAAACAGATGCTCGTAGAGCCAGCGTGAAACCAGCGACTCGCGAGCGCCGGGAGCGTTCATAAAGGCTTCCCAGGTGGCGATCTGCTGCGCCTCGGCTGTGCTGGCCTGCAGCGCTTGCTGATCGACCGGCGCGCCCTGCTCGATCCAGGCCTGCAGCGTCTGGTAGTCGGCCTCACTCAAGCCAGTCACCGCGAACGGCATGCCGGCTTGCGGATTTTTGCGAGCAAACTCGTCGAACTCCTGAGGCAACGGGCATTGGTTGATCCGGTCGATGCTGATATTCAGCTCCGCCGGCAATTTGCTGTTGGCAGCCAACGGCTGCTGATGGCCCAACTCCAGCATGCGCGCCATCAGCGCGGCCTGACTGCCCTGTGAGTCCAACACGGAGGTAAAGCCCTTGCGCTGCCAGGCTGCTGCGCCATGGGCATCGACAAACAGGCGCGTGGTGGCCTGCGCTTGGGTGCGCGTGCCGTTGTACACCGTGGCCTTGCTGGCTCCGCGCTGCACGCCTTCGCCACTGCCCAGGTTGAGCTGGCAGGCAGCGTCGTAGCAGGCATGGCAGGCCACGCAGTTCTTGGTAAAAATCGGTTGGATATCGCGGCTGTAGGAGATGGGTTCGGCCGCCTGTAGTGAGCCGATGAACATTAAACACACGCCAAGCAGTAAGCGGCAGAACATGGAAACGTCTCTAAAATGGCTTAAGCGCCGATTCTAGCTGGCGCCGGCTGGCCAAGGCCAATCCGCAAACATGAGCCAGATTCATGTAAAAGCGCAGCCCACTGCAAAAGCGTGCAGCTTTGTTATCATCGCGCATCTTTTTTTCACGCGTCCCAGGTAGTTATCTCCATGTCTCTGTCCGATCGCAGCGCCCGCCTTAACGCACTTCAGCAAGCCCTGAAGGAACGCATCCTGATCCTCGACGGCGGCATGGGCACCATGATCCAGAGCTACAAGCTGGAGGAAGAGGACTATCGTGGCGCACGCTTCGCCGATTGGCCGCAGGATGTAAAAGGCAACAACGACCTGCTGATCTTGAGCCGCCCTGATGTGATCGGCGCCATCGAGAAGGCCTACCTAGATGCCGGCGCCGACATCCTGGAAACCAACACCTTTAACGCCACCCAGGTGTCCCAGGCCGACTACGGCATGGAAAGCCTGGTATATGAGCTGAACGTCGAAGGCGCACGCCTGGCCCGTAGCGTGGCCGACGCCAAGACCCTGGAAACCCCTGATCGCCCGCGCTTCGTTGCCGGCGTGCTGGGCCCGACCAGCCGTACCTGCTCGATCTCCCCGGACGTGAACAACCCCGGCTACCGCAACGTCACCTTCGACGAGTTGGTGGAAAACTACGTGGAAGCCACCCGCGGCCTGATCGAAGGCGGCGCGGACATGATTCTGATCGAGACTATCTTCGACACCCTCAACGCCAAGGCGGCGATCTTCGCCGTGCAGCAGGTGTTCGAGGACGACAACGTCGAACTACCGATCATGATCTCCGGCACCATCACCGACGCCTCCGGCCGCACCCTGTCCGGGCAGACCACCGAAGCCTTCTGGAACTCGGTGCGCCACGCCAACCCGATCTCCGTGGGCCTGAACTGCGCCCTCGGTGCCAAGGACCTGCGCCCGTATCTGGAAGAGCTGGCGGCCAAGGCGGAAACCAACGTGTCCGCTCACCCCAATGCTGGCCTGCCGAACGCCTTCGGTGAATACGACGAAACCCCGGCGGAAATGGCCGTGGTGGTCGAAGAGTTCGCCGCCTCGGGCTTTTTGAACATTGTCGGCGGCTGCTGCGGCACCACGCCTGCGCATATCCAGGCGATTGCCGAAGCGGTGAGCAAATACCCGCCGCGCGCCATCCCGGATATTCCCAAGGCCTGCCGTTTGTCGGGTCTTGAGCCCTTCACCATCGACCGCAACTCGCTGTTTATCAACGTCGGCGAACGCACCAATATCACCGGCTCGGCCAAATTCGCCCGGTTGATCCGCGAGGACAACTACACCGAAGCCCTTGAAGTCGCCCTGCAGCAGGTGGAAGCCGGCGCCCAGGTGATCGACATCAACATGGACGAGGGCATGCTCGATTCACAGAAGGCCATGGTTACCTTCTTGAATCTGATCGCCGGCGAGCCGGATATCTCGCGCGTGCCAATCATGATCGAC
>JBIHZW010000200.1:0-6762 GCA_044240245.1 Pseudomonas sp. | reverse complement strand
ACCGGTGCACTCAACGTTAAGCATCACGTAGTGAGCTTTGTGGACGTTGTTGATGGCGTAAGCCAGCTGACGACGGCCCCAATCTTCCAGGCGGTGAATCTTGCCGCCGTCTTCTTCGATCAGCTTGGTGTAACGCTCAACCATGCCGCCGACTTGCTCGCTCTGGTCCGGGTGAACCAGAAAGATGATTTCGTAATGACGCATAAATGCTCCTTACGGGTTGTAGCCTGCCGCGAAATGCGGTCAGGCAAGGAGTGAATTTCACTTGTTTGTCTTGCTGAAACAGAAAGGCGCAAAAGCACCTGCCGTCGCGGCAAGGGGCGACATTCTAGTGAAGCCCCCTGCTACACGCAAGGTGAACTGGTGATTATTTGAACAATGTTGCGCGATTGCGCGGACAGAAAAGTCACTGCCGAGGTCAACGGCAGCGGGCGCCTTGCAGGCGCCCGCTGCGCATTACTTCTTGCCGTCAGCCTTGCGCTGGCGCAAGGCCTCGAACAGGCACACACCGGTCGCAACCGACACATTGAGGCTGCTAACGCTGCCCGCCATCGGCAACTTGACCAGGTAATCGCAGTGCTCACGGGTCAGGCGACGCATACCTTTGCCTTCTGCCCCCATGATCAGCACAGTCGGCCCAGTCAGGTCATGCTCATACAACTCCATTTCAGCCTCACCGGCCGTACCCACAACCCATAGGCCGCGCTGCTGGAGTTTCTCCAGGCTGCGCGCCAGGTTGGTCACTGCAACTAGCGGAATCACCTCTGCTGCGCCGCAGGCGACTTTGCGCACGGTGGCATTGAGCGTGGCGGACTTGTCCTTCGGCACAATCACCGCCAGCGCACCCGCCGCATCGGCAGTACGCAGGCAGGCACCAAGGTTGTGCGGGTCTGTCACGCCATCGAGTACCAGCAGCAGAGGCGCACCTTCGGTACGGTCGAGCAGCTCGTCGAGCATCGCCTCGCCCCAGACCTGGCTGGGACTGACATCGGCCACCACACCTTGATGCACGCCTTCGACCCAGGCATCCATCTCACGGCGCTCGCACTGACCGACAGCAACCCGCGCATCCGCAGCCAACGCCAGCAGCACCTGCACCCGCGGATCATTACGCCCTTCGGCCAGCCAGATCTGCTTGACCCGCTTCGGGTGATGACGCAGCAAGGCCTCTACGGCATGCACGCCATAGATCTTTTCCAGCTGACTCATGACTTCGCCTTACGCTTGCGCGCACCGCCAGAAGCCGGCGCACCACCTGCAGGCGCGCCCTTGCGATGCGCACCCGGCTTGCCAGCTTTGCTGGCCGGCTTGGCCGAATCACCCTTGGCGGACGAGCTTTTGCTGGTTTTGCCCTTCGAATCACTGAGCAGCGACTTTTTCAGCGCACGACTCTTTTCTACGTCGGTATTGCCTGGGGCGGCACGCTCGCCGCGACGCCCGGTTTTACCCGCAGCCGATTCAAAACCACCGCGGCGCTGACCGGCCGGCATGGCCGTTTTGCCTTCAGCCAGCTCAAAGTCGATCTTGCGCTCGTCCAGGTCGACGCGCATGACCTTGACCTCAACACTATCGCCCAGGCGGAAACTGCGACCACTGCGCTCGCCCGCCAGACGGTGATGCACGGGGTCGAAGTGGTAGTAATCGCCCGGCAAGGCGGTGACATGCACCAGACCTTCGACGTAGATGTCTTTCAGCTCGACGAACAAGCCGAAACCAGTCACAGCCGTAATCACACCCGGGAAGGTTTCGCCGACGCGATCCTTCATAAACTCGCACTTGAGCCAGTTCACCACATCGCGGGTTGCCTCATCGGCACGGCGCTCGGACATCGAGCACTGCTCGCCAAGCTGTTCGAGAATCGCATCGTCGTATGGATAGATCCGCGCACGCGGCATGATCGTCGCACCGGCACGCTTGACGTGCGGAGTGTCGAGCTTGGAGCGAACCACGCTACGAATCGCCCGATGGATCAGCAGATCCGGGTAGCGACGAATCGGCGAAGTGAAGTGCGCATACGCCTCGTAATTCAGACCGAAGTGGCCCTGATTGTCGGCGCTGTAAACAGCCTGGCTGAGCGAGCGCAGCATCACGGTCTGGATCAGGTGGTAATCCGGGCGCTCGCGAATGCTTTCCAGCAGCAACTGGTAATCCTTAGGCGACGGACCATCCTTCGACTTGCCGCGGTGCAGCGACAGCCCCAACTCGGTGAGGAATGCTTTGAGTTTCTCTACACGCTCCGGCGGCGGACAGTCGTGCACGCGATACAGCGCCGGGATTTCATGCTTCTGCATAAAGGCGGCGGTGGCCACGTTGGCGGCCAGCATGCACTCTTCGATCAACTTGTGCGCATCGTTGCGCTGGGTTGGGCGAATCTCGGCAATCTTGCGACCGGCACCGAAAATGATCCGAGTTTCCTGGGTTTCAAAATCGATGGCGCCGCGCTCATGGCGCGCAGCCAACAGCACCTGATACAGCGAATACAACTGCTTGAGGTGCGGCAGCACTTCTTTGTATTCACCACGCAGAGCCTTGCCTTCGCTACCCTTGGGCTGCTCAAGCATGGCGCTGACCTTGTTGTAGGTCAGACGCGCATGGGAATGGATGACCGCTTCGTAAAACTGGTAATCGGTCATCTTGCCGGTTTTCGAGATACTGATCTCGCAAACCATGGCCAGGCGATCGACGTGCGGGTTCAGCGAGCACAGGCCGTTGGACAGCTCTTCCGGCAGCATCGGGATAACCCGCTCTGGGAAGTACACCGAGTTGCCACGCACCTGGGCTTCAGCGTCTAGCGCCGAATCGATCTTCACATAATGGGAAACGTCGGCGATGGCGACATACAGCTTCCAGCCACCGGAAAACAGCCGCCAGTTACTGCCGTTTTTCTCGCAATACACGGCGTCATCGAAGTCGCGGGCGTCCTCACCGTCGATGGTGACGAACGGCAGATGGCGCAGATCGATGCGCTTTTCTTTGTCCTTCTCTTCGACTTCTGGCTTGAGCTTGCGCGCCTCTTTAACTACAGCTTCGGGCCAGACGTGGGGTATATCGTAGCTGCGCAGAGCAACGTCGATTTCCATGCCCGGCGCCATATAGTTGCCAACCACTTCAACCACATCCCCCTGGGGCTGGAAGCGCGTCGTCGGCCAGTGGGTGATTTTCACCTCAACGAACTGACCCTGCTTGGCGCCGGCATTACGCCCTGGCGTTACCAGCACTTCCTGCTGAATCTTCGGGTTATCAGCGACTACAAAGCCGACACCACTCTCTTCGTAATAACGACCAACGATGCTTTCGTGGGCGCGGGAGATCACTTCAACCACGGCACCTTCACGACGACCACGACGGTCGAGGCCGGAAACCCGCGCCAACGCACGGTCGCCATCGAAGACCAGGCGCATTTGCGCAGGGCTCAGGAACAGGTCATCGCTGCCGTCATCCGGCACCAAAAAGCCAAAGCCATCGCGATGCCCGCTGACGCGGCCCAGGATCAGGTCGAGCTTGTCGACCGGGGCATAGGTGCCGCGACGGGTATAGATCAGTTGACCATCGCGCTCCATAGCGCGCAGACGACGACGCAGCGCTTCGAGCTGCTCTTCAGTGGCCATGCCAAATTCATCGGCCAGCTCTTCACGGCTCGCCGGGGAGCCACGGTCAGACAAGTGCTGCAGGATCAGCTCGCGACTTGGAATGGGGTTTTCGTATTTTTCCGCTTCACGAGCGGCCTCGGGATCGAGGGATTGCCAATCGGCCATTAGAGGTAATTCACCTTATCTACACAAATTCGGTTTGCCATGTGCCTATTGAAGCGCGAAACCACTGTCCAGGTCAGCCCGGCACACAGAATAAAATTTTTTAACAACAGGGGTTTACAAGTAAAAACTCGGTCCGTATTATGCGCGCCACAACGACGGGAAACGAAGTTAACCGAGTTGTAGTTGATAGCAAATAAGCAAGTTTTGCAATCAATGCCCAGGTGGTGAAATTGGTAGACACGCCAGCTTCAGGTGCTGGTGACCTTACGGTCGTGGAAGTTCGAGTCTTCTCCTGGGCACCAATTCAAAAAACCGAGCCAATGGCTCGGTTTTTTATTGCCTGCGATTTAACCCATCACAGCGCAATCAATTCGGCGGGCACTCATGCATGCCCGCCCTGATCCAGCTTAAACGCGGAACTGCCCCAGACTGGCCTTGAGCTTCTTCGCCAACCCATCCAGCACCCGACCGCTATTCGCCGTCGCCGCCACTGCCTCCGCAGCCCGCTGCGCCTCGCGATGAATCACCTCGACGCGACCACGCACAGCATCCGCCCCCTCCGCCTGGTGCGCGGCCGCTTCGGTCGCGGTGTTGATTGCACCATGCACCTCTTCCACCGCCTCACGCACCGACTGCTGCACCCGCGCACTTTCGCGTAACGCCGCCAAGCCTTGATCTGCCTGCTTGCCCGCCTGACCAATCGCCTCGACCGCTTCGCGCGCGCCCTGTTGCAACGCGCCGATATGAGTTTGGATATCGCCGGTGGACTGCTGCGTCTTGCTGGCCAGCGCGCGCACTTCATCCGCCACCACGGCAAAACCACGACCGCTTTCACCCGCACGCGCCGCTTCAATTGCCGCATTCAGGGCGAGCAGGTTGGTTTGCTCGGCGATAGAGCGAATCACCGTCAGCACCACTTCAATCTGCTCACTCTGCTTGGCCAGCCGCTCGATTACCGCCGAGCCGGTTTCCACACGCCGCACCAACTCCTCAATCGAGCCACCCACGCGCAGCGCAATCGCGGCATTGTCATCCGCGGCCTGACGAATCGCGCCGACGCGCTGCAACGCCTCGCGCATGGCGTGACTTTCCGCCTGCGCTTCACCAGCCATTTCCGCCAAAGCCTGCAGACTGCCCGCTACTTCATCGCGCTGACGCTCGGCAGCCGACTCGGCAGCCGCACTGCGCGAGGCCAGATTGCCGATTTCCTGACCGGTGAGCGATGCCACCTCACCCGCCTCTCGCACAATCGGCTGCAGTTTGGCGACGAAGCGATTGACCGCCGCCGCCATATCGCCAATTTCATCACGACTATTGAGCTCGACCCGGCGAGTCAAATCCCCCTCACCCGCCGCCCAGTCATTCAGCACCGTAATCAATGTATGCAACTTGCTGACCACTCGCTGCCCCAGCACCAGCGCCAACACCAGCAGAATCACCACCGCGACCACCACCAGGCCCATGCTGATATTCCAGCGCAAACTGGCTGCGGCTTGCTGCACCACCTCACGACTGCTCTGCTCCATGCCACCGGCCGCCTCACGCGCCACGCTCAACCGCGCCGCCAGAGCGTCCGCACTGCTGGTGGCGGCGCCACTCAAACTGTCGGAAACCAACTGCCCACTGCTGTCGATCAGGCTGACGAAACGCTGATCCAGCTTCGCCAGCTCCTCATCCACCGACGCAGTGGAAACACCCAAAAGAACCTTGCCGATATCCGAGCCCATCGGGCTGATCGTCGCCTCGGCGATATACACACCCGGATCACTGGCCGCAGCCTGCAGCACCTTATCCAGCGCGCCATCGCCCTCACCCTTGGCCATCAGCGCACGCACGCGGGAGTCCTGCCGATTGAGGTGGCGCGTCAGCCGCGCGCCTTGCGCATCGAGGTACACCGCAAACAACACGGCAGGATTGCGATGCGCGCCACGCGCCAACTCGGTCAGCGCCGGTACATCGGCATCCCAGATCGCCTTGGGCGCAACAGCCGATAGCAGCTGCGCCAACTCATCAGCGGAACGCTTGAGGTTGCTATCCAGCACGCCGCGAATCTGCGCCTGCTCCTCAGCCAGCCGGGCGGAAAGGCCTTTGGCCAACTGCGCCTGGGTGCTAGCAGACAGACTGTCCAGCCCGCCGCGCACTTCATCGCCGGCCTTGGCCAGCTCATCCACCAGACGCGCCGTATCAGCCTGCATGCCCTTGGCCAGATCGGCCTCAAGCGTTGCCACCGTGGTACGGGTCAACGCCACCGCCACGACAACCTGCACCAGCAAGGCCACGCCCAGCGCCAGAAACACCGGCAACAACAAACGACTGCGCAGCACAGAAATAATGGCGAACACGGCAGACACTCCTAACAACGGTAATGCCTATAACGGCGGGAAAGCTGATTTATAAAGGCTAGTCCGGATATTTTTACGCGGGCCAGAAACGACAAAGGGCCGCCAATTGGCGACCCTTTGTGCACTGCCTGTGACTATCAGGCAAACGGATGACGCAACACAATAGTCTCGTTGCGGTCCGGGCCGGTGGAGACGATATCAATCGGTGCACCGACCAACTCTTCCACACGCTTGATGTAAGTACGCGCAGCCGCTGGCAGCTCTTCCAGGGTTTTCGCACCCAGGGTCGACTCGCTCCAGCCTGGCAACTCCTCGTAAACCGGCTGCAGACCCAGATAGCTGTCAGCATCGGTCGGCGCATCAACCAGCACGTCGCCGTTCTGATCTTTGTAGCCCACGCAGATACGGATGGTTTCCAGGCCGTCGAGGACGTCGAGCTTGGTCAGGCACAGACCGGAGATGCTGTTTATCTCGATGGCGCGACGCAGGATCACCGCATCAAACCAACCGCAACGACGCGCGCGACCGGTGGTGGAGCCAAATTCGTGGCCACGCTTGGCGAGGAACGCACCTGTTTCGTCGAACAGCTCAGTCGGGAACGGACCCGAGCCAACGCGGGTGGTGTAGGCCTTGGTGATACCGAGGATGTAATCCAGGTACATCGG
>JBIHZW010000045.1:0-18731 GCA_044240245.1 Pseudomonas sp. | reverse complement strand
GCCTTCGTCATCCTGTTCACCATCGGTGGCTTCTCCGGGCTGATGTTGGCCATCGCTCCGGCGGACTTCCAGTACCACGACACCTACTTCGTGGTGGCGCATTTCCACTACGTGCTGGTGCCTGGAGCGATCTTCGGCATCTTCGCCTCGGCTTATTACTGGCTGCCGAAGTGGACCGGACACATGTATGACGAGACCCTCGGCAAGCTGCATTTCTGGATGAGCTTTATCGGCATGAACCTGGCGTTCTTCCCGATGCACTTTGTTGGCCTGGCCGGTATGCCGCGGCGTATCCCGGACTACAACATGATGTTCGCCAACTTCAACATGGTGTCGAGTATCGGCGCCTTTATGTTCGGCGCCACCCAGTTGCTGTTCCTGTTTATCGTTATCAAGTGCATCCGTGGCGGCAAACCCGCTGCGGCCAAGCCTTGGGACGGTGCCGAAGGGTTGGAGTGGACGGTGCCGTCGCCGGCGCCCTATCACACCTTCACCACACCACCTGAAGTGAAGTAAGGACGCCGACCGATGAGTGAAGCCCTGTCGACCCGCCGCCTGGTTATCCGCCTGTCACTGGTGGTGGTCGGCATGTTCGGCTTCGGCTTCGCTCTGGTGCCGATTTATGACGTGATGTGCCAGGCCTTCGGCATCAACGGCAAAACCGCCGGTGCCTATGAGGCTGGGCTGCAAAGCACCGATGAATCGCGCCAGGTGCGGGTGCAGTTTCTTGCCACCAACGCCGCCGAGATGGTCTGGGAGTTCGGCCCCGAGGCCGACGAAGTGCTGGTGCATCCGGGTGACAGCACGCAGATGCTGTTTGTCGCCTACAACCCCACCGACAAGCCGATGACCGCGCAGGCGATCCCCAGCGTGGCGCCGTCCAAAGCGGCAGCGTATTTCCATAAGACTGAATGCTTTTGCTTTACCCAACAGGTACTGCAGCCCGGCGAACGCATCGAAATGCCGGTGCGGTTTATCGTCGATAGAGACTTACCGGCAGATGTTCGCCACCTGACCCTGGCCTACACCTTGTTTGATATCACCGAGCGCAAGCCGCCGGTGGCACAAGCGACTCCATAAGGAGAACAATAAATGTCGAGTCACGAAAGTCACGAAAGCTATTACGTCCCGGCCCAGAGCAAGTGGCCGATCATCGCCACCCTGGGCATGCTGTTCTCGGTCTACGGCGTAGGCACCTGGTTCAACGATATGAAGGCCGATCGCGCCGACTCCAACGGCCCGCTGATCTTCTTTATCGGCGGTCTGTTTCTCGCCTATATGCTGTTCGGCTGGTTCGGCAATGTGATCAAGGAAAGCCGCTCCGGCATGTACAGCCCGCAGATGGACCGCTCGTTCCGCTGGGGCATGAGCTGGTTTATTTTTTCCGAGGTGATGTTCTTCGCCGCGTTCTTCGGCGTGCTGTTCTATGTGCGCACATGGGCGGGCCCTTGGCTCGGTGGCGAGGGCGACAAAGGAGTGAGCAACATGCTCTGGCCGGGCTTCGAATACACCTGGCCGCTGCTCAATACGCCTGACCCGAAACTCTATCCGGCGCCGAGTGGCACCATCAGCGCTTGGGGCTTGCCGCTGATCAACACCATTCTGCTGGTCACTTCCAGCTTTACCCTGACCTTCGCCCACCACGCGCTACGCAAGAACCACCGCAAACCGCTGACCCTCTGGCTGGCGCTGACGGTAATTCTCGGCATCGCCTTTCTGGTGCTGCAGGTCGAGGAATATATCCACGCCTACACCGAACTGGGCCTGACCCTGGGTTCGGGCATCTACGGCGCGACCTTCTTTATGCTCACCGGCTTTCACGGCGCCCACGTGACCCTGGGCGCGCTGATGCTGAGCATCATGCTGATTCGGGTTATCCGCGGCCATTTCAGCCCCGAGCAGCACTTCGGCTTCGAGGCGGCGGCCTGGTATTGGCACTTTGTCGATGTGGTGTGGATTGGTCTGTTTGTCTTCGTTTATGTGCTGTGACGCGGCTACCAGGTGACTTGGGAAACCAGTTGGCCGCTATAGAAGCCCCAGGCAATAAGGGCAACGGTTAGCGCGGTAAGGGTCACGCGCACAGTCAGCGCGTTGACCACCCGGGAGGTTTTACCTTCGTCCTTGACCAGAAAGAACAGGCCACTGAATAGGCTGACCAGAGTAGCCAGTAGTAACAGGACGATCGCGGCTTTGAGCATGCGTGACTCCCAAGCGGAACTTCGGGGGAAGGGAAATGCGCTTCAGCTGCAGTATAGCCAGCTTGTTCAGGGCTTTAGGGAGGTTGCTATGAGCGTCTTCCGTCCTGGCTGGCTGCCTAGCGTACTGGTGCTGCTGCTATTTCCCTGCCTGGTCGCCCTGGGCTTCTGGCAGCTGGCTCGGGCAGAAGAAAAGCGCGAGCTGTTGGCCGCGCATCAAGCCCAACAACTGGCCGCACCGATCAGCATCGCTGAGCTGGAGCGCCAGCCCAATCCGGCTTACCAGCGCGTGCAGCTGCAGGGCTTCTTCGATGCGCGGCATACCCTGCTGCTGGACAACCGCACCCGCGACGGCAAGGTTGGCGTGGAAGTGCTGCAACCCTTCTATGACCAAACCAGCGGCCTCTGGCTGTTGCTCAATCGCGGCTGGCTGCCTTGGCCGGACCGTCGCATCAGTCCAACCTTCGCCACCCCGGATACGCCGCTGCGCCTGCAGGCCACGGTGTATGTGCCGCTGGGTGAGGCCTTTCAGCTGCAGGGTGCGCAACCGACTGCAGGCTGGCCGCAGGTGGTCAGCGAGGTCAAGCCGGATGACCTCTGGCAGCAACTGGGGCGTGGTGGCCTGAGCTATGAGGTGCGCCTCGAACCGGGTCCAGCTTCATTTCAAAGCGATTGGCCGGTTATCGCCATGAGCCCCGACAAACATCTCGGCTATGCCGTGCAATGGTTCGCCCTGGCGGCGGCCTTGCTCTGCCTGTTTATCTATTTAGGTCTATCTAACGCGCGGGAGACTCGCCATGAACCCAGCCATCGCCCTGCCTGAAGTGTCACCCAGCCAGCGTCGCCGTGGGCGGCTGCAACTGATCCTGATTCTGGCCGTGGTTATCGGCCCGATGATCCTCGCCAGCGCCATGTATCAGTGGCGCTTCTGGGTGCCGGAAACCCGCAGCTACCACGGCGAACTGATCGGCACCGGGCAGACCCGCGCCGACCTCGGCGTGGTCGGTGCCGATGAACAGCGCTGGCAATTGCTGGTGACAGTGCCGGATCTCTGCGATGCCGCCTGCAAGGAACTGGTGTTCCTCGCCCGCCAGGTGCATATCGGCCTAAACCGTGATGTCGCCCGCGCGGCCCATGGCTTGGCCACTGCCCAGCCTATCGCTGGCGACTATGACGCCCAGCTGCGCCGCGAATACCCGCAGCTGGCGCGCTATCAGCTGCAGCTGGATGCTTACGGCAAAACCACCGGCAAGGCCGAAGGTGCGCAGCTGTGGATCGTCGATCCGCGCGGCAACCTGGTGCTGCGCTATGACGCCACCAGCAAGGGCAAGGCGATTCTCAACGACCTGCGGCACCTGCTGAAAATCTCGCAAATTGGTTAATGCTGCCCACGGCTAAGGACTGATGATGAGCAAGCCCGGTTACCGTTTTGCCCTGTTCGCCACTGTGTTGGCGGTCGTGGTGGTGCTGCTCGGTGCCTATACCCGCTTGACCCACGCTGGTCTCGGTTGTCCAGACTGGCCTGGCTGCTACGGCTTTATCGGCGTGCCGATGAGCGAGCATAAACAGACCCTGGCCGAGGCGCGTTTTCCTGAAGCGCCAGTCGAAGTCGCCAAGGGCTGGTACGAGATGATCCACCGCTATTTTGCCGGCGCCCTGGGCTTGGTGATTCTCGGCCTGGCGGTACAGGCGCTGCGCCGCCGTGGCGAGGCGGATCAGCCACTCAAACTGCCGCTGTTCTTGTTGGGCCTGGTGACACTGCAGGCAGCCTTCGGCATGTGGACGGTGACCCTGAAACTCTGGCCGCAAGTCGTTACCGCGCACCTGCTTGGCGGCTTTGCCACCCTTAGCCTGTTGTTTCTTTTAACCCTGCGGCTATCCGGCAAGTCGGCCGCCTTGGCCAATCTTCCCGCACGGCTGCGCAGCCTGGCGGCACTCGGCCTGTTGTTGGTCGTCGGGCAGATCGCCCTCGGTGGCTGGGTCAGCAGCAACTATGCGGCGGTCGCCTGCGTCGATCTGCCGACCTGTCATGGCGAATGGTGGCCGGCGATGGACTTCGCCAACGGTTTTCACCTGACCCAGCATATTGGCCCCAACTACCTCGGCGGTCAGCTCGACAGCGACGCGCGCACCGCCATTCATATGACCCACCGCATTGGCGCGCTGCTGGTGACCCTGGTGCTGCTGCTGTTGGCCTGGCAACTCAAACGCAATGGCCTGGCGCGGTTGGCCGGTTTGTTGGTGCTGGCGCTGACTGTGCAGATCAGTTTGGGCATCAGCAACGTGGTATTCCATCTGCCGCTGCTGGTGGCGGTGGCGCATAACCTCGGCGGCGCGGCGCTGCTGCTGACCCTGGTGCTGATCAATTATCGGCTGCGCAGCAGCGTACGGCTGGCATCCCCGGTGACAAGCGCGCAGGCTGGTTTTGCTGCGCTACCCGGCAAATAACAAGAACAATCGAGGAGAGACCCTATGGCTACTCTAGCGCGCGAACACCAAGCCCACGCCAGCTGGCGCGACTACCTGGAGCTGACCAAGCCGCGGGTGGTGGTGCTGATGCTGATCACCTCCTTGGTCGGCATGTTTCTCGCCACACGGGCGGGCGTGGCTTGGCAGGTGTTGATCTTCGGCAACCTCGGCATCGGCCTGTGTGCGGGGGCCGCCGCAGCGGTCAATCATGTGGTCGATCGGCGCATCGATTCGATTATGGCGCGTACCCATAAACGGCCCGTTACGGCCGGGCGTTTGTCGCCGACCGCAGCGCTGGGTTTTGCCCTGTTGTTGGCGGTAGCCGGAATGGCGCTACTGCTGACCTTTACCAACGAGCTGGCGGCCTGGCTGACCCTGGCCTCGCTGCTCGGCTACGCGGTGCTCTACACCGGCTTTCTCAAACGCGCCACGCCGCAGAACATTGTGATCGGCGGGCTGGCTGGCGCAGCGCCACCGCTGCTCGGCTGGGTCGCGGTTACCGGGCATATCAGCGCCGAACCGCTGCTGCTGGTGCTGATCATCTTCGCCTGGACGCCGCCGCATTTCTGGGCCCTGGCCATCCACCGCAAGGAGGAATACGCCAAGGCCGATATCCCCATGCTGCCGGTGACCCACGGCGAGCACTACACCAAGGTGCATATCCTGCTGTACACCCTGGTGATGTTTGCCGTGACCCTGCTGCCTTATGCCATCCATATGAGCGGGCTGCTCTATCTCGCCTGTGCCGTGCTGCTGGGCGGGCGCTTTCTGTACTGGGCGGTGGTGCTGTACCGTGACAGCAAACCGCATGCGGCGATCAGCACCTTCAAGTACAGCATCTGGTATCTTTTCGCGCTGTTTATCGCCCTGCTGGTCGACCACTATCTGCTGTTAAACCTGTAATCGTTGGTGCCATGACCCGAACCCAGATCACCGTTTTTGTTCTCGTTGCTATCGTCGCCCTGGTGCTGGGCCTGACCGTCAACAAGGTGCTGACCAGCAAGGGCCAGGGTGATCCCACCGTTCTGCTCGATGCCGGCATCGTGCTGCTGCCAAAGAGCCGCAGCCTGCCAGAGCTGAGCCTGACCAATCAGGATGGCCAGACAGTGGCGGTTGATCAGCTCAAGGATCAGTGGAGCCTGCTGTTCTTCGGCTACACCTTCTGCCCGGATATCTGCCCGGCCACCCTTGCCCAGCTGCGCCAACTGCAAGGTCAGCTAGCGCCGGAAACCCTGGCCAAGTTGCGCATCGTGCTGGTCACGGTTGACCCGAACCGCGATACGCCGGAGCAACTGAAGAAGTACCTGGATTACTTCGACGCCGGCTTTATCGGCCTGACCGGCGAGCAGGCCACGCTGCAGAAGCTCGCCAACGGCGTAAGCATTCCGTATATCCCTGCCGATACCAGCAAGGAAAACTACACCGTCGATCACAGCGGCAACCTGGTGATCATCGGCCCGGACGGCAAGCAGCGCGGCTTTATCCGCGCACCAATCAACAACGCCAAACTGGCCGCACAGCTGCCCGGCCTGCTTGATCGCCCATAACCCGCTATTTGGCAAAGAGCTGGCTGATGTCCTTGAACGCCTTGAACTCCAGGGCGTTGCCGCATGGGTCGAGCAGGAACAACGTGGCCTGCTCACCGACCTGGCCGGCGAAGCGCACATAGGGCTCGATCACGAATTGCGTGCCCTTTGCCTGTAGCCGCGCCGCCAATACCTGCCAATCATCCCAGCCCAACACCACACCGAAATGCGGCACCGGTACGTCGTGGCCATCCACCGGGTTGCTGTGCGCTGCTTCCTGATAGGCCATCTTCGGCGCCTGGTGAATCACCAGCTGGTGGCCAAAGAAGTCGAAGTCCACCCAGTGCGCACTGCTGCGACCCTCCGCGCAGCCGAACACCTCGCCATAGAAATGCCGTGCGGCAGCCAGGTCGTAGACGGGAATAGCCAGGTGAAAGGGTGCGAGAGCCATGCTGAGATTCCTTGAAAGGGCGGTCTGCTGATTCTCAGCAACAGCAATTCTGATTAAAAGCGAATATCCTTGCTCGCAAGCAAAAACAAAATTGATCAGTCGAGGTGTCGATGCTGCGCGAGTTGAAAACCTTTGTGACGGTGGCGCGGCATGGCACCTTCGCTGCGGCCGGCCAGCAGGTTGGCCTGACTCAGTCTGCAGTGAGCGCGCAGATGCGTGTACTGGAGCAGGGGCTAGGCGTACGGCTGTTCGAGCGCAGTGGGCGCTCGGCGGTGCTCAATGCTGCCGGTCGGCATGCCTTGCCGCTGGCGGAGCAGATGCTTGGGTTGTATGCGCAGATGGCCTTGCCGACCAGCGCGGCCGAGTGGCAGGGCGAGCTCAAGGTCGGCGCGATTGCCACGCTGCAGACCGGCCTGCTGCCCGAGGCCTTGCCGCGTTTCCGCGCGGCCGCCCCACGCGTCGAACTGAAGCTGGTGCCGGGGGTGTCGCTGAATCTGCTGAGCCAGATCGATGCCGGCGAGCTGGACCTGGCGCTGCTGATCAAGCCGCCGTTCGAGCTGCCCAAGGAGCTGCTGCAGATCAGCCTGGCGCGCGAGCCGTTTGTGCTGATCACCCCGCTCGGCGTGAAGGCGGATGACCCGTTGCAGATCATCGCCGAGCAGCCGTTCGTGCGTTACGACCGCCGTTCCTTCGGTGGGCGGCGGGTCAACCAGTTCCTCCGCGAGCAGCGCTTGGTGGTGCAGGAAGCGCTGGAGCTGGATGAGCTGGAGGCTATCGTGCGGATGGTCGAGTGCGGCCTCGGCGTGTCGCTGATTCCGCGTGCCGGCCTATGGCTGCAACGACCGACGCAGTTACGGGTGATCGAGCTGGGCGAGCTGACCTTTCACCGCGAACTGGTGGCGATATTGCGCCGCGCTCAGCGCCAGCCGGCTCTGGACTGCCTGCTGGACTGTCTGCGCGAGGCCGCCTTAAACGACAAACCCCGCACGGGGCGGGGTTTGGCAGAGGGTGCAGCTAACGCGGAGTCTTAGAACGCCGGAACTACAGCGCCCTGATACTTCTCAGCGATAAAGGCTTTCACTTCGGTGCTGTTCAGCGCCTTGGCCAGTTTCTGCAGGGCCGCGTTGTCCTTGTTGTCGGCACGCGCGACCAGGATGTTGACGTACGGCGAGTCGTTACCTTCGATGATCAGCGCATCCTTGGTCGGGTTGAGCTTGGCTTCCAGGGCGTAGTTGGTGTTGATCAGCGCCAGGTCGACCTGGGTCAGCACGCGCGGCAGAGTAGCCGCTTCCAGCTCACGCACCTTGATGGTTTTCGGGTTCTCGACGATATCTTTTGGCGTGGCGAGGATGCCCGCTTCCGGCTTCAGGGTGATAAGCCCGGCCTTTTGCAGCAGCAACAGGGCACGGCCGCCATTGGTGGCGTCGTTAGGGATAACCACGTTGGCGCCTTGCGGCAGGTCGGCCAGGGTTTTGTGCCGGCTGGAGTAGGCGCCGAAGGGCTCGACGTGCACGCCGGCAACGCTGACCAGTTCGGTGCCACGGCTCTTGTTGAATTCATCCAGGTACGGCTGATGCTGGAAGAAGTTGGCATCCAGGCGCTTCTCGGCAACCTGCACGTTCGGCTGCACGTAGTCAGTGAAGACTTTGATGTTCAGCTCAACGCCTTCTTTGGCCAGGGCCGGCTTAACGAACTCGAGGATTTCCGCGTGGGGTACGGCAGTGGCCGCGACGCTCAGGCTTTCGGCCTGGGCGGAGAAAGCTGCCAGGGCAGCGAATGCAGCGATCAGTTTTTTCATCGTAAAGCTCCTTGTGGGATGTGTGCGGAGGCCGGCAGGTAACCGGTATCCCGCTGTCTTGTGCGCCCCATAGGGCGCATTATTTTCTGGAAAAGTGCACCACCAGCTTGTCGCCGACGGTTTGTAGAATCTGTACCAGCACCAGCAGCAGAATCACCGTCACTGCCATCACGTCCGGCTGATAACGCTGATAGCCATAACGCACGGCTAGGTCGCCGAGGCCGCCGCCGCCAATCAGGCCGCTCATGGCGGTGTAGGACACCAGGGTAATGGCGGTCACGGTGATGGCGGCGATGATGCCGGGCAGCGCCTCGGGCAGCAGCGCGTTGATCACGATCTGCCGGGTGGTTGCGCCCATGGCTTGGGTCGCTTCGATAATGCCGCGGTCGACTTCACGCAGCGCGGTTTCCACCAGACGGGCGAAGAACGGCGTGGCCCCGACTACCAGCGGCGGGATGGCCCCGGCGACACCCAGCGAGGTGCCGGTGACGATCACGGTGAAGGGGATCATCACGATCAGCAGGATCACGAACGGCACCGAGCGCAGGATATTCACTAGCAGCGACAGGAAGCCGTAGAAGGCCTTTTGTTCGAACATCTGCCGTGGGCTGGTAAGGAATAGCAGCACGCCCAGCGGCAGGCCGAGCAGCACGGTAAATAGCATGGAGCCGCCGAGCATGCTCAGGGTGTCCAGGCTGGCGTAGCCGATTTCCGCCCAATCGACATTTGGTAGCAGGCGAGTCAGTAGGGCTTCCATTAGCGCAGCACCTCCAGATGCACGTCGGCAGCGGCAAAGCGCGCCAGCGCAGCGTCGAGATCGCCGCCGGTCAGGGCCAGGGTCAGCTGGCCGTAGGGGGTGTCCTTGATGCGGTCGATACGCCCAGCGAGGATGCTGTAATCCACCCCGGTTTCGCGGGCCACGGTGCCCAGCAGTGGCGCGTAGGTGGCCTCGCCCTGGAAGGTCAGGCGCAGGATACGTCCGGCGACATGGGCAAAATCGTCACGCTGTTCGTTCTCGTCGATCTGCTCGGCTTCCTGCACGAAGCGCTTGGTGGTGGCGTGCTGCGGGTGCAGAAATACTTCGGCCACCGGACCGGATTCGACGATCACGCCGGCATCCATCACTGCCACGCGGTCGCAGACGCGGCGGATCACGTCCATCTCGTGGGTGATCAGCACGATGGTCAGGTTCAGCTCGCGGTTTATCTCGGCCAGCAACTGCAACACCGAGGCGGTGGTCTGCGGGTCGAGGGCGCTGGTGGCCTCGTCGCACAGCAAAATCTTTGGCTCGGTGGCCAGGGCACGGGCAATGCCGACGCGCTGTTTCTGCCCGCCGGAAAGCTGCGCCGGGTACTTGTTGGCGTGATCCTGCAGGCCGACCCGCGCCAGTAGCTCGGCAACGCGGGCATTGATGGCGCTGCGCGGCAACTCGCCCGCCAATTTGAGCGGCAGGGCGACGTTGTCCGCGACGGTTTTCGATGACAGCAGATTGAAGTGCTGGAAGATCATCCCGACTTGCTGGCGGAAACGCCGCAGGCCGCTGGCGTCGAGTGCGGTGACATCTTCGCCGTCGATCTCGATGCGCCCGCCCGAAGGCTGTTCCAGGCGGTTGATCAGGCGCAGCAGGGTGCTTTTGCCGGCGCCGGAGTGACCGATGATGCCAAACACTTCGCCCCGGGCAATCTGCAGATCGCTCGGTTGCAAAGCGGGGATGTCCTGACCACTGACGCGATACGCCTTGTGGACCTGGTGAAAATTGATCACGGGATAAACCTTTTGGGTTTTTCGGGCTGCCGGGTAGGCCGAAACGGCGGCTAGTCTACCCGGCGCTGTTTAGGTCGCAAAAATCTTTGTAGACCTATGGTTATAGCTAAATTGCATTAAGTGGCTAGCTGCTCTGGGCAGTGTAGCCAGCACCAATGCAAACGACCGGGCAAGCCCGGTCGTTGTGCTACCCGAGCCGTCTCAGCGCTTGGGCGTGAGCACCAGCTGCGGCACCTGAGCGGGCTTGATCACCTGGCTCATGCGCGGGCTGAAACTTGGGTCCAGGCGCTTGATCCGCGCGTTGAGCAAGGAGGCGACCCAGGGGAAATCCTTGGCCTGGCGCACTTCGATGCGTACCGCGCAATTGAACGCGACCATATCCGCCGCGACGCCGTCGAGCAGGCTGCGCAGGCGCTCGTTGTCTTGGTTATCCAACATCGGCATGCCGATTACGCTGTTGGCGGCGGCGGGATCGATCAGTCGAGCCTGCGGCTTGGCCGGCGCAGGCGCTTCGGCTGGCGGGGTATTCGGCAGCTGAGTCGCCTGAATCGCGGCGGCCTGGCGTTCGGCAGCCAGACGCAGCTGGCGCGCCTGCTCCAGGCGGGCGGCTTCGGCACGGGCGTCGGCCTGCTCAGCAGCACGGCGCTGCTGTTCGGCGGCGGCCAGTTCGGCTTCACGGGCTTGGGCGATTGCACCATCCAGACCGGTGGTCAGCGCCGGCGCCTGGGGCATCAGGCTGCGGGCGCGGCTGAGGGCTTTGGTGGCGTTGTCCAGATCACCGGACTGCAGGGCTTTCTGGCCTTGTTGCAGATGCGCTTCGGCGAGCTGGCGCTGGTGTTGCTCCAGGCGGGTATCGCCGGCGGCGCGTTGCTGCAGGCTGCCGAGTTGACTTTCGGCGCCGCTCAGGTCACCGCTGGCCAGACTCTGATCAAGCTGGCGAAAGGCGCTGACCAGGTCATCCACCGGCAGGTTGGCCGGCTGCTGTGGCGCGCTTTGGCAGCCGGCTATCAGCAGAACCAGAATCAGGGGAAATCCACGGAAAACGAACGATTTCATTACTGCGCGTCTCGAATTGTGCAAAAAACGCGCAAGTCTACACTGCGCTGCGTGACACAACCAATCTTTCAGGCTGTGCGTCTTGGTAGGGCAAAGCTCAGTAAAAACAGTGATGCCGCGCTGACCACGATGGACGGCCCGGCCGGAGTGTCTTGAAACCACGACAGGCTTAGCCCGCCGCACACCGCGACGATGCCCAGCAGGCTGGCGCCGAACGCCATCTGTTCCGGGGTGCGCGCATGGCGCTGGGCGGCGGCGGCGGGAATGATCAGCAGCGAGGTGATCAGCAGCACGCCGACGATCTTCATCGCCACGGCGATCACCACGGCGATCAGCAGCATCAGGCTCAGGCGAATCGCCGCCACCGGCAGGCCTTCGACCTTGGCCAGCTCCTCGTGGACGGTAATCGCCAGCAGCGGCCGCCACAGCAGCGCCAGCAGCACCAGCACCAGGGCGCTGCCGCCGATGATCCAGGCGAGATCAGTGGGGCCGACGGCCAGCAGGTCGCCAAATAGATAGCCCATCAGGTCGATGCGCACGTCCTGCATAAAGCTCAGCACCACCAAGCCCAGCGACAGGGTGCTATGGGCGAGGATGCCGAGCAGGGTGTCGGAGGCCAGCGGCTGGCGGCTTTGCAGGGTGACCAGCAGTACTGCGAGCAGCACGCAACCGACGGTTACCGCCAGGGTCGGGCTGACGTCGAGCATCAGACCCAGGGCGACGCCGAGCAGCGCGGCATGCGACAGGGTGTCGCCGAAATAAGCCATGCGCCGCCAGACCACAAAGGAGCCCAGCGGGCCGGCGACCAGCGCCAGGGCGAGGCCGGCGAGCAGGGCGTTGAGCAGAAAATCAGCCATGCTTGCAGTCATCTCCGTGGATATGCGGTTTTACCGGGCCTTTGATGCTTAGACCGGCAGGCGTTTCGATAACTACAGCGCCGTGCAGGTCGTGTTCATGGTCATGGTGGTGGGTGTAGACGGCCAGGCTTTTGGCGTCCTCGCCGAACAGTTCGACAAAGGCCGGATCGAAACTGACCTGCTCCGGATGCCCAGAACAGCAGACGTGACGGTTGAGGCAGACCACCTGGTCGGTGGTGCTCATCACCAAGTGCAGGTCGTGGGAGACCATCAACACGCCGCAGCCATGGCGGTCACGCAGCTGGGTGATCAGGCGGTACAGCTCGGCCTGGCCGGCGACATCGACGCCCTGCACCGGCTCATCCAGCACCAGCAGTTCCGGCTCGCGCAACAAGGCGCGGGCCAGCAGCACGCGTTGCAGTTCGCCGCCGGAGATGCTTTGCAGCGGGCTGTCGATTACCTGCTCGGCGCCCACTTCAGCCAGCGCCGCCTGCACATGGCTGCGCGTGACGCCCGGCACCAGGCGCAGAAAACGCAGCACCGAGAGCGGCAACGTGGCATCGACATGCAGCTTCTGTGGCATATAGCCGACGCGCAGCTTGGCTTTGCGCCAGACGCTGCCGCTGTCCGGCTTGAGCAGGCCAAGCACGGCGCGCACCAGGGTGGTTTTGCCGGCGCCGTTGGGGCCGATCAGGGTGACGATTTCCCCGGGCTTTACGCTGAGCTGCACATCCTGCAGCACGCTCTGCCCGGCGAAGGTCACGCCCACACCGGCTAGGCGGATCAGGGCATCGCTCATGCGGGCTCCCGGCAGCCTGCGCAGAGGCCGACTACTTCCACCGTCTGGCTTTCCACGGCGAAGCCGACACCGGCCGCGCTGCTGATGATGGCGTCGCTGATCGTCGCCTGTTCCAGCTCGATGGCCGCATGACAGCCCCGGCAGATCAGGAACTGGCCCTGGTGGGCGTGTTCCGGGTGGCTGCAGCCGACAAAGGCGTTGAGCGAGGCGATGCGGTGCACCAAGCCGTTTTCCAGGAGGAAATCCAGGGCGCGGTATACCGTAGGTGGTGCGGCGCGGCGGCCGTCTTCATCGCTTAATACGCCGAGGATGTCGTAGGCGCCCAGCGGTTTGTGGCTGGCCCAGACCAGCTCCAGCACGCGCTTACGCAAGGTGGTCAGGCGCAGCCCTTGGCGCGTGCAGATGCTTTCCGCCTCGGCCAGGGCATGGCTGACGCAATGAGAATGGTCGTGTGGGCGTGAAGCCAGGGGCGCTTGAGTCATGGGCAACGACGAATAAGGTGAGAGACGTTATTATATTACCCGTTCCTTCTCGCTTGAGTGCTCCCCGTGTTGCGTCTTTTTCCGGCTTTTGCCCTGTTGTTTATCACTTTTCCCCTGAGTTTCGCGGCTCACGCCGATGTGCGCGTGCTGACCAGCATCAAGCCGCTGCAGCTAATTGCCGCTGCCGTGCAGGATGGCGTTGGCCAGCCGGATGTGCTGCTGCCGCCGGGCGCTTCGCCGCACCACTATGCGCTGCGCCCCTCCGATGTGCGCAGCGTGCGCGACGCCGACCTGCTGTACTGGGTCGGTCCGGACCTGGAAAGCTTCCTGCCGCGCGTCCTGGCCGGCCGCGACAAGCCGAGTGTGGCTGTGCAGGATTTACCGGGTATGTCCCTGCGCCATTTCGGCGACAGTGCTGAGCAACACGCCGAGCATCAGGATGATCACGCAGATCACGCAGATCACGCAGACGCCGACCAGCATGACCATGCGCATCGCCCCGGCAGCCTGGATGCTCACCTCTGGCTGCAGCCGGCCAATGCCCGGGTGATCGCCGGCAAGATCGCCGCCGACCTGGCGCTGGCCGACCCGGCCAATGCCGCGCGTTACCAGGCCAATGCCAAGGCGTTCGGCGAGCGTCTGGATGCTCTGGATCAGCGTCTGAAAACCCGCTTGAACGGCCTGGCCGGCAAGCCCTACTTCGTTTTCCACGAAGCCTACGACTACTTCGAAGCCGCCTACGGCCTCAAGCACGCTGGGGTGTTCAGCGTGCTCGGTGAAGTGCAGCCGGGTGCCCAGCACGTTGCCGCCATGCGCGAGCGCTTGCAGCAAGCCGGGCCGAGTTGTGTATTCAGTGAACCGCCGTTTCGCCCGCGCCTGGCGCAAACCCTGACCGCCGGCCTGCCGGTCACCCTGGCTGAGTTGGATGCTATGGGCGGCGCCTTGCCAGTGGATGCAAAAGGCTATGAAGCCTTGCTGGAAAACATGGCGGGCGAATTGGTGGGATGTCTCGAGGCGCTGTAGTCAGCGCCCGGATCTTAGAAGGCGAATGGCAGCGCCAGCTCAACCTGCTGGCGCTGGGCCAGGCGCCGCTGGAATTCCGCGGGGTCATGGATCAACACTTCCTGCCCGGCAAACGATTCGGCGGCGATCAGGCGTGACAGCCAGAAGCGCACGCAGGCGATGCGCAGCATGGCCGGCCATAGTTCGGCTTCTGCCGCAGTAAACGGCCGCAAACCGGCGTAGGCACCGAGCAGCGCTTGCGCGCGTTTGCTGTCGAGGCTGCCGTCGGCAAAAGAACACCAGTCGTTCAGGGTGATCGCCAGGTCGTAGAGCATTGGCCCCGAGCAGGCGTTGTAGAAGTCGATTACTCCGGCCAGATGATTGCCGTCGAACAGCACGTTGTCGCGGAACAGGTCGGCATGCAGATTGGCCTGCGGCAAGGTGAGGATGCGCGGTTTGAGCGCATGGATTTCCGCCAGCGCATCGCGCAGCAGTGGCAGCTGTTCATCGGGCAGCTGCAAGGCCAGGCTCGGCCCTTCGGCCAGCATCCAGTCCAGGCCGCGGTCGCTCTTGCGTGGCAGCACTTGGTTACGCGTGGCCAGGTGAATGCGCGCCAGCAGTGCGCCGACTTCCTGGCAGTGATGCGGATTGGCTTCGTGCACATGCTTGCCGGCCAGGCGCGGCTGCAGCAACGCCGGTTTTTCCGCCAGGCTGCGCAGCGCCTCGCCATTGGCCGTACGCAGGGCGTAAGGCACCGGCAGGCCGGCGTCGTGCAGCACGTCGAGCAGTTCGATAAAGAACGGCAAGTCGGCGCTCGGGCCGCGCTCGATCAGGGTCAGAACGAATTCGCCCTGCTCCAGGCTGACGAAGAAATTGCTGTTCTCGCTGCCCGCAGCAATGCCCTGAAAGTCGCGCAAACGACCTAGGCCATAGGGGGCGAGAAACTCCTCGAGTTCGTGGCGCTCAAGCGGGGTAAACACCGACATTGCAGAACTGCCTTCTTACCAGCTGAAAATTTCCCAGGCCGGAATCAACATATCCGGGCTGTCCGAGCGGACGAAGTTGCCATCGCTGCCATCGGCGCGTACCAGGAAGTACGGCTTACCGCCTTTGGGAATGACCTTGACCGCGTAGAGAAAGCCGTTGACCCGGTATTCATGGATGGTCTTGTCGCCGTCCTGGCGAATGGTTACATCCGGGTCGGCCGAAACCGGGTCTTCGGCGTGGGCGACCAGCGTGGTGAATGCCAGCAGGCTGGCCAGCAACAGGCGATTGAGTGCGCGCATGATAACCTTGTCCCTTTGATTCCAATGGTGCGGCCATTCTACCGCCGCCCCCGCCGAAAAGGTTGATCCTGCTCATGAGCCAAGCCCCTCTCGTTCTGGTTGACGGTTCGTCTTACCTTTACCGTGCCTTTCACGCCCTGCCGCCGTTGACCACCTCCAAGGGCTTGCCCACCGGCGCGGTGAAGGGCGTGCTGAACATGCTCAAGAGCCTGCGCAAGCAGTACCCGAAAAGCCCGTTTGCCGTGGTGTTCGACGCCAAGGGCGGGACCTTCCGCGATGAAATGTTCGCCGAGTACAAGGCCAATCGCCCGTCGATGCCCGATGAGCTGCGTGTGCAGGTCGAGCCGCTGCACGCCAGCGTCAAAGCCATGGGGTATCCGTTGCTGTGCGTCGAGGGCGTTGAGGCCGATGACGTGATCGGCACCCTGGCCCGCCAGTGCGCAGCAGAGGGCCGCGATGTGGTGATCTCCACCGGCGACAAGGACATGGCCCAACTGGTTTGCCCGCACGTTACGCTGGTCAACACCATGACCGGTAGCGTCTATGACATCGATGGCGTGAAAGCGAAATTCGGTGTCGGTCCTGAGCTGATCATCGATTACCTGGCGCTGATGGGTGACAAGGTCGACAACATTCCCGGCGTGCCGGGCGTGGGCGAAAAGACCGCGCTGGGCCTGCTGGTCGGGGTCGGCGGTGGCCTCGATGTGCTCTACGCCAACCTCGATAAGGTGCCTGAGTTGCCGATCCGCGGCGCCAAGACCCTGCCGGCCAAACTCACCGAGCATAAGGACATGGCGTATCTGTCCTACGCGCTGGCGACCATCAAGCTGGATGTGCCGCTGAATATCGCCATCGATTCGCTGCACCCAGGCCCGATGGATGTACCTGCACTGGTCGAGCTGTACGCCGAGCTGGAATTCAAAACCTGGCGTGATGAACTGCTGCGCAGCAACCCGGCCCCAGTGGTAAAGGCTCCGGCCGCAGCGCCTGCCGATGACCTGTTTGCTCTGGCCCCGAGCGCCAGTGCCGCCGCTGTCGTTACGCCGGCCACTCCGGCCGCTGATGCTCCGACTGCCGAGGCTGTGGTCGCCGAGTCGCCCGCAGCGGCAGCCCTGGGTGATTACCAGTGCGTGCTGACGCAGGCGCAGTTCGACGAATGGTTGGAGAAACTGCGCAATGCCGAGCTGATCGCCTTCGACACCGAAACTACGGGTCTGGATGCGCAAAAGGCCCAGTTGGTCGGCCTGTCCTTTGCGGTCAAGGCCGGCGAAGCGGCGTATATCCCGGTCGCGCACTCCTATATGGGCGTACCTACTCAGCTGGACCGCGATGCGGTGCTCAAGGCGCTGAAGCCGATTCTCGAAGACCCGAACAAAGCCAAAGTCGGTCAGCACGCCAAGTACGACATCAATATTCTCGCCAATGCCAGCACGCCCATTGCGGTGCAGGGTGTGGCCTTCGACACCATGCTTGAATCCTACGTGCTGGATTCCACCGCCACCCGTCACGATATGGACAGCCTGGCGCTCAAGTACCTGGATCACAGCAACATTCGCTTCGAGGACATCGCCGGCAAAGGCGCCAAGCAGCTGACCTTCGACCAGATCGATCTGGCCCAGGCTGCGCCCTATGCCGCCGAGGATGCCGACGTGACCCTACGTCTGCACCAGCACCTGTGGAGCAAACTGTCGGCTGAGCCGAGCCTGGCCAAGGTGCTGCAGGAAATCGAAATGCCGCTGGTGCCGGTGCTGGCGCGTATCGAACGCCAGGGCGCGCTGGTCGATGCCAACCTGCTCGGCCTGCAAAGCAACGAGCTGGGCGACAAGCTGGTGGCGCTGGAACGGCAGGCTTTCGAGATTGCCGGTGAAGAATTCAACCTGGCCTCACCCAAGCAGCTGGGCGTGATTCTTTACGAGAAGCTTGGCTTGCCGGTGCTCAGCAAGACCGCCAAGGGCCAGGCCTCCACCGCCGAAGCGGTGCTCGCCGAACTGGCCGAGCAGGATTTCGAGCTGCCCAAGGTGCTGATGCAGTACCGCTCCCTGAGCAAGCTGAAAAGCACCTACACCGACCGCTTGCCGGAGCAGATCAACCCGCGCACCGGGCGTATTCACACCAGCTATCACCAGGCGGTGGCGGCCACCGGGCGCTTGTCGTCCACCGACCCGAACCTGCAGAACATCCCGATCCGCACTGCTGAGGGCCGGCGTATTCGCCAGGCCTTCGTCGCGCCCAAGGGCTACAAGCTGCTGGCAGCGGACTATTCGCAGATCGAGCTGCGCATCATGGCGCACCTGGCCAAGGACGAGAGCCTGCTGGACGCCTTCCGCCATGGCCGCGACGTGCACAAAGCTACGGCTGCCGAGGTATTCGGCGTGCCCCTGGATGAAGTCACCGGTGATCAGCGCCGCAGCGCCAAGGCGATCAACTTCGGCTTGATCTACGGTATGAGCGCCTTTGGCCTGGCCAAGCAGATCGGCTGCGACCGCAAGCAAGCGCAGGCTTATATCGATGTGTATTTCGCCCGTTACCCCGGCGTGCTGGCCTATATGGAACGCACCCGCGAGCAGGCCTCCGAGCAGGGTTTTGTCGAAACGCTATTCGGCCGTCGTTTGTATCTGCCGGATATCCATGCGAAGAATCAGGCGCTGCGCAAAGGCGCCGAGCGCACCGCGATCAACGCGCCGATGCAAGGCACGGCGGCGGACATCATCAAGCGCGCGATGGTCACGGTGGACAACTGGCTGAGCGGATCCGGCCTGGATGCCAAAGTCATCCTGCAGGTACACGATGAACTGGTGCTGGAGGTACGCGAGGATCTGGTCGAGCAGGTCAGCGCGCAGATTAAGCCGCTGATGGGTAATGCCGCCGAGCTGGATGTGCCGCTGTTGGTCGAGGTGGGTGTAGGCGATAACTGGGATGAAGCGCATTGATTCGCGCCCCGCAACTTGGTGGCAGCGCCCGGGTGACGGGCGCTAAAGGCGCATGAGTATCAATCCCGGCTTGCTTATAACTAATTAATTACAGCCAGCATCTGAACTTTGCGTCT
>JBIHZW010000416.1:0-2510 GCA_044240245.1 Pseudomonas sp. | reverse complement strand
CTGCCTGCCCACTCAGAGCTTATGAATGGCCTAGACAACCATTCGATGCTCCTTTGTTGTGTTAAGTGTTGGCAGATTCTGGACCCCGCCCTAGCGGTTCAGATGTTGAACCCCGAAACTTCCCTCCCCCATAAGAAGTTTCGGGGTTTTTTTATGCCTGCCAGTCAACGAGCGCTCTAATCAGGCTTCGACTTCTTCGTCATCTGGCAGGGCAAACTCGCCCAGTTGCATCCATTGAGCCAGCACTTCTTGAGCGTCTTCGATGCCAATGCGCTTGGGCGCAGAGAACAACTGGATGCTCACGCGATCACCCCAGCCCTTTTGAATATCCTGACGCACTTTGAGCAAGGTGTTCTTCGCTGCACCAAAAGCCAGCTTGTCAGCCTTGGTCAGCAGGATATGCATGGGCATTTCGCTGGCAACGGACCAATCCAGCATAAGGATATCGAACTCGGTCAGCGGCTTGCGGATGTCCATCATTAGCATCAGGCCGCGCAGGCATTCGCGGCTGCCCAGGTAGGCTTCCAGGTGTTTCTGCCAGTGCAGTTTCAGTGGGATCGGCACCTTGGCATAGCCATAACCTGGCAAGTCGACCAGGCGGCGCTCTTCGTCCAGTTTGAAGAAGTTGAGCAGTTGAGTGCGCCCCGGCGTCTTCGAGGTGCGCGCCAGGCTGGCATGGGTCAGGGTATTCAGGGCGCTGGATTTACCGGCGTTGGAGCGCCCGGCAAAGGCCACTTCATGGCCGAAATCCTCTGGGCACTGGTCAACTTTGGCCGCGCTGATAAGGAAAGTAGCCTGTTGGCACAGGCCGATAATGGGGTTTTTGGCTTGCATCTGGGTATCCGTGAGGGCGAGCGTAGGGTGGCGTTACAGGCGCGATGCCCTTGCGACATTTGCGCGCAGCCTGCCTGTTGCCGCGTAGCGGGCAAGCTGCGTCGTTTCCGTTTCAATGACGCCAGTATATAATGGCGCAGATTTTGTGTGCGCTTTCTCCCGCTGTTGGATAAGTGTTCACGGGAACGATTTAGATCATCTGCCCCTAGAAAGCAGTACGTTCCCCTCCCTGATGAGGTTGATCTGATGAAAAACTTGCTGATTGCAGCCAGTGTATTGATGCTGTCGTTGAGTGCTCAGGCTGCACAGGACCCAGAAGCCGTTTACGCGCGCTCTTGTGGGGTGTGCCATAACGGGGCGATCCCCACCGCGCCGCTGAAAGGCGACAAGGCTGCCTGGGAACCGCGCCTGGCCAAAGGCACCGATGCACTGGTACAGAGCGTCACCAATGGTTTGGGTGCCATGCCGCCACGTGGGTTGTGCATGGACTGCTCGGCCGAGGATTACCAAGCCGTCATCAAGTTGATGACCGAGTAAGCCCGGCTTATAAACTCTTTCTCTTAGCCGTAAATTGGATTAGCTGATGAACAAAGTACTCGTGAGTCTGCTGTTGACCCTGGGCATCACCGGCCTGGCACATGCCGCAGGCAATGCTGAAGCCGGTCAGGGTAAGGTTGTTGTGTGTGGTGCTTGCCATGCTGCCGATGGTAATAGCGCTGCACCGAACTTCCCGAAACTGGCTGGTCAAGGCGAGCGTTACTTGCTCAAGCAGCTGAAGGACATCAAGTCCGGCGCACGCCCTGTGGTGGAAATGACCGGGATGCTCGATGGCCTGAGCGACCAGGACCTGGAAGACATCTCCGCCTACTTCGCTAGCCAGCAGATGAGCGTTGGCGCAGCCGACCCGAAACTGGTTGAGCGTGGCGGCGAACTGTTCCGCGGCGGCAAACTGGCTGAAGGCATGCCTTCCTGCACCGGCTGCCATTCACCGAACGGCGCTGGCCTGGATGCTGCCGGTTACCCGCAACTGGGTGGCCAGCATGCAACCTACATCGCCAAGCAGCTGACTGACTTCCGCGAAGGCAACCGCACCAATGACGGCGACAGCATGATCATGCGCTCGATCGCAGCCAAGCTGAGCAACAAGGATATCGAAGCGGTATCCAGCTTTATCCAGGGTCTGCATTGATCCGCTAACACTGCGACATGCAGTAATGAAATAGGGTGGCTCAGGCCACCCTTTTTCGTTGTGGGCATCGCTACAATGCACGGAACCCCAGTTTGCCTCGCGGGTCGAACTTCGGTTCGTCATCACGCACCGTTTATAGCCAAGGAGTAACGCATGCGTAACCTGATCCTCAGTGCCACACTCGTCACCGCCAGCCTGTTTGGCCTGAGCGCCCACGCCGAGCCAATCGAAGCGGGCAAGCAGTATGTCGAGCTGAACAACCCGGTTGCGGTTGCCAAGCCGGGCAAGATCGAAGTGGTCGAGCTGTTCTGGTACGGCTGTGGCCATTGCTACAAGTTTGAAGAAACCATCAACCCGTGGATCGACACCCTGCCGGAAGATGTCAATTTCGTGCGCATCCCAGCCATGTTCGGCGGTATGTGGAACGTCCACGGCCAGCTGTTTATCACCCTTGAAGCGATGAAAGCCGAGCACAAGGTGCATGCCG
>JBIHZW010000199.1:0-6785 GCA_044240245.1 Pseudomonas sp. | reverse complement strand
AACCACCCTGCTGCGCACCCTGGTCGGCGAACTGACCCCGGATGCAGGTCATGTGAAATGGACCGACAGCGCCGAGCTGGGTTACTACGCTCAGGACCACGCCCACGACTTCGAAGATGACGTCAGCCTGTTCGACTGGATGGGCCAGTGGACCACCGGCGAGCAAATGATCCGCGGCACCCTGGGGCGCATGCTGTTCAGCAACGACGAGATCCTCAAGTCGGTGAAAGTCATCTCCGGTGGTGAACAGGGCCGTATGCTGTTCGGCAAGCTGATTTTGCAGAAGCCGAACGTGCTGATCATGGACGAACCAACCAACCACTTGGACATGGAGTCCATCGAAGCGCTGAACCTGGCGCTGGAAAACTACCCGGGCACGCTGATCTTCGTCAGCCATGACCGTGAGTTCGTTGGCTCCCTGGCCACCCGCATCATCGAGCTGTCGGCCAACGGCATCACCGACTTCAGCGGCACCTACGATGACTACCTGCGCAGCCAGGGCGTGATCGTCTAAACCGGCAGTAACCTGCGACCAATAAAAAGCCCGCTCAATTGAGCGGGCTTTTTGCTTTATGCCGGGCAATCAGGCAGTGGCGAACAGCTCCGCGACTTTCGCCTGCGCCGACGCGAACGCATTGGCGCGCGGTTCTTCACCGTAGGCCAGGCCTTCAGCGCGGACGATTTCGATATCGGTAATACCGAGGAAGCGCAGTACCAGCAGCAGGTACTCCTCATGGGCCTGGCCGCTTGGCTGGCCAGCGTGAATGCCGCCCGCCGTGGAAACAATCACTACCTTCTTGCCGCCCGCCAGGCCTTTGGGACCGTTCTCGTCGTAGGCAAAGGTCTTGCCAGCTACAGCCACGCGGTCGATCCAGGCCTTGAGCTGGGTTGGCACGGTGAAGTTGTACATCGGCGCGCCAATTACGATGGCATCAGCGGCAAGAAACTCATTGAGGGTGCCTTCGGCCAGTTCGACTTCATGCTTCTGCGCCGCATCGCGCAGCTCCGCTGGGGTACCGCCGGCCACCAGGCTGGCAGCGGACAGATGGCTCAGCGCATCGCTGGCCAGGTCGCGATAGCTCACCTGCGCTTCAGGCTCAGCAACCAGCCAGGCGTCGACTACGGCGCGGCTGAGTTGGCGGGAAGCGGACGAGTCACCAAGGATGCTGGAATCGAGGTGCAGTAGTTTCATGACAATCTCCAAATTGAGATCGCCCCACGGCGATCAAGATGCTGGAGATACTATCGATGAAAGCAATAGCCGATTAGTCAGCGTAAATGCGATAGTTCGTCCCACTAATAGGACGATAAAGCCATGCATGACCTCAACGACCTGTTCTACTTCGCCAAAGTGGTGGAAGCCGGCGGCTTCGCAGCAGCCGGGCGCACCCTCGGCATCCCCAAATCACGCCTGTCGCGGCGCATAGCCGAGCTGGAAAACCGCCTCGGCGCGCGCCTGCTGCAACGCACCACACGCAAACTGGCGCTGACCGACATCGGCGAGCGTTACCTGCGCCATTGTCAGGCCATGCTGCAGGAAGCCGAACAGGCTGAGGAAACCGTGGCCAGCCTGACCAGCGAACCGCGCGGTCGTCTGCGGGTCAGCGCGCCTGGCGGCATCGCCCTGCTCTCAGAGCTGGTGGTGAGTTTTCTCGCGGCCTACCCCAAGGTGCAACTGGAGCTGATTCAGACCAACCGGCGCATCGATCTGCTCAACGAGGGCGTAGACGTCGCCTTACGTGTGCGCAGCGCCGAGGATGAAGACCCAACGTTGATCACCCGGCGCTTGCGTCCGGCTCAAGCTTTTATGGTGGCCGCACCGGCCTTGCTGCAGCACGCAAGGATCAGCACGCCCGACGATCTTGCTGCACTGCCGGCGCTAGGGGCCCTGGAGGCGGACCGCAGGATTCACCTGCGTTTGCAGCACGACAGCGGGCGCGTACAGGAGGCTGTGCTGGAAGCGCGCCTGGCCATCGAAGATTTCAACGTACGCAAACACGCGGCCATGGCCGGCCTGGGCTTTACCATGCTGCCCGCGCCCCTGTGCCTGGATGAACTGGCTGATGGCCGACTGATCCGCCTGCTGCCTGACTGGGCGCTGCCCGCCGCTAATCTACAAGCGGTGTACACCCACAGACGCGGCATGCTGCCGGCCGTGCGGGCGTGGATCGAACACCTGAGTGATGCCTTTAGCCGTTGGGATCAGCCGATTTAGTCGCAATGGAACTCGTGGCTTATCCAGGGAAATGCCGAGCGAGAAAGGCCAGCAGCAATTGATTAACCTGCTCGGCCTGCTCGTTCTGAATCCAGTGCCCGCACTCTTTCAGCACATGCTGCTCAAGCCGCGCGATGCGCTTGGGCATCTGCTTGAGGGTGTAGGCCTCCAGAGTGCCGACCGGGTCCATATCACCCAGCAGAAACAGCGCCGGCTGTTCGATCTGCCGATCAGCCAGGGCCTCGGTGCGCTGCCAATTGCGCTCGAAATTGCGATACCAGTTCAGCGCGCCATAGAAGCCGCGGCCCTCGAAGGTTTTCAGGTAGTGATCAAATGCCGCGTTGTCACACCAGGCCGGCAGCGTACCGGGGTCCTGCATACCATCAAACAGCCCAGCGCCAGCAGGTTTCTCCTGCAGAAAGTGATCCTTGGGCACGGCTGCCGAGGTGTTGTGCATCATCATGCGCAGGGTGCGTGGGATATCAGCATCCATCTCCGCCTCGGCCACACCAGGCTGCTGGAAATGCAGGATGTAATGAAAACGTTCGGCATACAGCTGACGCATGATCTCGATAGCCGGCTGCCTGGGTCGCCCACCAAACGGCACTGTCATGCCGACCACCGCCTGCACCCGTTCAGGCTCAAGCAAGGCCAGGTGCCAGGCAATCGGTGCGCCCCAGTCGTGGCCGACCACACATACCTGCTGCTGGCCGAGTTGATCCATGGCCGCCTGGATATCGGCGCAGATGGTTAACAGGTCATAGGCGGCGGGATCGCGCGGCGCACTGCTCTGACCATAGCCACGCATTTCCGGGATCAACACGCGATAACCGGCAGCCGCCAGCGGCGCGATCTGCTGGCGCCAGGAATGCCAGCACTCGGGAAACCCGTGCAGCAACCAGACCGGCCGCCCCGTCGCAGGACCAGCGCTGTATAGACTCAGGTCAATTCCGTTGACCTGAAGGATTTGCTGCTCGATCTGATGCATATGCGCCCCCCATTAGCCGAGGCCACTATGACAAAGGCGCACCCTGAGGTGCGCCTTTATTTATCGGCCGAATACAGCTCCAGTAATCACGGCTGCGCCGTACTCCAGTCAATCCACTGCAACTGCCAGGTTGCCAGAATCAGCAAGCCGAAACCGATGCGGTACCAGGCAAACGCGGCATAGCTGTGCTTGCCGATAAAGCTGAGCAGCGCCCGCACCGCGATCATGGCGAAGATAAACGAGGTGACAAAGCCAATGGCAAACACCGGAAGGTCACTGACCTGGAACAGGTCGCGGTACTTGTAGCCGGAGTACACCGCGGCACCGACCATGGTCGGCATGGCAAGGAAGAAGGAAAACTCGGTCGCCGCCTTGCGCGACAAACCGAATAGCAAGCCGCCAATAATCGTCGCGCCTGAGCGTGAAGTACCCGGAATCATCGCCAGGCACTGGGCAAAACCGATCTTCAAGGCATCCTTCCAGGTCATGTCATCCACGTTCTCGGCGTGCACCAGGTGCGTGCGCCGCTCGGCCCAGAGCATGATCACCCCGCCCACCACCAGCGCCAGCGCCACGGTGATCGGGTTGAACAGATAATGATGAATCAGGTCGGCAAACAATACGCCCAGCGCCACAGCCGGCAGAAAGGCAATCAGCAAATTGGCCGTGAAGCGCTGCGCCTGTGGCTCTTTAGGCAGACCCACAACGATGTCGAGGATCTTGCGTCGGTACTCCCACACCACCGCGAGAATCGCTCCCAGCTGGATGATGATATTGAAAGCCATCGCCCGCTCGCCGCCAAAATCAATCAGGTCGGCAACTATGATCTGGTGGCCGGTGCTGGATATCGGCAGAAACTCAGTAACGCCTTCCACAATGCCCAGAATCAGTGCCTGTACGGCAACCCAAAGATCCATCCCCGCTCCTAAATGCGTGCCTTATCCGACACGAACAACAAATATGCTGATGAACTTGTGAGGGCGTCCGACCGAGCCCTTCGCAAAAGGTTCCTGCTGGCAGAAAAAATAATCAAATCACGCACTTAACCCGCAATGGCGCAAATCCTAGCAGAGAACCTGCGTATTTAATGCACACGGCGCTGCCTGCGAATGCACTCCACGCCTGAAAAGCCCCACGCAATAGCTCGCCTACACTTCGCTTATCTGCCAATTAGCCTAAGGTCTAACGCAACTACGTAATACTCTTGGCCTATTAAGAGGCGACCCAGCGCCTAAAACAACAAGGGAGAACAACTCCATGAATAGCCTGCGCAGCCTGCCCATTAACCGTCGCCTATGGCTGATCCTGGTGGTCGCCATCGTCATGCTGATTATCCAGGGCGCATTGTTGCTCAAGCAGATCCACAGCGATCTGTATGCCGCTAAATCCGAGAAAACCCAGCATGTGGTGCAGAGCGCCGCGGGCATCCTGCAGCACTATCACGCACTAGAAGCCACAGGCAGCATGCCTCGCGAAGATGCGCAGAAGCAGGCGATAGAAACCATCCGCGGCTTGCGTTACGCCGGCCAGGAATACTTCTGGATCAATGACCAGACCCCAGTGATGGTCATGCACCCCACCAACCCCAAGCTCGAAGGCCAGAACCTCTCGGGTTTCAAGGATCCCGACGGCAAAGCGCTGTTCAATGAAATGGTCGCCATCAGCAAAAGCCAGGGTGCCGGCCAGGTCGACTACCGCTGGCCCAAACCGGGCGCCAGCGACCCCGTGCCCAAGGTTTCCTATGTGCAACTGTTCCAACCCTGGGGCTGGATAATCGGCTCCGGCGTTTATGTCGACGATGTTCAAGCGGAGTTCCAGGCCCAGGCGTTAAAAACCATAGTGATCGGTCTGGCGATTGCTGCGCTGGTGGCCGTGCTGGTGGTATTGATCGTACGCAGCATCACCCAACCCCTGCAGCACGCCGTCAGTGCCATGGCCAATATCGCCAGCGGCGATGGTGACCTGACGCGCAACCTCGACACCCACGGCAACGATGAGCTGTCTGCCCTGTCCCGCCATTTCAATGCCTTTACCGACAAACTGCGCCTGGTGATCAAGCAGTCCCTCGACTCTGCCGGCCAGCTCGATGCCGCCGCGCGCAACCTAGGCCAGGTTTCCGGCCAGGCGCAGCAGCACAGCGAACAGCAGTCGCAACAGATGGAACTGGTGGCCACCGCCATAAATGAGGTGACCTACGGCGTGCAGGACGTGGCGAAGAACGCCGAGCATGCTTCCTCCGAAGTGCATGCCGCCGAGGAGCAGGCCCTGCAAGGCCAGCAGAATATCGAGGCGAGTCTGCGGCAGATCAACGAATTGTCCGGCACCATCGACCAGGCTGTGGCGGTGATTCAGGCCCTGGCCCAGGAAAGCACGCAGATCGGCAGCGTACTGGAGGTGATCCGCTCGATTGCCGAACAGACCAACCTGCTCGCACTCAATGCGGCCATCGAAGCCGCCCGCGCTGGTGAGCAAGGTCGCGGCTTTGCCGTGGTTGCCGATGAGGTACGCCTGCTGGCGCAGCGTACGCAAAAATCCACGGCGGAAATCCAGGTGATGATCGAGCGCCTGCAGGGCAACTCAGAGGCCGCAGTCAAGGTCATCAATGACAGCAGCAAAGCCTCGCAGCTGACCATCGAGCAAGCCAGTCAAGCCGGTGCCAGCCTTACCCTGATCGCCAGTGGCCTACGCAACCTCACCGGCCTGAACGCTTCCATCGCCAGCGCGACACTGCAACAATCGCACGTGGTCGAAGACATCAACCAGAATGTCACCCAGGCAGCCAGCCTGGCCCATAACAATGCCCTGGCGGCGCAACAATCCAGTGATGCCGGGCAACACCTAGGTCAGTTGGCCGAGCAGCTCAACCGGTTGCTTGGACAGTTCAGGGTATGAGAACGCAATGAGCGATATGGAACACCAGGAAGTCGACCTGAGCAAACCGCAGAACCAGGACCTGATCTGGGACCTGGATAGCATCGCCCGACGCGAGCTGGCGGAACGCTTTATCAAGCTATTCGAGAACCGCCTGTGCGTGTACTCGGAATCGACGCGTCAGCTGTACACCAACTACGACCTGCACTTCCCCAGCGATATGGGCCGCAAAATGGTGGTACTGCCCAATCCCTATGCCTTCCACGACACCCTGCATGGCATCGAGTCGCATGCCGTACGTAAAACCGGGCTGTGCGTACTGCCCGGTGTGGTCCTGCGCAAGCCAGGCTTGCTGCTAACCACGATGATCAAGGAAGGCGGCCCTGCGCCGAAAACCATGCCGTTCAAACCGGCGTTGGCGCAAATCATCAGCAACCAGAAGAAGGCCGGCGATATCTTCCTGCCGATCATGATGAAGGGTGACCTGCGCGAGTTCGATCAGCAGATGCCCTATATCCACCTGCACCGTTTGCAGGTCAGTCGCCTGACGCGGCTATCGACCTTCGAGCGTGACGATATTCAGCAGTCCATTACACGCAAGTTGCTTATGCTCTATCGCCAAGCCGACAGCCTCAGCTGCCACTGAATACCACTCAAGCCTGCGGCCAATAAAAAGCGGGATCAGTTAACTGATCCCGCTTTTTATTGGCC
>JBIHZW010000023.1:0-21324 GCA_044240245.1 Pseudomonas sp. | reverse complement strand
GTCTTCCGGCAAGCCCAGGCGGCGGGCGCGCATGGCCACCTGCTGCTGGGATTCCTCACCAGTGACATACAGCGCGGGAAAGCGCGTGGCGATATTGCACAGGGTCTGCAGGAGGATGGTCGACTTGCCGATACCGGGATCACCGCCAATCAGCACCACCGAGCCGTCCACCAGACCGCCGCCCAGCACGCGATCCAGCTCGCCTGAAGCAGTGGAGAAGCGCGGTACTTCCTCGACACTGACCTCGGCCAGGGTCTTGATCTGCGCCTGCTCGCCGGCCCAGCCCGCGCGCCCACTGGGGGTAGCGGCATTGGCCTCGATCAGGGTTTCCACCAGGGTGTTCCAGGCGCCGCACTCGCCGCACTGGCCGGCCCATTTGGGAAAGGTCGCGCCGCACTCGGTGCAGCCATACATGCGCTTGGCCTTGGCCATGCCGGACTCCTATAAACGCTGAGCCCGGATCATACGAAATAGCTGGATATATTTACAGCTCTACGACTTTAGAACCTGTTTAGGATCTCGCGAGCTAGAGTCCGGCAGGGCAAAAACAGGCGAAGAGGCGGAGTGTACGAGCTGTACATGAGCACTCTGAGCCTGTTTTTAACGCAGCAGGGCCGACGCGCAGCAGATCGTAAACAGGTTCTTACGATTTGCAGCCATTACCGCAGCCACAACATTGCCCTGCGGAGCGTTTAAGCCGGCGCGCGAGGTCATCCTTGAGGCCAACGCGTTCCTGCTTAAGGGCAAGCAGGGCATCATCAGCCAGCAATTCGCCGCCCGCCTCAATCCGGCAAATGCGTTTATCCAGGGTTTCGTAGGTGTCGGCCAGGCGGGCGAAGTCGGCATCGCCGAGTCGCAGCTCATGCAGCGCGCCGCGCAGTTCGGGGAAGTCCTTGATCAGCGGATGGTGTTCAACATGCATGCGGGCGCTCCTCTGGGATAGTCACTGCCTGCAGACTACCCCCTGAGCCCAGGCCAACACTTGACCCGGATCAAGCCCATCACGCTATGGCGTGCTGCCCAGAAAGCCGGCCAGTTCGTCCTTGAGGCTGACGCGCTGCATCTTCAGGCCCAGCAGTAGCATCTCATCCATGGCCACCCGACCGCTTTCCGCCTCATAAATACGCTTGTCGAGCTCTTCATACTCTTCGGCCAACCGGGCGAAATGCCCATCACTGGACAACAAGGCGTGCAACTGCGTCTTGAACTCCGGAAACTCGCGGTGCAGCGGGTGATGTTCCAGTGGCATAGCGGCATCCTCATGGCGGGCCTTTATTGAGCCTAGCCCAGTCGCGCCGGCTCTGCTGAAAGGCCTTGCAACACGAGGCCCAGGCAACTTCTGCTATCTTTGCCCATGCGTCAAAAGCCATTAACGAGAACTGGTTATGAGTACAACATCAGGATGTTCGGCGTGCCGTGACGGCCAGGGGCTGGGGTTTCCCATCAGCATGGCCTTTCAGCCCATTATCAACCTGAGTACAGGCACCATATTCGCCCACGAAGCGCTGGTGCGCGGCACCGCCGGTGAATCCGCCGGCAGCCTGCTGAGTAAGCTCAACGCGGATAACCTCTACCCGTTCGACCAGGCCTGCCGGATTACCGCCCTGGAATGGGCAGCCAAACTGCAAGTGCCGGCCATGGTCTCCATCAACTTTATGCCCAACGCGGTATACAAACCCGAGACCTGCATCCGCGCCACGCTGGAGGCGGCCACGCGGTTCAACTTCCCACTGGAGCGGATCATCTTCGAGGTCACCGAACAGGAGCAGGTGCTGGATGTCGACCACCTCACCGGCATCCTGCGCGCGTACCGTAAACAGGGTTTTATGACGGCGATTGATGACTTCGGCGCAGGCTATGCCGGCCTCAATCTGCTGGCCGACTTTCAGCCCGACCTGATCAAGCTGGACATGCAGCTGATCCGCAATATCGAGCAGGACAGCGTGCGGCAGATTCTGGTCGAAGCCGCCCTGCAGATGTGCCGCAAACTGAATATCCGAGTGATTGCCGAGGGCATCGAAAGCCTCGGTGAACTGCATGCATTACGCGACATGGGCGTGGAGCTGTTTCAGGGTTACCTGCTGGCCAAACCGGGCTTCGAGTCGCTGCCCGAGGTCCACTACCCGGCCTGAGAAGTAGCTGGCAAGCGGCGCGCGCTGGATTACACTCAGCGCAACCTCACCTACCAGGGAACGCAGCATGAGCATACTCAGTGAATTCAAAGCCTTTGCAGTCAAAGGCAATGTGGTCGACATGGCCGTCGGCATCATCATCGGCGCGGCCTTCGGCAAGATCGTCTCGTCCTTTGTCGGTGACGTGGTGATGCCACCTCTGGGCGTGCTGATTGGCGGCGTGGATTTCTCCGACCTGGCGATTGTGCTGAAAGCCGCCGAAGGCGATGCCGCTGCGGTCACCCTGGCCTACGGCAAATTTATCCAGACCGTACTGGACTTCCTGATCGTCGCCTTCGCCATCTTTATGGGCATCAAGGTACTGAACAAACTCAAGCGCGAAGAAGAAGCCGCCCCGGAAGCGCCAGCCGCACCGACCAAGGATCAGGAGCTGCTCAGCGAAATCCGCGATTTGCTCAAGGCGCAGCAAGCCAAGGAGTAATCCCGGGCAAATTGAAAAAGGCACCCGAAGGTGCCTTTTTTATTGCGCCGCGTTTAATCGGCCAGAGGTGTAAGCAACAGCTTGGCCACCCGACGGTCCTTGACCTCGGTAACCGTCAAGCGCCAGTCTGCGTACTCGACCTGATCACCAATGATCGGCAAGCGGTCGAGCAGGCTCATCGCCAGCCCGGCGATGGTCTGATAGTCGTCGGTCGGCCTGGCCTTGAAGCCCAGCCGCTCACGCAGCACCGCAAGGTTCAGCGCGCCGCTGACGCGGTAAGCCCCGTCGAGGTTTTCGATATCCGGGCCATCCACTTCGCTAGCATCCGGCAGCTCGCCGGCAATCGCCTCAAGAATGTCGGTCAGGGTCAGCAAGCCTTCGAAGCCGCCGAACTCGTTGACCACAAAGGCCACGTGGGTCGAGGCCTGGCGCATCTGCTCCAGGGCGCTAAGCACCGAAGCGCTGTCCGGCAGATTGACCGGCGCACGGACCAGGCTTTCGATATCCGGCTGCTCACCCTTGAGCAGTTCCTTGAACAGCTCCTTCTTGTGGATATAACCCAGTGGCTCATCCGCCGCATCGCCGCGCGACACCAGCAGGCGCGAGTGCGGCGACTCAAGCAGGGCCTGGTGGATCACCTCAAGCGGGTCGTCAAGGTTGATCCGGTCGACGTCCATGCGGGCGGTCATAACCTTCTGGATCGACTGTTCGGCCAGGCTCAGCACGCCGCTGATCATCACCCGCTCACGGCGATCAAACAGCACCGCTTCACCGGCACCGCCTTCGAGCATGTCGGCAATCTCTTCGCCCACCTCGTCGGCCTGCACCTTGCCACCGAGCAAACGCATTACCGCGTGGGCGGTGCGTTCACGCATGCCGCGCTCACCCTGCAGGCTGCGCTTGCGCCGCGAACGGGCCAGCTGGTTGAACACCTCGATCAGAATCGAGAAGCCAATCGCCGCGTACAGATAACCTTTCGGGATATGGAAGCCCAGACCTTCGGCGGTCAGGCTGAAGCCGATCATCATCAAAAAGCCCAGGCACAGCATGATCACTGTCGGCCGCGCGTTGACGAAGGCGGTCAGCGGCTTGCTGGCAACAATCATCAAGCCCATGGAGATCACCACGGCGATCATCATCACCTGCAGGTGCTCGACCATGCCTACGGCGGTGATCACCGCATCCAGGGAGAACACCGCATCGAGCACGATAATCTGCGCCACCACCGGCCAGAAGCGAGCGTAGGCCTTGCTGCCAGTCGCTTGATGGGTGTGCCCTTCGAGACGCTCATGCAGCTCCATAGTGGCCTTGAACAACAGGAACACACCACCAAACAGCATGATCAGGTCGCGCCCGGAGAAGGTCTTGCCGAACACATCGATCAACGGTTCGGTCAGGGTTACCAGCCAGGCAATACTGGCCAGCAGGCCCAGACGCATGATCATCGCCAGGCTCAGGCCGATCAGCCGCGCGCGGTCACGCTGCTCGGGCGGCAGCTTGTCGGCGAGGATGGCGATAAACACCAGGTTGTCGATGCCCAGGACGATTTCCAGGACGATCAGGGTCAATAGGCCCAACCAGGCCGTGGGATCAGCGATCCATTCCATTTAGTGTGTGGCTCTTGAGTTAATTGAACGGGCACAGCCGAAGGCAACGCGCAGGCATTGGCCGCGCATTGGCGTCATCAACTGGGAAAAGGATCGTGCAGCGGGTTGCTGCCGAGGGTGCGTACGCAGGGCTGCGCCGCTGGATTTCAGTGCCGCACTCAGCGCGATTGGCGAGGGCGGCTTACATCTCTCACTGTCCATATAGTCCGGTAAAGGTCACAAGAAGCGCGCGATATTAGAGGCTACTGAGGCAAAGGCTAAGCGCTAAAGCGTTACCAGATTTTTACAACCCCGCACTCCTGGCCGCCACCCTTTGCAACATCTACCAGTAGTTCTCCACCGCAACCTGGCCCGGCCGGCGAGTCAGGCTGAGCTGCAGATCACGCTGTTTCAGCAACGTGCGAGTGTCGTCGATCATCTGCGGATTGCCGCAGATCATCAGCCGCGAATAGGCAGGATCCAGGCTCAGCCCCGCAGCTCGCTCCAGTTCGCCACTTTCCAACAAACTGGTGATGCGCCCATGCAGACAACCGGGTACCTGCTCGCGGGTCACCAACGGCAGATAGACAAAGCGTTCGGCGTATTCCTGCAAATGCTCCTGCTGCATCAGGCCGTGAATCAGCGGCTGATAGGCCAACTCGCTGGCCGTGCGCGCGCTGTACACCAGCACCACGCGCTGGAAACGCTGCCACACCTCCAAGCCCTGCAGGATCGATAGAAACGGCGCGAGCCCCGTGCCACTGGCCAGCAGCCAGAGGTCACGGCCATCGGCAAAACGATCGAGGGTGAGAAAGCCCAGGGCCTGTTTTTCCACCAGCAGGCTGTCGCCTACCTTTAGCCGGCTCAGCTCGGAGGTGAACTCACCGCCTGGCACGACGATGGAGAAGAATTCGAGAAACTCATCATGGGGCGCCGATGCCATCGAATAGGCGCGCCAGACCACCGAACCATCGGCCTTTTCTACGCCAAGACGGGCGAACTGCCCGGCGCGAAAGCGAAAGCCGGCATCGCGACTGCAACGCAGGCTGAACAGGCTGGGTGACCAGACCTGAATAGAGGTAAGGGTTTGCCGCGTGTACTTGTCGTCACTGGTCATGCGAACACCGGGTTTATGCGGATTGCATAAACCCAGTGTGGCGCAACGCCGGTCGAACAAACACCGGCAAAACCTGGGGGCTCTTGGCCTTTACCCCTTAGAACCTGTTCTTAGCGGCGATTGACTGCCTGCGCGGCGCGCAACACATCGGCGCCGATTTCGGCTTCGTAGGTCTTCCACAGCGGGCTCAGCGCCGTGCGCCAGGCGGCACGCTCATCGGCCGTAAGGGTGACCACTTGGGCGTTGCCGGCGGCGATGATGCGCTCGCGGTCATTGTTGTTCAGCGTCTCGGCATCCTTGTTCACCGAGAAGGAGACCTCTTCGATGATCGCTTCCAGTTCGGTGCGGGTCTTGTAGGGGATGCTGGTCCAGAACTCCTTGCTGCTGATCAGCATATAGCTCAGCGAGCCGTGATTAAGCTCGCTGATAAACGGCTGCACCGTGTCGACCTTCTGGCTGGCGATGTTCGACCAGGGGCCTTCAGTGCCCTGGATGGTGCCGGCCTGCAGCGCCTTGAACGCCTCGGCGAACGGCATCTTCACGGTCTTGGCGCCAAGCTGGCCAAACTGCGCTTCCAGCACCGACGAGGGCTGGATACGGAAGGCCAGGTCCTTGGCATCCTCGGGCTTGCGCAGCTCGCGGTTGGAGGTCAGCTGCTTCATGCCGTTATTCCAGTAGGCCAGGCCGTAGATGCCCTGGTTGGACATGGAGTGCAGCAGCTCGCGGCTCTTGTCACGCTTCTGGAAGCGCTTGACCGCCTCCAGGTCATCGAACAGGAACGGCAGGTCAAACACCTGCAATTGCTTGGTGTAAGCCTCGAACTTGGACAGCGAAGGGGCCAGCATCTGCACCTTGCCCTCGCGCAGCGCGGTGATCTCCTCGCCATCGCCGAGCAGCGTCGAATTCGGGTATACCTCGACCGTCACCTGCCCGGCCAAGCGCTCTTCCACCAGCTTCTTGAACAGCAGTGCGCCCTTGCCCTTGGGCGTGTTCTCGGCCACCACATGAGAGAACTTGATAACGATTGGAGCCTTGCCTTCCGCATGGGCCGGGCTTGCAGCGACCAGCAACGCAGTGAAGGTTAAAGACAACAGGGACTTGAACATGAACATACCTTTTTGCAAATAGAACGCCGTGAAGCCTGCATGGGCAGGCCTCATTGAGTGGGGGTGTGGGCTATGGATGATTCGGTGGACGCGGCAGAGTGCTGCGCGGTCCTGATCATCAGGCGCTACCAGATCGCAGCCGGGCGTAATGCTCGGGGCCTGGTTATTATTTGAATGCCGACCTTGCTGACTCAGCGGTATCCGACACGACTGAGCAGACCCGCAAGGGGGCAGCATTCTTCGGTAAAGCCGCGTGCGGCACAACTGCGATTTGCTGAACCAGCTCTCAGTTCCGAGACTTTTCCGCCACTTGCACCGACAATAGCGACCAACTGCACTTTCTATCGCGCCCTTGCGGCCTGCCACCCGAGTTTTCCATGCCTGTGTTCAGCACCCCGTTCGCCCAACTCGATCTGCTTCGCCAACCCGACCAGCCTCACGAGCCGCTGCAGGCGTTCGATGCGGCGGACGAGTACCTGCTCAACCATCTGCATGAACAAGGGCTGGCGAGCAGCGCGCGGGTATTGGTGCTGAATGACAGCTTCGGCGCACTGGCGGCCAGCCTCGCTGGGCAGGCACACGTGACCAGCAGCGGCGACTCGCACCTCGGCCACCTGGGTTTGCAGGTCAACCTGCTGCGCAATCAGTTGCCGGCGGATGCCGTGACGTTTGTGCCGGCCAGCGCAGTCGCTCAGGGGCCGTTTGATGTGGTGCTGATCCGCGTGCCGAAAACTCTGGCGCTGCTGGAGGAGCAACTGATTCGCCTGCACGGCCAGCTTGCCCCAAACGCGCAGGTGATTGCCGCGGCCATGGTCAAACACCTGCCGCGTGCTGCCGGTGATCTGCTGGAGAAATATATCGGCCCGGTGCAAGCCTCGCTGGCAGTGAAAAAAGCCCGCCTGCTGTTTGCCACACCTGAAGCCAAATCCGCGCCCGTATCGCCATACCCGACGCGTTATCGCCTGGAAAAGCCGGCCATAGAGCTGCTCAACCACGCCAATGTGTTCTGCCGTGAAGACCTGGATATCGGCACCCGCGCCTTCCTGCCACACCTGCCCAAACACCTCAGCCGCGTGCGCGTGGCGGACCTCGGTTGCGGCAACGGTGTACTCGGTATTGCCTATGCCCTGGGCAGCCCGCTGGCCGAGCTGACGCTGGTGGATGAGTCATATATGGCGGTGCAATCGACCGAGGAAAACTGGCGCGCGGCGCTGGGCGAACGCCCGGTCGAAATCCGCGCCGGCGATGGTTTGGCCGAGCAAGCGGAGGATTCGCTGGACCTGGTGCTGTGCAACCCGCCATTCCACCAGCAGCAGGTGGTCGGCGACTTTCTCGCCTGGCGCATGTTCCAACAAGCCCGCGCAGCGCTGGTAACCGGCGGCGAACTGTGGATAGTCGGCAACCGCCACCTGGGCTACCACGCCAAGCTAAAACGGCTATTTCGCGGCGTAGAACAGGCGGCGGCTACGCCGAAGTTTGTGGTGCTTAAAGCGATAAAATAAGCACCGCCGTTACGGCGTGCCCATCCCCGCCGCCTGCATAAACAGGCGCAGCAGATAGGACACCGCCCCCAGGGCCAGCACGCTGCCGGCCCAGATCGCTACCAGCCAGCCGAGGCGTTGCCACAGCGGCTTTTTCTCGTCGCTCTCGTTCATCGCACGGGCCTCAGTGGTAGCCATCTTCTTCAGTAACCTTGCCGCGGAACACGTAATAGCTCCAGGCGGTGTACATCAGAATGAATGGGATGATGAACAGCGCACCGACCAGGATAAAGCCCTGGCTCTGCGGCGGTGCGGCGGCTTCCCAGATGCTGATCGACGGAGGGATGATATTCGGCCACAGGCTGATACCGAGGCCACTGTAGCCGAGGAAGATCAGCGTCAGGGTCAGCAGAAACGGTGAGTAGTTGGCGTTGCGCGCCACCGCCCGCAGCAGCGCCCAGGTGCACAGCAGCACCAGCAGCGGCACCGGCATAAACCAGAAGATATTCGGCATGCTGAACCAGCGCTCGGCGATATCGGCATGCGCCAGTGGCGTCCACAGGCTGACGATACCGGTGACGCCGAGCAGTACGAATACCAACGGCCGCGCCATATCGTGCATCTGCAGCTGCAGGCGGCCTTCGGTCTTCATGATCAGCCAGGTGCAACCGAGCAAGGCGTAGGCGGCAATCAGCGCCAGGCCGCAGAACAACGAGAACGGCGTCAGCCAGTCCAGCGCGCCACCGACATAGACCCGATCGACCACCTTGAAGCCGTCGATATAGGCCCCCAACGCCACACCCTGGAAGAAGGTCGCGGTCAGCGAGCCGCCGATAAACGCCTTGTCCCAGATATGCCGTTTGGCGGCCTTGGCCTTGAAGCGGAACTCGAAGGCCACGCCGCGAAAGATCAGCCCCAGCAGCATAAAGATCAACGGCAGGTACAGCGCGCTGAGCACCACTGCGTAGGCCAACGGAAAGGCGCCGAACAGCGCCGCGCCACCGAGTACCAGCCAGGTTTCGTTACCGTCCCAGACCGGTGCCACGGTATTCATCATCACATCGCGCTCGCCTTCGCTTTTGACGAAGGAAAAGAGGATGCCGATGCCCAGGTCAAAGCCGTCCATGACCACGTACATCATCACCCCGAAGGCGATGATCACGGCCCAGATCAGCGAGAGATCAATGCCCATATTCAATTCCTCTCAGCCAGCGAGTCAGTTTCGCCTTCTTCCAGGCCCTCTTCGGGCGCGGACAGCGGACGGGACGGCGTGCGTTTCTGGCCAGGGCCGCCCTCGGCGGGTTCCTTGCCTTCATCGGTGATCGGGCCTTTGCGCACCAGGCGCATCATGTAGCTGATACCCGCGCCGAACAGGGCGAAATACACCACCACGAACAGAATCAGGGTCAGGCTCATCTGCGCAAAACTGTGCCCGGACGAGGCATCGGCGGTGCGCATCAGGCCGTGGATAATCCAGGGCTGACGACCGATTTCCGTGGTGTACCAACCGGCGAGGATGGCGATGATCCCCGACGGGCCCATCCACACGGCCAGATGCAGGAACGGCCTGCTCTGGAACAGCTTGCCGCGCGTACGCAGCCACAGCCCCAAAAGGCCGGTGAGGATCATCAGCATGCCCAGGCCAACCATGATCCGGAAGGTCCAGAACACGATGGTTGAGTTAGGTCGATCTTCCTTGGCGAACTCCTTGAGTGCCGGCACCTGCTTGTCCAGGCTGTGGGTCAGGATCAGGCTGCCGAGGGCGGGAATTTCGATCTTGAAGCGGGTTTCTTCTCGCTCCATATCCGGCCAGCCGAACAGGATCAGCGGAGTCGGCTCATCGCCATGGTTTTCCCAATGGCCTTCGATCGCGGCGATCTTTGCCGGTTGGTACTTGAGGGTATTCAGGCCATGGAAATCACCGATCACTGCCTGAATCGGCGCCACGAGCAGCGCCATCCACATGGCCATCGACAGCATCTTGCGGATCGCCGGGTTGTCGCGGCCGCGCAACAAATGCCAGGCCGCCGACGCGCCAACGAAGAACGCCGTGGCGAGGAACGCCGCCGTCGCCATATGCGCCAGGCGATAAGGGAACGAGGGGTTGAACACCACGGCGAACCAGTCCACCGGAATCACCCGGCCGTCGATAATCTCGAAGCCCTGCGGGGTGTGCATCCAGCTGTTGGAGGCGAGAATCCAGAAGGTCGAGATCAGCGTACCGATCGCCACCATTACCGTGGAGAAGAAGTGCAGGCCAGGGCCGACGCGGTGCCAGCCGAACAGCATCACCCCGAGGAAGCCCGCTTCGAGGAAGAATGCGGTGAGCACTTCATAGGTCAGCAGCGGCCCGGTGACCGCCCCGGCAAAGTCGGAAAACGCGCTCCAGTTGGTGCCGAACTGATAGGCCATAACCAGGCCGGACACCACACCCATGCCGAAGTTGACCGCAAAGATTTTCGCCCAGAAGTGGTACAGATCGCGGTACACCGTCTCCCCGGTTTTCAGCCACAGCCCTTCGAGCACCGCCAGGTAGCTGGCCAGGCCGATGGTGATGGCCGGAAAGATGATGTGAAAGGAGATGGTGAAAGCGAACTGGATTCGAGCAAGGTCGAGAGCCTCCAATCCAAACATGGCGTTTCCTCAGTCAGGTGATACGGGGCACGGCCACGGGCGCGCATGCCAGTCACGGGTAATCAGTCGGGGGGATTATTGTTCTGGGTGAGGCAACTAGCGAGCAGGGCAAAAGCCCTCACAACCGCGCGCCGAAGGTGTTGACGCGGGTCAATGCATGTACAGAGAGTAGCGTTTGCCGGGGTAAGTTCAGCTGTGGTCGATTGTCGCGCGACCGGCTGTCACAAGGGCTTGCGCCTTATAACAGCGCTTCTGGTCTATCCACATCGCGCAGTACGCCAGGGTCATCTACAACGATGCCGTGGCAAGCGTCTGGATTGGTTTGCAACAGCGCACGCGCACCTTCATCACCGCGCAGGCCCTGCACTTGCGGCCAGAATTCACGGCCGAACAGCACTGGATGGCCGCGCTGGCCACCGTGCAGCGGGTAGACGATGCGCTCGGCAGCCGCCTGGCTGGCGAGCTGGCGCAGGCTGTCTGCGGCGACCCAGGGCATATCGCCGAGCAACACCGCGATGGCCTCGGCATCCTGCCCGGCCAGGGCGCGCATGCCGGCAGTAAGGCTGTGACCCATGCCCTGGTCGGCGTCGCTGCAGCGGATAATCCGGCAAGCGTCCGCCAAGCCCAGTGCCTGCGCATCATCGTCCACGCGCAGCACCACATGCACCTGCGCGAACACCTGCAACGCTTGCTCGACGCTGGCGGCCAACAGGCTGCGCCCGTCCGGCAAACGGGCCAGGCGCTTGTCGCTGCCAAAGCGCGTGCCGCGACCGGCAGCGAGCATCAAGGCGAGCACCCTGGGCATGCTAGAGCGCATCCCGCGCCAGGCCGTTGCGCACCCGCAGGATGTCGGCGAGTACCGCCAGGGCGATTTCCGCCGGGGTCTTGCTGCCCAGGTTCAGGCCAATCGGCGCGATAATCCGCGCCAGCTGGGTATCATCCAGCCCACCCACCCGGCGCAGGCGTTCGAAGCGTTTGCTGCTGGTGACCATGGAACCCATCACGCCGATATAGAACGCCTCGGTGCGTACCGCTTCGATCATCGCCAGATCGTCGATACGCGGGTCATGGGTCAGCGCCACCACGGCGGTGTCGGCATGGCAACCGCCGAGGCGAATCACCTCGGACGGCAGCTCGCGGCGGATTTCCACTCCTGGCAAGTCGACGCCTTGCAGCACTTCTTCGCGCGGATCGCAGAGCACTACCTCGAAACCCAGGCCTTGAGCGAACTGCGCACAAATCTGCGCCACCGAGGAGTAACCCGCCAGCAGCAGGCGCTGAGCCGCACCGACGCGCAAACGCAGCAGATTCGGCTGACGCTCCACCCGTGGTCCCTGCGTGCTGTCGGCCAGCAAGCGGCGCTCACCGCTGGGCAACGCCACTTCGCGGATCAGCCGGCGCTGGCCAGCCAAAGCGCTTTCCAGCTCACGCAAATGTGCCTGTACCGCGCAGTCGGCCGGCAGGTTTTCCACCAGCACTTCCAACACGCCGCCGCAGGGCAGGCTGATCCGCGAGTGCGGGTCGCTGCCATCGCCATAACGCAGCAGATAGATCGGCTCGGGGAACGCGCCGGCGGCCAGCCGTTCAAGAAACTCATCCTCGACGCAGCCGCCGGACAGCGAGCCAATCCACTCGCCGCTCGCCGTGGCAGCCAGCAGTGAACCCGGCGCACGCGGCGCCGAGCCGTAGGTGGCCAGCACCGTGCACAGCCACACCCGCTGCCCCGCTGCAGACCATTGCAGCGCCTGGCGCACAACCAGCTGATCAAGGTGCTGCATCAGTATTCACCCCGCCTCAATGGCCCTTCTCGCTGCGCAACTGGCTGACCTGCTGCGGGCTCAGCTCAGCATCCTGGCCGCCCCAGGTCTGCCGCAGGTAATGCAGCAGGTCGCGCATCTGCCCGTCATCCAACTTGTCGCTGAAGCCCGGCATTGGCTGCATGCGCTCAAAGCCGGTGAATTGCTGCTCCTTGATGCCGTCATCGATCACCCGCAACAGGTTGCGTGCCTCATTCAGGCGCAGGGTGGTGTTGCCATCCATCGCCACGGCCACATGCGGCACGCCCTCGCCCGCCACGCCATGACAACCGGCGCACAGGTTGAGGTAGTGCTGGCGGCCTTGCTGAGCGCTTTCGTCGAGCTGATCCAGCGCCACGGCGGTCACCTTGCGCGCTTCTGGCGGCTGGTCACCGAGCAGGTAGGTGGCCATGGCCTTGTGGTCGTCCAGCGGCAGGTACTGGGTGCTGTGATGCAGCACCGGGTACATCTCGTTGAACATCGAACCCTGGGCGCTGATGCCGTGTTTGAGGAAGGTCGCCAGGTCGTCGGTGCTCCAGCCGCGCGCGGCCAGATCCTCAGCGAGCAGGCTGGGCGCCTCGTAACCAAGCAGCACGCCGCCTTGCAGACGTTGATCCTGTTGCAGCGCACCGAGGGCATTGCGCGGCGTATGGCACTCACCGCAGTGGCCCAGCGCCTCGACCAGGTACTGGCCACGCTGCCAGGTCTCGCTTTTGCCTTCGGCCGGCAGCATTTGCACGCGGCTCTTGTAGAGCATGTTCCAGAAGCTCAGGCCGAAACGCACATTGAACGGGAAGCTCAGGCTGGTTTGCGGGCTGGGTTTGGCGATCGGCTCCAGGCTCATCAGGTAGGCGTAGATGGCGTCGGAGTCTTCGCGCTTGAGCAGGTGATAGGAGGTGTACGGCATGGCCGGATAGAGCTTGCTGCCGTCGCGGCGCTCACCTTCGGCCACCGCGCGGTAGAAATCATCGGCGCTGTACTCGCCGATACCGTACTGCTTGTCCGGGGTGATATTGGTGCCGTAGATGGTGCCGAACGGCGATTCCAGCGGCAGACCGCCGGCGTATTCGGCGCCGCCTTCGACGCTGTGGCAGGCCACGCAGTCAGCAGCGCGCGCCAGGTACTTGCCGCGCTCGATCAGTTGCTTATCGGCCGCCTGGGCGGCCAACGGCAGCAACAGGGCGGCAGCGAGCAGAATGTTCTTCATGCTCAACCCTCCTTGACCAGACCGAGGGACTCCACCACATCGCGCGCGGCGCTGTAGTAGCGCACGTAGCCGGTGCAGCGGCAGATGTGCTTGCCCAGAGCGTCTTCGATCTCGCCCTCCAGCTCGCTGCGCTTGACCGGCTGACGCTGCAGCTTTTCCACCAGCACGGTGGCAGCGTTGACGTAGCCCGGCGTGCAGTAGCTGCACTGAAAGGCAAACTGATCGACGAACTTCTGCTGGATCGGATTGAGCTCGCTGACCTCGCCCTGGGCATCGCGCTTGGCGTGGCCCTCGATGGTGCGGATGCGCTTGCCGTCGAAGAAATGCGCGCCGGTGATGCAAGTACGAATCTCCTCGCTGGTGCCGTCGGGCTTGTCGAGGATCGCCACACAGGCGTGACACACGCCCTGACCGCAGCCCAGGCGTGAGCCGGTGAGGTTCAGGTATTCGTGAAGAAAGTCGATCATCATCAGGTCGTCGGCCACTTCCATTGGGCCGACTGCCTGGCTGTTGATAATCATGCTGAGCAAGCGCTTAGCCATGGAGGGCCTCCTTGATGCGGGCCGGAGTCAGGGGAAGGTCGCGCAGGCGCTTGCCGGTGGCGTGTGCCACCGCGTTGACGATGGCGCCGACCACCGGAATCATCACTACTTCGGCGATACCCTTGGCCGGGTCGCTGGGTGATAGCGGCGGCAGAATCTCCGCGCTCTGCGACCACACGGCGCAGTCCTTAGCGCGCGGTAGCTGGTAGCGGTTGAAGTTCCAGGTGCCGTCGCCGGGGCCGCCTTCATACAGCGGCATTTCTTCCAGCAGCGCGTGGCCGATGCCCATGGCGATACCGCCTTCGAGCTGACCAAGCACCAGTTCTTCGACGATCACCCGGCCGCATTCAAGCCAGGAGTGATGGTTGATTACCCGCGCCTCGCCGCTGCCTTTATTGACCTTGACCTCTACCAGGGTGGCCACCGGGCTGTAGTAGGTGACCATGGCGTTGTTCAACTGAGTGACCGGGTACTTGATGCTGACGCGGTCGAGCAGGTGGAAGCCGTTGCGACTCATCTGCGCCTTCTGTGCTGCGGATGCGCCGTCACCGTACTTCACCGCCAGGGCATCCAGCGGCACGCGCTCGCGCTGGCCGTTGATCTCGAACTCGCCCTCGGCCCAGCTCCAGCGGTTAAAGCCATGCACGCTGACGCCCGTTACCGAACCCAGCTCATGAGCCTTGTGCGCAAGCAACTTGAAGGGAATCGGCGGCATGCCATCGGCAGTCAGCTTGCCCTCGATCCAGTGCGCATTCTCGCGGCGCACCACATAAGGGTTGGCCAGGCCGCCGTGTTCACCACGGCCCCAGATGGCCAGGGCCGCCGGCCACAAGCCATGAATAAACAGGATGCGCGCCGCCTCACGGGTGGAATGCCCGGTGTAGTAGGACGAGTTGGTCGCCGACGAAGGTGAGGCCAGCTTGCCGACCCAGCGCGGGTTCTGCAGCACCGCATCCTGCTCGGCCTGGCTGATCATGTAGGGGTTGCCGCTGGTGGTCAGGGCCAGCTCGCTCCACTCGGTTTCGCCGGTCTTGATTTCATCGGCGGGCTGGCCGAGGTAATCAGCAACCAGCAGGGCCTGCGAAGTGGCCATACCGGTGCCCATGTCGATGGCGATCTGGCGCAGGCTGACGCGGCCGTCGGCGCTGAACTCCAGGCTGGCCATCGGCGCTTCGGAACCGGTGCCGAAATCCTTCTGGCAGATGGCGAAACCGACGCCGTAGAGGTTGTCCGGGTCTTCCGCATCGAAGCGCTGCTTGCGCTCTACGCGGTTCTTCCAGATTTCGTGCTGCGCGGCCTTGTCGAGGATTTCGTCGAGGCGCAGAGCACCTGCCGGGATCGCGCCCTGGGTGTTCTTCATGCCGGACTGGAACACGTTCTTCTTGCGCAGCTCGATGGCATCGATATTTAGCCGCCCGGCCACTTCGTCCACCATCATTTCGGTGGCGGCCATGGTCTGCAGGGTGCCGTAACCGCGCATCGAGCCAGCTTCCACACCGCGCGAATAGTAGGCGGTGGCCGCCAGATCGCTGCGCGGCAGGTAGTAGATCGACTGCGCCGCCGTGGCCCCGACTGCGGCCACGGAAGAGCTGTAGTTGGCGCGACCGCCGCCATCGACATCCATATGCGCGCGGAAGATCTGGAAGCTGTGATCCTGCTTGTTCACCGCCAGCTGGTAATGCATGTCGAAGGGATGGCGCTTGATCCCGCTCTGGAACTGCTCATAGCGATCATTGGCCAGGCGCACCGGCACACCGCTGCCGTAGAGCGCGGCCAGGGCGGCGTAGAACACGTGAATGTTGTTGTCCTTGGAGCCATAACCGACGGTGTAGCCGGGGTGCATGCTGAGTTTCTTCACACCGAAGCGCGACGGCGCGAGCATATGCGCGGTCTGCTCGGCCACTTCGAACGGGCACTGGGTAGCGACCACAAAATGCAGGGTGCCACTGGCCACGTCGAACCAGCCATTGCCGTTGTCGGCTTCCAGCGCGGCGGGCTCGATGGATTGGGTGGTGAAGCGCTCATCGAACACCAGCCAGTCGTCCGGCGGCGTCTGCAGTTGCTGAAGCATCTGCTCGGCGTGGTACAGGCCCTGCTGGGTCAGATCACCGCTGACCTTGCCCTCGCCCCAGGCCGGCTTACGGTTGTGGATCAGTGGAAACAGCATGCTGTCCTTGAGGCTGGAAAACTTGTCGACCTCAAACGGCGTAGCGCCGCCGACCCGCACAAAGCGGAAGCTGCCGTAGGGGTCGCTCTGGAACGCTGGCACCTGCTCGCCGTAGCGGATCACCTTGTCGTTGAACTTGAGAATGTTCTTGGCCTGGCGATAGCGCTCGAAGTCATGCCAGATCAGCAGCGCCACCGGGTGGCCGATAAACATCGGTACCTGGCCTTCGGGCAGCAGCGGATCAAGATTATGGCCATCTGGGAAGGCGATGCCGTCCTTAACCAAATCACTGGCGGTGACCACCCGTTGCGGCTGCAACTCGGCCGGCAGCACTGACAGGTCGAAGCCCTGATACAGCTGTTCGGTGCGCGTGGCCTTGAGCAACAGCGCATGACCTTGCTGCTGCGGCCAGCCGGGCATGTCCTTGGCGCGGATATCGCGGGCAAACACCTTGGCCCCGCACGCCTTGGACACCCCATCAATACGCGCCACGGCCTTGCCGCTGGCGTCATACCAGGGCTGCGGCATGCGCGTGACGCGCTCTTCGAACAATGCCGCAAAAGCCTTGCTGCCCAGTGGGGCGAAGCTGATACCGATGCCGGCGATGACGCTGCCTTGCAGAAAGGCGCGACGGGATAAATCAGGAGTGGACATGTCCGTTCCTCGGGGCCAGAGCAGCCTGGCCGTTTGCTTGAACAAGAGAGTGACAGGCGCACCGCTTACAAGGACGGAGCAGAATCAGCGTAGACGACAGACTTATTGACCTGAAAGTCAGATTCTACCCGAGGCATTCCCACAACAGAATAAAAACCTGTCTTTAAGGTCAGATTTACTCCCTGCGCGCGCATCAGACTTCTCAATTGCCGGGCCCTGGCTCCAGCCCGCGCAGACGCATGCTAGGCTGCGTCTCCCGCCAGCCGTCCGAGCCTTTTCGGCCATGTCACAGCCTCTGCTCCGCCACCAGCGTCCGTTTCTCGCCTTCTGGTTCGCCCGGGTGTTTACCGCCAGCGGCTTCCAGATGATTACCGTGGCGATTGGCTGGCAGATGTATGCGCTGACCGGCAACGTGCTCGACCTCGGCCTGGTCGGGCTGATCGAATTTCTGCCGAAAATCCTGTTTATTCTGCTCACCGGGCATGTCGCCGATCGCTTCGACCGGCGCAAGGTGGCCGCGCTCTGCCAGGGCGCGCAGGGGCTGATTGCCCTGAGCCTGCTGTTCGGCAGCAGCGCGGGCGGCATCAGCCGCGAGATGATTTTCGTGATTGCCTTTCTGCTCGGCACTGCCCGCGCCTTCGAGATGCCGACGACCCAGGCCTTGCTGCCGAATATCGTGCCGCCCGGGCTGTTCCCCGCCGCCGTGGCAGCCTCCGCGTCGGCCATGCAAGCAGCCACGATCATTGCGCCAGCACTGGGCGGTTTGCTCTATGCGCTCGGCACGCACTGGGTCTACGGCCCGGCCGTGCTGTTATATGGCTGTGCCCTGAGCCTGATGCTCAGCCTGCCGGCGCGCCAGCTGCCGCTGAAACAGAAGGTCTCGCTGGATTCGCTGCTGGCCGGTTTTCGCTTTATTCGCAGCCGCCCTGCCGTCTTCGGCGCGGTGTCGATGGACATGCTGGCGGTGCTGCTCAGCGGCGCCACCGCGCTGCTGCCGGTATTTGCCAAGGACATTCTGCTCACCGGCCCCTGGGGCCTCGGCCTGCTGCGCTCGGCGCCGGCGGTGGGTGCGCTGCTGATGTCGTTGTGGCTGGCGCGCTTCCCCATCGAGCGGCGGGTCGGCCCGGTAATGTTTACCTCAGTGGCGATCTTCGGCGTGGCGACCATCGGCTTCGGCCTGTCCACCTCGCTCTGGTTTAGCCTGGCGGCGCTGGTGGTGCTGGGCGCAGCAGACATGATCAGCATGGTGATCCGTGGCGCCTTCGTGCAGCTGCAAACCCCGGACGAGATGCGCGGCCGCGTCGGCGCGGTCAACGGCCTGTTTATCGGCGCATCCAATCAGCTTGGGGACTTCCGCGCCGGCGTCAGCGCGGCCTGGTTCGGCACGGTGCCGGCGGTACTGATTGGCGGCGTGGGCGCCATTCTGGTCACCGGCATATGGATCCGCCTGTTCCCCGAACTGGCCAAGCGCGATCACCTGCACCCGCAAGGCCCTGAACGAGCCCACGACTAACGGGTTAGCCGACCAGCATGGCCTCGGCAACCTGCTTGCGCACGGCCTTGCCACACAGCTGCTCGACCAGAGTCAGAGCAAATTCCAGCGCGGTGCCGGGGCCCTGGCTGGTGATGCAGTTGCCATCGACCACCACCGGCTGATCGACAAACACACAACCGCTCAGCCGATCACTGAACGCCGGATAACAGGTCATGCGCCGCTGTTTGAGCACACCATAGTGCTGCAGCGCCAGCGCCGGGGCGGCGCAGATGGCGGCGAAAAACTTGCCGGCCTTGGCCTGTTCGCGCACCCGTTCGGCCAGCGGCTCGTGCTCGGCCAGGTGTTGCGCACCCGGCATGCCGCCGGGCAATACGATCAGGTCGAAGGGCTGGGCCAGCACGTCTACCAGCATGGTGTCGGCCGTCAGGCGCGTACCACGGGCGCAAGTGATCATCCGCCGGCTTTCGATACTGGCCACCACCACCTCGACTTCGGCACGCCGCAGTACATCAATCAGAGTTACGCATTCGAGGTCTTCGACACCATCGGCAACGCTGATAAGGGCCCGTGCAGTCATCATTTCGCTCCTTGCAAATCAGGTACATAAACTGTCCGAGCGGTCATAAATTCACCCCTTCCAGACGAGCTGATATGATGCGCGCCTTTTTCCAGATCGCCAGCAAAAACATGCACCAATGCGTGGATGTGCTTTGCTTTCGGTTTGCATAAACACGGCAAAAAAGCCGTTACGGGGAGTTCCGCATGCTGGAAAGACTGTTCCAACTAAAAGCCCATAACACCACGGTGCGCACCGAGATTCTGGCGGGGCTGACCACCTTTCTGACCATGGCCTACATTCTCTTCGTCAACCCCAACATGCTGGCCGAAACCGGCATGGACAAGGGCGCGGTATTCGTTGCCACTTGCCTGGCGGCGGCAATTGGCTCGGCCATGATGGGCCTGCTGGCCAACTACCCGATTGCCCTGGCGCCGGGCATGGGCCTCAACGCCTTCTTCACCTACACCGTGGTGCTGACCATGGGTCACACCTGGCAGGTGGCGTTGGGTGCGGTGTTTCTCTCCGGGGTGATCTTCTTCGCGCTGTCGATCTTCAAGATCCGCGAATGGATCATCAACAGCATCCCGCTGGCCCTGCGTGCCGGTATCGCCGCCGGTATCGGCCTGTTCCTGGCGATCATCGCGCTGAAGAACGCCGGCATCGTGGTCGACCACCCGGCCACCCTGGTGACCCTCGGTGACCTCAGCCAGGGCGGCGCCATGCTCGCCTGCCTGGGCTTCTTCGTCATCGCGGCCCTGGCTTACCGCCAGGTCACCGGCGCGGTGATGATCGGCATTCTGCTGGTCACCGGCCTGTCTATCCTGTTCGGCCTGTCGCAGCTCAGCGGCGTGGTGTCGATGCCGCCTTCGCTGATGCCGACCCTGCTGCAACTGGACATTATGGGCGCCCTGGATATCGGTCTGCTCAGCGTGATTTTCGCCTTCCTCTTCGTTGACCTGTTCGACACCTCCGGCACCCTGGTCGGCGTGGCGCAGAAGGCCAACCTGCTGGACAAGGACGGCAAGATGCCCAAGCTCGGCCGCGCCTTGCTGGCTGACAGCACCGCGACCATGGCCGGCGCTGCGCTGGGCACCTCGACGACCACCAGCTATATCGAATCCGCTGCGGGCATCAGCGCCGGCGGGCGCACCGGTCTGACCGCCTGCGTGGTGGCCATCCTGTTCCTCCTGGCGCTGTTCTTCGCCCCGCTGGCCGGCGCCGTGCCGGCCTTCGCCACCGCGCCGGCGCTGCTGTTCGTCGCAGTACTGATGATGAGCAGCCTGGCGCAGATCGAGTGGGACGACCTCACCGTCGCCGCCCCGGTAGTGGTTGCCGCCCTGGCCATGCCGCTGACCTTCTCGATTGCCAATGGCATCGCCTTCGGCTTTATCGCCTGGACCCTGATCAAGCTGCTGGCCGGCCGCTGGCGCGACCTCAACCCGGCGCTGGTGGTGCTCTCCGTACTGTTTGCGATCAAACTGGCGTACTTCGCCTAACAGGCCGTTGAAAAACGTAGGCGAGGCAGCTGAGGCTAGGCAAAACAGGCGAAAAAGCGGAGTTTACGAGCTGTAAATGAGCATTTTGAGCCTGTTTTTAACGACGCATCGGCAACGTAGGTAGTTTTTCTACAGCCTGTTTATGACCTTGCGGGTGGGCAGTAGCCCACCCGCTTCCTTTTTGAAAAGAGTCCCGCATGAACCGTTCCCAGTTCGATCCCGCCACCTACGCCGCCCAGCTTGCTGACAAGCAGCAGCGCCTGATCGAGCTGCTGGCGCCGTTCAATGCACCCGCCCCCGAGGTATTTGAATCGCCGCGCGAGCACTACCGCCTACGCGCCGAATTCCGCCTGTGGCGCGAGGGTGAGGACCGTCACTATGCGATGTTCGAGGCCGGCGATAACCTCAACCCGATCTTCTTCGAAGACTTCCCCATCGCCAGCGCGCAGATCAATGCGCTGATGCCGCGCCTGAAGGCCGCATGGCAAGCCAGTAGTGCCCTGAGCTTCAAGCTGTTTCAGGTCGAGTTTCTTACCACCCTGGCCGGCGATGGCCTGATCACCCTGTGCTATCACCGCCCACTAGATGCCGCCTGGCAGGCCGAAGCCGAGAAGCTTGCGGCCGATTTGCAGGTCAGCATCATTGGCCGCTCCAAGGGCAAGCGCATCGTGATCGGCCGGGACTATGTCGAGGAAAAACTGCAGGTCGCCGGCCGCACCTTCAGCTATCGCCAGCCAGAAGGCGCGTTCACTCAGCCCAACGGTGAGGTGAATCAGAAGATGCTCGCCTGGGCTTATGACGCGCTCGGCGAACGCCAGGATGACCTGCTGGAGCTGTACTGCGGCAATGGCAACTTCACCCTGCCGCTGGC
>JBIHZW010000022.1:0-21376 GCA_044240245.1 Pseudomonas sp. | reverse complement strand
CAGCTCGGCCTGAGTGAGCAAATCAAAGCCACGGCGGTGGTGGTGTCCAGTGATGCGGCGGAAGTGGCGATCAGCAAGCGCTCGACCGAGTCTGATTTTGTTCAGGCCTATTCCGATGCGCTGCGTGAGTTGGTGGTGGATGGGAGTTATGAGCGGATTGTGCAGCGCTATATAAAACCGTAGGCGCGGCTGCGGCATCCTGCTTCGCTTTACCTCCTGCATCCATGCCGCTCAACGCCTTCCACAACGATTCCACTACTCGCTTCGCTCGCCCTCCTGATGGGGCGTTTAGCGTCGGCTGCGAAATCTCGGTTCAATAAATCACTAAAAATCACCGTGCGATATCAGGCCGTTGCTTGTGCGATTTTCTGTGAGAGGTCGCCTGCAACTGCCGCGATAAACCGCTTTCGGCGTGCTCTCCGCCCGCGCCGCAGAGCCGCGCAATATCAAAATGCCTTTGCGCGTTAGCGCACCGACACTGTGTCTGGCCGATGCAATGGTCTGGGTCCCGGCTCGCTGCAATCTCGCGCGACGTTGGGTTCAATCGAGATCGCCATGAACACAGCAAGCGAACAGAACGCGATATACGGATCCGTGAGAACGGCCGTCGACACGCAGCAGCTTTCAGCCAGTGCTGTTTCATGGGGTGCCATCTTTGCCGGTGCTGCGGCTGCGGCTGCGTTGTCCTTGATCCTGTTGATTCTGGGCACCGGTTTGGGCCTGTCTTCGATATCGCCTTGGGCCAATGACGGGGTTAGCGCCACGACGTTCGGCGTCAGCACGATTATCTGGATCACCCTGACTCAACTGCTGGCCGCCGGTATGGGTGGTTATCTGGCGGGTCGTCTGCGTACCAAGTGGATTGAGCTGCACACCGATGAGGTGTTCTTCCGCGATACCGCGCATGGCTTCCTGGCCTGGGCAATCGCCTCTCTGGCAACCGCAACCCTGCTTACCTCGGTGATCGGCGCCATCGTCAATGGTGGTGTGCAAGCCGGCGCCTCGGTGGCCGGTGGGGTTGCCACGACCGCCATGGTGGCGACTGCCGGCGGTGTAGCCGCGGGCTCGGAAATGGCCGCTGACGAGACCAACAGTGGCTCGGTTGGCTACTTCCTCGACACCCTGTTTCGCCGCGACGTAAACGCCATGTCCGGTCCAATGGGCAGTGAGCAAGGTGGATTGACCTCGCAGCAAGAAACGGCGGTCGCCATGGGCGAAGTCACGCGCATCTTTATGAATTCGCTGCGCACCGACGCCATGCCGGCAGAGGATGCCAGCTATCTAGGCCAGGTTGTCGCCCAGCGCACCGGCCTGACTCAGGCTGAAGCCGAGCAACGCGTAAGCGAGACCTTCACCCGCGTGCAAACCGCGCTCAACGAAGCAGAAACCAGCGCCCGCAAGGCCGCCGATAGCGCCCGCGAAGCATCGGCTTATGCCGCGATCTGGTTGTTTATCTCGCTGCTGATTGGTGCCTTCGTTGCCAGCTTCGCCGCGCCGTATGGCGGCCGTCAGCGCGACGCTTGATCAGCCCTTTTACTCAATGACCGGAGACTGTCATGCGCTCACTACTGCTGTTATTTCTCGGGATTCCGATCCCCATCATCATCCTGCTCGCCATCTTTGTGTTCTAGGAATCTGACGGCCTGACTGCTTCTCGCGAGGCAGTCTGCTCCAGGGGTTCCCAGGCACTTACCGCAGTGACATTTCACCAAAGGAATATGCCCATGACTGCTACAGCGAAGAAAACCGCAGCACCTGCCAGCCCGGCCAAGCGCCAGGACGCCACCGCGTTGCTGCGCGCCGATCACAAGCTGGTCAGCGAGCTGTTTGCCGAGTACGACAAAGCCCGTTCGGTGACCAAGAAAAAGCAGCTGGTCACCCAGATTTGCACCGAGCTCAGCGTGCATGCCCAGGTTGAAGAAGAGATTTTCTACCCGGCGGTAAAACTGGCCTTGAAGGATAAGGAGCTGGTTCCCGAGGCGACTGTAGAGCACGCCACCTTGAAGGATCTGATCGCTCAGGTTGAAGGCATTGAGCCAGATGGCGAGATGTTCGACGCGAAGATCAAGGTGCTCTCCGAGTACGTCAAGCATCACGTTAAGGAAGAGCAGAGCGAAATGTTCCCGAAAGCCAAAGCGGCCGATCTGGACATGCTGGCCCTTGGCGACCAACTCGCCGAGCGCAAAGCAGAACTTATGGCTGCACGCGGTTAGCGCGTGTAGCTGCCCAGGGGCATAGCCCGTTGTTATCCCGATGCAGGAGTCGTCCGTGAATACTCAGAGCCAACCCGGCGCGCCGCTGTCGCAGCTGCGCAGCATGATGGAAAGTATGTCTGTGGCCACGCTCAGCAGTATTGACGAGCACGGCGCCTTGCTCAGCTGCCGCATGTCGCGCTGGGAAATGGACGACTGTGGCGCACTGTGGTTCTTCACCGATCCACTCTGCCTGCCTGCCGCGCATATGCCGAGTCTCAACCTGAGTTTCGCCGATGCGGCGGGCAGCCGGCGGGTGTCGCTGTCCGGGCGCGGGGAACTGTACGCGGAGGATTTGTGCTCCGAGTACCTGCTGGGCTCGATCTGGCTGGGGCGTCTCAACTCCCCACACTTTAATGCGCAAACCCCGCTGGCTAACTCGACGTTACTCAAGTTCACCCCGCAATCGGCGGTTTACTGGCAGGCCGAACCGAGCCTGATGGCGCGCCTGCTTGAGTTACTGACCTCGGTATTTGGCACAAAAGTAAAAGTGCCGTCGGTAAAGCCGGCGATGCTCTGCGTTGAGCTACCCCCTGTCTGGAAGCTGGATATAGCGAAGCCTGCGACATGAGGGTGTTTGCACAGGGCCTTGAGCGACGCGACCTCACGCCCTTGGTTTTCCTGCAGTCGCTTGATGGGCGTGATCAGCGTTTCAGCTGCTCACCCTAAGCGTGCCTCGGCGCATCGCGCCATTCCTACATCGCCGCCCATATCGCGTGGAGCCCGTCACCCTGCTGCTTGAGGGGAACGCTCGCCACACTCAAATTCTCAGGAGCGTTCCCATGAGCAAGCGCACTAAAGACCTACCCGTTACGCAGAACCTGACCGGTCTCGATCCGTCCCCAGCCGATGCCAATCGCTCGGAGCAGGCGGCAGCCGTGCTCGCTGAGCAGCCTGGTGAATCGCTGACGACCAACCAGGGTTTGCTGATCAGTGATAACCAGAACTCGCTACGCGCCGGTGTACGCGGCCCGACGCTGCTGGAAGATCACATCCTGCGCGAAAAAATCATGCACTTTGACCATGAGCGCATCCCGGAGCGCGTGGTGCATGCCCGCGGTGCCGGCGCCCATGGCGTGTTTGAGGTGTATGAGTCGATGAGCGACCTGACCAAGGCCGGCTTCCTGCAGGACCCAAGCCTGAAAACCCCGGTGTTTGTGCGCTTCTCTACCGTGGCCGGCTCGCGTGGCTCGATGGATACGGCCCGTGATGTGCGCGGTTTTTCGGTCAGGTTTTACACCGAAGAAGGCAACTTCGACCTGGTCGGCAACAACATGCCGGTATTTTTCATTCAGGATGCGATCAAGTTTCCCGACCTCGTGCACTCGGTTAAACCCGAGCCGCATAACGAGATACCGCAGGCGTCGTCCGCCCACGACACCTTCTGGGACTTTATCTCGATGGTGCCGGAAACCAGCCACACCGTAATGTGGCTGATGTCGGACCGCGCCATTCCGCGCAGCTTCGCGATGATGGAAGGCTTCGGCGTACACACTTTCCGGTTTATCGATGCCGCCGGCAGCGCCAGCTTCGTCAAATTCCATTGGAAGCCTGTGCTTGGCGTGCACTCGCTGGTATGGGATGAGGCGGTCAAACTGGCGGGTAAAGATGCCGACTTTCACCGCCGCGACCTGTGGGAATCCATCGACGAGGGGCGTTATCCCGAGTGGGAGCTGGGCGTGCAAATCGTTGCCGAAGAAGACGAGCACATGTTCGATTTCGATCTGCTCGATGCTACCAAGCTGATCCCCGAATGCATGGTGCCGGTGCAACTGATTGGCAAGCTGACCCTCAATCGCAATCCCGACAATTACTTCGCGGAAACCGAGCAGGTGGCCTTCCATCCGGGCCATCTGGTGCCCGGTATCGACTTCAGCAATGACCCACTGCTGCAGGGCCGGCTGTTCTCTTACACGGACACCCAGCTGTCGCGCCTCGGTAGCCCCAACTTCCATGAAATCCCGATCAACCGGCCCATCGCCGCAGTCGCCAACAACCAGCGTGACGGTCATATGCGTCAGGCTATCGTCAAAGGCCGCGTCAGTTATGAGCCCAACAGCCTGGGCGGTGGTTGCCCGATGCAGCGGCCCTGGGAGCAGGGCGGTTTCGTCAGCCATGCTGAACCGATGCAAGGTGAAAAAGTCCGTGCGCGCAGCCCCAGCTTTGCCGATCACTTCTCCCAGCCAGGGTTGTTCTGGCGCAGCCAGGCCGACTGGGAGCAGGCGCATATTGTCGATGCCTTCTGCTTTGAGCTGGGCAAGGTCAGCGTGCCGGCCATTCGCGAACGCATGCTGGCGAACCTGACTCAGGTCGACGCCGCGCTCGCTCAACGGGTTGCCGATGGTTTGGGTATGCCCGTGCCGCCACCGCCGGCTGGTGCAGAAAACCTGCCGCGCACCGATCAACCCAATATGGATGCCGCGCTGAGTATGGCCATCCCCCGCACCAGCTCCATCGGCGGGCGCAAAGTCGCGGTGCTGGTGGCCAACAACGACGTCGATGGTCCGGCCATCAAAACCCTACGCGCCGCGCTGGTCGCCGCCGGTGCCACGCTGAAAGTGATTGCTCCGCAGCTGGGCGAGATGCGCAGCAGCGCGGGGAAAGCCCTGATGGTGGATCACAGCCTGCCAACCGTTGGCTCCGTGCTGTTCGATGCCGTCTATGTGCCGGGTGGCGCGAAGAGCGTGGATGCGCTTTGCAACAATGCCCACGCTTTGCTGTTCGTCAAAGAGGCTTATAAGCACGGCAAGCCCATCGCCGCGACCGACGACGGCGCGATGCTGATCGAAAAAGCTGCGCGCTCCAACGGTAATCAGGGTGCAGCCTTTCAAGGCCCTGGGGTGATTACTGCGTCCGGGAAGATGGCCAACGGCGATTTTGTCGAAAGCTTTCTCGCCGCTATCGCCAAGCACCGGGTGACCGAGCGGCCGGATATGGATGCCATCGTGGCCTGACTGCTCGGGGCCGTAGCTGAGCCTGGGTGACTGTCTGTGCTGTGGATATCAACCGGCCGCCCCTTCAGAAAGAGGGGCGGCCGGTTGCTACGTTTTCAGCGTTTAGTGAGGGCGCGGCCCAGCAGGAAGGCCAAGGCAGCACCGGTACCTACGGCTTTCCAGGGTTGCTTATGCACAAAGCTATTGGTCACCACGGCAGTATGCCGGGCACGCTGGATGATGTTGCCAGCGCCTTTTTCCGTGGCCGATTTGGCCGTAGCGATGCGTGCATTCAGCTTGAACTTGGCCTGGGCCAGCTCGTCGCCGTTGAGGGAGGTGACATCCTTGACCAGCTCCTCGATGTCGGCGAGAAACGTATGAAACTGCTGCGACACATCTGCCGCCGGCGAGCTCGTTTCGCCTCGCGCCGTGGGGCCCGCGACGATGGGACCAACGCCGCCGCCGAGGCTGTTAACACCGGAATTTCCTGTATGAGTTGGATTGTGCATGGTGACTCCTGTTACCGATCCAGCTGTCGCAAGGCGACGAGTGCGCAGTGGCTCGCAAGCGAGTCCGACTGGCGCTGTGAACCCTTAACCTGGACGCAACGCGCGGGTACGTCTGTGCGCCAGCAAACGCTGGCGGTTGGCCACTGAACCTCTACAGACGTTGAGACAAGCCACTGGCAAGACCGTGCTGCGCAGCATTAACCCGCAGGTGAAAAACTCTGAACTAGCCGCCGAGCGGGTAGGTCAGCTTTTAGGAATATCCCCTACAGATACGGTGCTAGGCATGATTACGAAATCTTTATTTTCCGCAGCAGGGCGAGAGGGTGCTGGCGACATATACGCAGCACCTGAAGCGCTGCTCAAGCGAGTGCCACTTAGCGATGTGGAGCACGCCCAGCAACGCTATCGGGATTGGTGCAATCGACTGAGAGTCACGGCCAGCTTCGGTTCTGACGCAGTGCCTATTGGTACTAACAATGATTAGGGCCAATAAGCGACTTCACCAGAGGCTCGGGGTCAGAACAGCGTTTCAGGCTGATGGCTACGTGGCGGGGCGGGTAAGTCGCAGAGCCACGCAGGCTATACGGTCGGCGTGGGTGTAATCCGGTTTTTCCAGTTCTTCACCAAACACATCCGGGTCTATTTCCTCGTAGCTCCAGTCCCAGTCGAGGTCGACCAGGGACAGGCGAACCGCATTGAGAAACGGGTCTTGTCCATCGAAGATGGCTACGCCGGTATAGAGCAGTAAGGTCCCGCCAGGCGCGAGCCTTTCCAGCGCGGCATCGAATATCTTCAGTGACAGGCCGGCGCCATGTTCGCCCCCGCCGTGCCGGTAGACGCGCTGCTGTGCATCCAGCAAGTAGGGCGGATTGGCGATGATCAAGTCGAAGTGTCCCTCAACATCACGCAACAGATCACTGTGCGCGGTCACCAGGTTGGCGATGCCGCCCAGATGCGCATTCACTGCGGTGAAGGTCAGGGCGAGCTCGTTTATATCCAGTGCCAGCACCTCGGCCTGCGGGCGTAACCTGGCCGCTGTCAGCGCGCCGGGGCCAGCACCGCAACCGATGTCGACGATGCGCAGCAGCGGCGCGCTATCGCCTCGCAAGTGATCGCGCAGCAGGCGCACGAAGCGATAGGTGTCGGGGCCGAAGAACACCGCGTTGGCGTCGCGGGTGGGGAAGCGCGAATGCACGTAAAGCTGATCACCCAGGCTGGCCCAGCGCACTTGGCTGATCCAGTGTTCACCGTGCGCCTCAAGAATATTGGCCTGACCCATCAACTCAAACAGCTCGGCATCCAGGGTTTCACGGCGAAAGGGCCGGCTCCAACCGAAGATATCGGTCAGGTTGCGTGCCTGTTCATTGCCGGGGCGTTGATTGACGTGCTGGTGGGTCGCGGGGGTTGGCGCGGTAAATCGGTAGCCGCGGGCCTGCAGCGCTGCGCCAAGGTTGAGCAAGGCAATGGCTGCGGGTGAGGTGAGGGTGGGAACAGCGTCATGCATAAGGATTTTCCTGTCTCAGTGAGCCAGCGCAGAGAAAATTCGCGTCGCCGTCAGCCCGGCTGAGGTCGGGTGGTAAACCGGCGCTAGCAGTTCAATCAAGCGTGCTTCCCGCTGCACAGGGTCTAAGCGTTGCAGCTGCTCTTGCAGAAGCTGCTGTTCGCTGTGCAATTCGCTCTGCGGGGGCGGCAATATCCCGATGCGTTGGCGGTTTTTCTGAAAAGGCCGAGTGCTCGGTTGCGCAGCGGCTGGCGTGCGCAGCCAGTCTCCGGCGATCCAGTCATGGATCAGCTGCTGCTCATACGCATTGAACACGCCGAACATCTCCGCACCTTCACCCTGCACCAGGCTCCAAAAGCGGCTGTTGATCGGGTCCTGGTGGCGTTTGATCCAGCCACGGCTTTGCAGGGCATCGAGGAACCCGCTGATACCTTCATCGGCAGACAGCCATTGGTTAACGGTGCGACCTTCGATCCGGCAGTAGTCGGAATGCACCTGGCCGGCTATCGCCCGCTTGTGCTCGAACATGCTGAACAGTTCCTGCTCCAGATCGAAGCCGCTGATGATCGTGTGCGAGCTCTCACCGAGGTCGTTGAGCCGATAGCCCAGGGCAACCCGTCGATAGAAGTTCTTGGCATCGCCGACCCGCGGCAGGTTGTCCAGTACAGCCCGCACAGCCTTGGCGGCGTGACCGGTGGCGCTGTTGTCGATGGTCACGTGCAGGAGGAAGTAATACGGGTCGATATCCAGCTCTTCCAGCTCGAACGCGCTGATTAAAAGATGCAGGGGTAGCTGCTCGTAGCCCAGGTTGTAGCCGATGACTTCCGGCAGGTAGTCGTCGGCCATGTGGCCCAGCGCCAATTGAATCGCGCCTTGCAGATAGAGCGAGTCGTCCAGGTGGCTCAACTCGTCGCAGCCCTCTGCGGCCAGTAGCCGCCGGTACATCAGCGCGTGGTTCTGCCCGGGCACGCCATCGCCCAGCTCTTCTAAATAGGTGCGTACCAGGGGCTGTAAGCGCACGTCGCGCCAGTGCGGCAACGTCCCATATAACCAGGCACCATCCACCAGTTTGGTCGGCGCTACCGAGCGCAGAAAGCACAAGGCATGGGCGCGATGGGTGAAGTACTGACGCCCGCCACCGGCCCGGCGTCGGGCGAGGTAAGCCGCGTAGTCCTGGGTTACTTTCTTAACGCCGCGAAACGACCAGGCGTGCAGCTCGCTGGGCGAATCCGGCAAATCACACGGCTGGGCCGCAGCGTCCTGCAGGCAGGTTTCGAGAAAGTCGCGTGCCAGTTGCTTACCATCCCGTGGCTCAGTCAATAAATCCTGGTAAATGCGCTGCCACGGTTCGCTGCGCGTGGCGGAGGAGGTGCCGTGGTTAGAAGAGGTATCGACAAGGCTGAGAATGGTCATGGGTTTGGCCTCCGGGCCGGTGTGGCAGAAAACCAGAGCGCAGTATCACGGCTGATTTTGGGCCTTTAGGTTAGGAGGGGGAGGCGAGCGAAAAGATTCCAACTAATTGCTGCTCAGGGGACGCTACGAACAGGTTGAACCACGGCGTGCGCAGGGCATCAACAACAGTAACAGGTCGTTCGCATGCTGAAGGAAGACACCATGGCAGTTCGTTCCCCGCGTACGTTCGGCATTGAGGAAGAGTATTTCCTCACTGATCTGGCCAGCCGCAGTATTCCCAGTCAGCCCGTAGAAGGTTTCGCCAAAGCCGCTCAAGCGGCGCTGGGCAGCCTGGTGACTCGGGAGATGTTCGCCGCCCAGTTCGAGGTGGTCACGCCCGTGCTTGAGCACCTCGATGACGCCCGTGAGTGTTTAAGCAACGCACGCATCACATTGGCTGGCATCGCCCGGGAGTTTGGCTTTGGCCTGGTGGCTGCCGGCACTCATCCATTGGCGCAGTGGCGGCAGCAGCAGGCCACGGGTATGCCGCACTACCAGCAGCTGTTTGATGATTTTCAGATGGTCGCCAGCCGCAGCGTATTGGCTGGTTTGCACGTGCATGTCGGGGTAGCGGCGGAGGTCGATCGCATCCGCGTGATGAACCGCGTGACGCCCTGGTTGCCCCTGCTGCTCGGCCTCAGCGCCTCCTCACCGTTTTGGCAAGGCCAGCCTTCTGGGCTGATGAGCTACCGCCAGGCGGTGTGCGATGAGTGGCCGCGCATGGGTATTCCCGATCATTTCGACAACGACGCCGACTATCAACGTTATGTGCAAATGCTGCTCCACACGGGTTCGATACGCACCTCGGCCGATGTGTGGTGGAACATCCGCCCATCGCTGCGCTACCCGACCCTGGAGCTGCGCATTGCCGACGCCTGTCCGCAACTTGAGGATGCGCTGTGTATCGCCGCGCTATTTCGCGCCATGGTCAACCACGCCGTGCTCGCAAGCAGGCCAAGCTGGGTCGACGAGCCGCTGACTCGGGTGATCACTCTGGAAAATCGCTGGCGGGCCAAACGCCATGGCTTGCGCGGCGAGTTCATCGACCCTGTCACTCAGCGGGTTTTGCCCTTTGCCCAGTGGCTCGACAGCGTTCTGCAAGAGCTTGCCGATTACACGACTCCGGGTGATGAGCCTTCCGCGCAGCACGCACGGAAACTGGCTCAGCAGGGCGGCAGCGCCCAAGCGCAGCTGAAGCGCTACCAGCATGCGCAGGAGATTGGACACACTCAGCGCGAAGCGCTGGTTGAAGTCGTGGATGCGCTGATGGCGCAAACCGAACTGCGCCACTCATACCAATAACTTGAACGTATGGCCTGGGTTGATTTCGGTATAGAAGTACCCCCTTCCTCCTGGAGCTGACTCATGCGCGCATTGACCTATCACGGCAGCAACGACGTTCGGGTGGAGCAGGTCGCCGACCCGATCATCCAGGAGCCGGATGACATTATTCTGCGCGTCACCGCCACGGCGATCTGCGGCTCGGATCTGCATCTGTATCGCGGCAAAATCCCCCAGGTGAAGGACGGCGACATCTTCGGCCACGAGTTTATGGGCGTAGTCGAAGAAGCCGGCCCGGCTGTGACTGCGGTCAGCAAGGGTGATCGGGTGATCGTGCCGTTCGTGATTGCCTGCGGCAGCTGCTTTTTCTGCGACATGGATCTGCAGGCCGCGTGCGAAACCACCAACCCTGGGCACGGTTCCATCCTCAATAAAAAGCAGATTCCTTCAGGTGCCGCGCTGTTCGGCTACAGCCACCTGTATGGCGGTGTGCCTGGCGGCCAGGCGGAACTGGTGCGGGTGCCCAAGGCCAATACCGGGCCGTTCCGCATTCCCGACGGATTGGATGACGAGCAGGTGTTGTTCCTCACCGACATCCTGCCGACCGGTTATCAGGCTGTTATCAATGCCGGCGTGAAACAAGGCAGCAGCCTCGCGATTTTTGGTGCCGGGCCGGTGGGGCTGATGGCGGCCGCGTGTGCGCGGATGCTCGGTGCGCAGCAGATCTTTATGGTCGACCAGCACGCCTATCGCCTGGAGTACGCGCGGCAGACCTATGGGGTGATTCCGATCAACTTTGCTGACATCGACGATCCGGCCGCCGCGATCATCGAACAAACCGCAGGCTACCGTGGCGTCGACGCGGTGATTGATGCCGTGGGTTTTGAAGCCAAGGGCAGCACTGTGGAGACGGTACTCACAGCGCTGAAGCTGGAGTCCAGCAGCGGCATCGCGTTGCGTCAGTGCATCGCCGCCGTACGCCGCGGCGGCACCGTCAGCGTGCCCGGCGTATACGCAGGCTTTATCCACGGCTTCTTGTTCGGTGATGCCTTCGACAAGGGTCTGACGTTCAAGATGGGGCAGACCCATGTGCACCCATTGCTGCCGACGTTGCTCGAACATATCCAGACGGGTGATCTGGCGCCGGAGATCATCATTAGCCACCGCATGAAACTGGCTGATGCTGCCGAGGGCTATCGCCTGTTTGACAAGCAGGAAGACGATTGCCGCAAGGTTATTCTGCGGCCCTAGGCCGCTCGATCAGATCGGTGGATGTGTGCGTGTCTAGCGTTTGCTTCAGTAGCGCTAGGTTCAAACCGCACAAGAAGTTCCGCTGTTTAGGTGTGCACTTTGCAAGCTCAACTAGAGGTGATCATGCGTTTTGCAAGATAGAGCACATAAGCGCATATAAATAACTGATTAAAAACAACTGCATAGGTTTTATATGCAGTCGGCATAATCAATGCACCTGACTAGACTCACTCAGGGAGAGTCAGTCGTGAAATTTATCAACGAAATCTATAACGCCTTTCCAGGGCACACCGTCACGCTCACGCCGCGACCCGATGGAAATGTATTGTTAACGCTATGTATGGGCAGTGTTTTCACCCTGCGTAAAGTATTCCCCGGCGAGGCGGTGAGCTCTGAAACTGGGGTTAACGCAATTATCAATGAGTTGACCCGGGATCTGAAATTGGCCAGCGGTGAGGTTACCTGGCAAGGCAAAGACAGCCCCTGGGTAAGGCGGGATTTACCGACCTTTACCGGTGAACCGATTCAGCTAACAGCAGCCAAAACATTGTTCTCGCGAAGAGAGATTAAAAATTATTGATGTTTATGGCGGGCTGCGGCGTTGGACTATTAATTGATTAATAAGGCTGATGGTTCAGGTGTTTATCCAGAGATCATTGTGCGAAGTTGCGGGCCTGTATTTGTGTGTTGATATAAGAGGCTGATTCAGCAAGGCATTTCAATAAGCTACATAAGCTTGGAAAGTAAGATTGAGTACGCACGAGTGCAAAAGCTCAATCATTCAGTTGGGTAAGGCTTAAGGCCACACAGAAGATGTGTTGGTACTTACCCACGCAGGGCGCTCAAGTTCTTCTGCACCGCAACGAGGCTGGTTTGTCCGGCTAAGCCTCGCTTCTGGCCGATAAAAAGCCTGTCACCAAGGTTCGCGGTGGGTGATCCACGAGCGGTAAGTTCGAGTGGAGCCATAGCGTTGGTCGCAGGGATTTGCCATACACGGCGTTGCTCGACAGAATCGCGCTCCGATTCGGCCAGAGGCGCCGGACGCCGATGGTGAACAGGGACCGCAGTTGAACGAACAAACATTGTCTATGCGCCTGGAACGTGTCGCAGCGCATGTGCCAGCTGGCGCGCGGTTAGCCGATATTGGCTCGGATCACGGCTATCTGCCGGTGGCGTTGATGAACCGTGGCGTTATCGCGACTGCGGTGGCTGGCGAGGTGGCCTTGACCCCGTTTCACGCGGCGCAGCGCATCGTGCACGAGAGTGACCTGAGCCAGCGGATCAGCGTGCGCCTGGCAGATGGTTTGGCGGCGATTGAACTGGAAGACGCAATTACTGCAATCAGCATCTGCGGTATGGGCGGGGAGAGAATTCGCGACATCCTCGACAGTGGTAAGGCTCGCCTGAGTGGGCAGGAACGTCTGATCCTGCAACCCAATGGCGGTGAGCAGCCGCTGCGCCAATGGCTGATGGACAATGGCTACCGCATCCTTTGCGAGGAACTGCTGCGGGAAAACCGCTTCGCCTACGAGATCATCGTTGCCGAACGCTCTGGGCCGGTGCTGTACAGCGCCGAGGAACTGTACTTTGGCCCGCTGCAGATGCAGACGCGCAGCCCGGCGTTCCTCGCCAAGTGGCAGCGCATGTTACGTCTGAAGCAGCAGACCCTGACCGATTTCGCTCAGGCGCGGCAGGCGGTGCCCGAGGAGAAGGTGCAGAAGGTCGCCCAACAGACGCAGTGGATTACTGAACTGCTGGCTTGAACCTTTATTCCCTTGGCCTTTACGAGTGACTTTCTCTGACCGATTGCAGTATGTCGATCGCCCCCTTTTAGCCCTTCAGCCAACACTACGGCTGATAACGTGCCGGAGCTTATCCAGTTGGTGATTGAGTCAGGGCAACAATAAAAAAATGCTCCGGATGGATTTGCCATACGGAGCATTAGAGAACATCAAGCGTGTAGCAGCGCATCCAGTTCGCCCTTGCGATCAAGACTCGCCAGATCGTCAAAGCCGCCGACATGCCTGTCCCCAATAAATATCTGCGGGACGGTTCTGCGCTGGGATCGCTGCAGCATTTCCGCGAGTCGCTGTGGTGATGTCTCAACGTCAATTTCGATTGCAGTGACCCCCTTGCGCGCCAACAGGCTCTTTGCGCTCAGGCAATAAGGGCAATGCTGTGTGGTGTAGACGGTTACTTGGCTCATAGCGCTTGCCTCCTAGTGTGTCGATGGCGGGAAGTCGATATCGGTAGCGGCGATGTTGTTCAGGTAGTTGGTCAGGGTTAACAGCGTTACCTGCGCGACCACTTCCATGATCTTGCTATCGGTAAGGCCTGCCTCGTGCGCAGCGGCTATCTGAGCATCACTCAATTGACCACGGCTCTCGGTGATCTGGTGTGCCAGCGCGGCAATTGCGCTGAGCGTGCCTGAGCGGGCCTGGCGAATGTCTTCTTCGCTCAAACCAGACTTCGCACCGAAGAATGAGTGGGCAGCGATGCAGTAGTCGCAGCCGTTGATTTCCGAGGTGGCCAGGGCAACCACTTCACGCTCGGCAGCATTCAGTGAGATTTTACCCAGAGCTTGAGCGAGGCCCAGATAGCCATTTAATGCAGCAGGTGCATGCGCCAATGTTTTGAAGGCATTGGGAATAAATCCAAGGCCTTTCTGAATGCCTTCGAGTGCAGCGCGCGAGCCAGCAGGTGCTTGTTCCAGAGTGAGAGCGGCGATACGAGTCATGGTGGTTCTCCAGTAGTTTGAGCAAGGAGCTTGTCGATCAAGCTTGGAGCCAATACTAGGGGTAGAGGCTTTATTTTCGGATTCAGATCGTCGATGTTATGCAACAGATCGTCTAAATCGAGCCTGCCATGGACCGTTTATCAACGCTGCTTAAACACTTCAACCTGCATGCCGCTACGTTCCATCGAGGCGGTTTTTGTGGAACCACCGACATCTACGGCCAAGGCAGCTACGGGCACGCGCACTTATTGCGATCGGGACGCCTGACCTTCAGGGATAAGAGCAATCAGATCATCGAGTTGGTAGAGCCGAGCCTGGTGCTAGTCGCTCGCCCGCTAGAACATCAACTGGTGGCAACAGAGGTCGATGAGGCGGAGTTGGTGTGTGCCACCTTGCTGTTCGATGGCGGTGCCAATAACCCGTTGACCCTTGCCTTGCCGGACTACATCGTCAAACCACTTCGAGAGTTGCCGGGGCTCACGGGCAACCTCGACTGGTTGTTTGAAGAAGCCTTCGGCGACGAATGCGGCCGTGATGTCGTCCTCAATCGTCTGTTCGAACTTATGGTGATTCAGTTGCTTCGCCACCTCATCGCGAGCCGCAGCATTGCATCGGGGATGATGGCGGGGTTGGCCAACGCTCGCCTGTCGCGCGCGCTCACCTGTATCCACAGCGAGCCACAGCGCAACTGGTCTGTGGCTGATCTGGCTGATATTGCCAGTATGTCGCGCGCAAGTTTTGCGGCGCACTTTCGCAAGACCGTAGGCACCACACCTGCGGATTATTTGGCGAACTGGAGAATCAGCTTGGCGCAAAAGCGTTTGCGTGAGGGGCGGCCTATCGCACTGATTGCCGACGAGGTCGGCTACGAAAGCCCTTCAGCGCTTGCCCGTACGTTTCGTCGTAAGCTCGGCGCAAGTCCGCGTGAATGGATGCAGCGTAACCTTGTGTGAAGCCTGCGGGCATACCCGCAGAGTCCAGATGCTAACGGCGCAAAGAACCAAGCGGTTGTCCTCGACATTCGCCTGCGAGGACAACCGTTGAAATGCAAACGTACAGGGTTACGTGGCCGATAACGCTTCTGGCTGGGGCTACAGGGGAGAGGGGGTACTCAGCAACTCGATTACCGTCTTGCCCTTGCCGCGACCTTCCGCGACCTGGCGAAGCGCCTCGTTGACCTCATGCAGCTCATAGCGCTGCTGGTTTACGCGGATCCTCAGTTGTCCGGCATCCGCCAGCGCGGCCGCCTCGCGCAGAATAGCCCCGTGGTGTTCGCGACCTATGCCGGTGAGCAACGGCGTTAGGGTAAATACGCCCGAGTAGGTTGCACTCTTGAACGACAGCGGCGCGAGGCTGTGTTGCCCCCAACCCAGGCAGCTCAGTACATGCCCGGTATAGGGCTTCACTGACTTGAACGCCGCATCCAGCGTGGTGCCGCCTACCGTGTCGTAGACGATGTCGAAACCTTCCCCGGCCGTATGCTGCTCCACATAGCTATCCACGCTCTCCGCCTGATAGTCGATAGCCGTAGCCCCCAGCGAGCGAATGAAGTCCAGACTCGCTGCCGAACCGGTGGCGTAGACCTCGGCACCACGCGCCTTGGCCAGTTGCACGGCCACTTGACCGACCCCGCCAGCACCGCCATGAATCAGTACGCGTTGGCCTGCGCGGACATTGGCGCGATCCACCAGACCTTCCCACGCTGTGATAAATACCAGCGGCAAGGCGGCAGCCTCGCGCATGCTCAGTGTGTGCGGTTTGGCCGCGATCAGCCGGGCGTCGACAGCAATGTATTCGGCCATGGCGCCCTGGGTACCACCGATCCCGCCGGCCATACCGAAGACCTCTTCGCCAAGTGCGAAACCTTCAACCGACTCGCCCAATTCGATGACCGTGCCGGCCAGATCCAGGCCAAGCACTGCGGGCAGTTCCTGGCGAGCATGGGCCGCCGCGCCGGAGGCGATCTTGCTATCGAGAGGGTTGACCCCGGCGGCATGAACCTTGACCAGTACCTGGCCCTTGCCGGGAATGGGGCGAGCGATGTGGCCTAAGACCAGTGGGGCCTGGGCGGACTCAGCGATAGCAGCAAGCATTGTGTGATTCATGATGTAGGGCCTCGATGAAGTGGACGCCTACAGGTTGCCGCGCTTTAAGTATTCCGATAAGAAACTAAATTTGCATATTACTTATTCCGAAAAGAGGCCTAATTCGCGATGGATCTGTTTGACAGCATGCGCATCTTCGTACGCGTCGTGGAGCGCGGGTCGTTTTCTGCGGTGGCTCGAGAGCTGAACGTGGGGCAGCCGGCAGTGAGCAAGCAGATCCGCGCTCTGGAGCAACATCTCGGCGGGCCACTATTCGCTCGCAGCACCCGCCACTTGTCCCTGACCGACCAAGGGCAACGGTTTTACGGCCACTGCCAGGAAATTCTCACCAACCTCGAGACCGCCACGCGCAGCTTCGTCAGCGGCCAGGAGCAGATCGCTGGACCTCTGCGTGTGGCCGCACCTGTCAGTTACGGGAGGCTGTGTATCGCGCCTCTGCTAGGGATTTTTCTACAGCGCTATCCCAATGTGCAGATTGACCTGCGCCTGAGTGATCACAACGAAGACCTGCTCAAGGAAAATATCGACCTGGCCATCCGTATCGGCGTGGTAAAGAACGAGGGTTTGGTGGCAGTGCCTCTCGGCACCAGCACACGGCGGGTCTATGCCGCGCCCGCCTATCTGGATCGTCACGGTATGCCACGCGAGCCCGGCGCACTTACGGGTCACAACTGCATCGCTTTCACCTTGCTGGAGCATTACGACATCTGGCACTTCAAGCGCGATGTCGAAGAGCTCGATATTTCCATCAAAGGCAACATTACCAGCAACAGCAGCGAGGCCATCCGTGAAATGGTCCTCTCCGGGCTGGGCATTTCCCTGTCTCCCGAATGGCTTTTCGCCGCAGATGTCGAGCAGGGCAAAGTTTCCACCGTGCTCGACGAGTATCAGACTACTGCGCTGTCTGTAAGCGCGGTGCTCAGTCCAGAGCGGCGACGCTCGGCGCGAACGATGGCTTTCGTCGATTTTCTCCGAGAGCACCTATGAGCGCGCCGAGCGGGTTGCAGATACTGGGTAAAGGGCTTAAGCCACAACCGGGATTAGCGGGTCGGCCGCAGCCAGGGCGATGTCGCGATCTGCCGCTGGCGGGTAGATCCACTGGGTGTTGATCTGGGTTTTCAGCGCTTTGCCTTCCTGGCCGGTCAGCAGCACCTTGCGTTCCCAGCCTTCGGTAAACACCGCGCCCCAGGCACCCAGATCCAGGCACGTGACGTACTTGTGCTGGCTATAGGCAATCGGCGCGACACCGAGCAGATCAGCGGCGGCGTTGTTGCCGGCCGAGCGGCCCAGGGCGATGGCGTGCTGGCAGGTCATCAGGGCGTGATTGCCCTGCTCATCCACGGCGGCGTAGGCGGTGTCGCCAGTGGCGTAGATGGCGTCCTGGCCGAGCACCTTGAGGTTGCGATCCACGTGCAGGCGGCCATGTGAGTCGCGCTCAGCATTGATCTGCTGGGTCAGCGGTGAGGCTTTCACGCCCACGGCAAAGATCACCGTGCTGGCGGCAATGCGTTCGCCGTTACCCAGCTGCACTCCGTGCTCATCGACCTTGGACACCGGGCTGCCGAGCCGCCAGCTGACGCCCAGGCTGTCGCTGGCTTCGGCGACGATCCCGGCGATCTCCTGGCCCATGGCTGCGCCAACCTGCTTGGCCATATCCACCACGATCACGCGGATGTCGGTCTGCTCACCGAGGATGGCGCGCAGGCGTGCCGGCATTTCGGTGGCGGTTTCGATACCGGTAAAGCCGCCGCCGACCACCACCACGGTGTTGCGTGCTGCGCTCTCTGGCTGCTGGGCCAGGCTTTGCAGATGGGCTTCGAGACGCTGCGCCGACTCCAGGCTGTCGACATCGAAGGTAAAGCGTTCGATACCTTCTAGCGGCGGGCGTGCCACCTGGCTGCCGGACGCGAGGATCAGGCGGTCATAGTTCAGCTCGGCCTCGACACCTGAGGCGTCGCGGTAGCTGACGCGCTTGCTGGCGGCATCAATCTGCGTGGCACTGCCCTCGACGAAGCGCACATCCACGGCCTCGAACAGCGGGCCGAGCGGTGCGACGGTGCTGGCCAGGTCGGGTTCATAAAAGCGTGGACGCACGCGCAGTTCCGCCTGGGGCGCGAGCAGGGTGACGCTGACGTCCAGGCGTTGCTGTTGATCGAGCAGGCGCACGGCGCTGAGTGCACTCCACATGCCGGCAAAGCCGGCACCGATTATCAGGATTTGCTGTTTCATATTGGTAGGTTCCCGTAGTGAAGAGAAAGGCTGTTGGCTGACGACGGGAGTGATTCTGCATCTGGCTTGGATCAAGGTATTGATCCATTCTTGCTTGAACTCATTGAGCCACTTTGGAGCGGCCATGCCCCCCGAGAAATCGCCACCGCAGGTGGTCTTCCTGCCACTGGGTACACCTGAGCGGGGTGTCAGCCTGCAGCGTTGGCTGTACGAGGCGCTGCGCAGCGCCATTCTTGCGGGGCGTCTGCCGGCTGGCAGCAAATTGCCCAGCACACGCGCCTTGGCCGAGCATTATCAGTTGGCGCGGGGCACCGCCCAGGCGGCCTATCAGCAGTTGCTTTCCGAAGGTTATCTGGAGGCGCAGACCGGCAGCGGCACGCGGGTTTGCCAGGTGTTGCCGGATGCCACGCTCAACGCCGGCTATGTGCGACGCAAGGTCATGGCTCAGGTGGATGCACCGCGCACGTCACCGGCAACGCCGTGGATCGAGCGGCTGGAGGCGATTAACCCGGTGTTTGCGCTGCGCCCGGTGATGCCGGGGTTGCGGCCGTTCTTTCCGCACCGGGGCGACACTCAGGTGTTTCCGGTCGATCTGTGGCGCAAGCTGCATATCCAGCAGCTGCGTGCGTCGCGCCTGTCCATACTGCTGGATTCGGACCCCGCTGGGCTGCCGGCGCTGCGTGAAGCCATCGCTGGTTACCTGGCCATCGCTCGCGGTGTGCAAGTACCCGCCGAGCGCATTCTGGTGCTCAACAGCGTGCAGCAAGGGCTCGACCTGTGCCTGCGGCTGTTAGTGCCGGGCGACTCACAGGTGTGGATGGAAGACCCCGGCTATCCGGGGGCGCGCCAGCTCATGGATGTGTCCGGTGTGCAGCGGGTGGATGTGCCGGTGGACGCCTTCGGCATTCAGGTGGCAGAGGGCATGCGCCTTGCCCCTAATGCCCGGCTGGCTTACGTTACGCCGTCGCGTCAGGCCCCGTTGGGTGGCGAGCTTTCACCGGCGCGGCGGCTGGCGCTGTTGCAGTGGGCGGAGCAGCAGGGCAGCTACATCTTCGAGGACGACTACGACAGCGAATACCGTTTTATCGCCAAGCCGATTCCGGCGCTACGCTCGATGCCGGCGGCGGAGCAGTCGGTGATTCTCGCCGGCACCTTTAGCAAGCTGCTGTTTCCCTCCATACGCCTGGCCTATCTGGTGTTGCCAGAACATTTGCTGGAAAGCTTTACCCGTGCCGCCGCGCTGATGTCGCGCCACGCCAACAGCCTGTCGCAGGCGGTGTTGGCTGACTTTATCCATGAAGGACATTTCGACCGCCACGTGCGGCGCATGCGCAAAATCTACGCCTCACGCGCCGAGGCCTTCGCCGAGTCAGCCCAACGTCACTGGCAGGGGCTGATCGACGTACCGGAGATCCGCGCAGGGCTGGATATCACCTGCACTCTGCAGCTGGAAAGTGAACAGGACGCCTTCACTCGGCTGCAGACGGCGGGTATCGATGTACTACCGCTGGCACGCTATTGCGTGGCGTCGCGCGCACCGGGGCTGGTGCTGGGTTTTGCACCCTACGATGAGCGGGCGATAGAGGAAGCGGCCAAGGCGGTTGCCGTGGCACTGAGGCGATAAGGGCACGCGACACTGACGCGTACCTGGGTTTGCAATAGCGTTAGTCCGTGCCTGGTGGGGGTGAATGGCTGGAGTCGGCCAAAAGCAGACATTTACCAAGCAAGACAATGCTCCACCTAGTCCGCAGAGAAGTGAATCGACACATCGCCCGGACCTAGGGTCTCGGCAAGATCACTTGGGCTATCTACAAGACCCAGCCGAGTGTAGGCGTAGGTCGATTCGAACGTTCGGTAAAAGATCACCAGCGTATCCGTGCCGTACAGCATCAGATCTCCATTGCGGATGGTGCCAGGCCTAACTGCGCGGTCTGGCAGACGCTGCGGCAGGGTTGCGTACTTTTCGTTGGCGTTGAGTTCGGTCATGTCGAGGGTCAGGGGCAATAGCTGGGCGAGCGCCCGCGCGGGCTCGCTATCGTCCAGAGTGATGGCGAAGCGCTGGTCGCCAACGGTCATCCACATACGTTCCTCCTTCGGCTCTGGCGTCGCGAATGCGCAACCACTGAGCATGAGTAGCAGGCAGAACTGAATACCCGCTAGGCAGAAATGCTGGCTGATCATGCTGACTCCTACCTCCGGTCTGATTGCGCACGCATGGCCAGAAGGGTCATGACCATTCCAAACAATAGAAGGGCTGCACTGGCAGTAAAGCTGCTCTGGTAGCCGCTGTGGTCGAACAGCCAGCCGCCCAGCATCGAGCCCGAGGCGATGGCAAACTGCACCACGGCCACCATCAGTCCGCCGCCAGCCTCGGCATCATTGGGCATCGCCTGTGCGACCCAGCTCCACCAGCCGACAGGAGCTGCCGTGGCCATCATCCCCCACAGGCCCAGCAGGATCGCAACCGAAGCGACTGCACCGCCGGCAGGGATCAACGTGATGGCAATCACCGCCATCAGCAGCGGAATAGCGACAAGCGTGCGGTACAGATTCTTCTTCAGCAGGGGGCCGATGAATAGCGTCCCACCCAGGCCGGTGCTGCCGATCACCAGTAAGAGCAGTGACAAGGTGGCGGTATCGACCTGCGTCACCGTTTCCAAGAACGGTCTGAGGTAAGTGAACAGAGCAAACTGCCCCATGAAGAAGGCGCCGCAAGCCGTCATGCCGAAGGCCACCGAACGAGTCCCGAGCAGCCTGAAAACATTGCCCGCAGGACGCTTCCGCACCTGGGCCTTCATGCTGGGCAAGCTGAGGCACTGCCAAACCAGTGCTACAACAGTCACCGGGACTAGACAGAGGAACGCACCACGCCAGCCGACTACCGAGCCGAGATAGCTGCCCAGCGGCGCCGCGATCACAGTGGCCAAGGCATTACCGCCGTTGAAGATGGCCAACGCCTTAGGCACCTGATCATCGGGCACCAGGCGCATCGCCGTGGCCGCTGACATCGACCAGAAGCCGCCGATGACCACGCCCAGCAACGCTCGCCCCAGCATGTAGAGGGTGAAGTTAGGCGCGAGGGCTACCACGGTGCCGGGGACAGCCATCAGGCCCGTCAGGATGAGC
>JBIHZW010000198.1:0-6812 GCA_044240245.1 Pseudomonas sp. | reverse complement strand
CAGGCCAGCGTCTGATTGCGCTCAGCCCACAGTTGGGCGGCGCGCTCCATGGCTTGTTCGCGCGTCTCGCCAAGGGCGCGCAAGGCTAAAGCCATGGTGCTGATCACGGCAAGCTGGCCGTAATCATCGACCACTTCACCGCGCCAGAAGGCTGCCAGATGTGCCGGTTCCAATGATTCGGGTTTGACGTGACGCAGCGCCGACAACGCCGGCCACTCCTCATCCCAGTTGTCGCCATTGGCCGTGCCATACAGGTGGCTGGTGGCGTCCGGATTGATCTCGATTTCGCCGCCTTCACCCTTGATCACCACTGCGCTATCGCCGAGCAACTGGCTGGCTTCACGGTGCACCGCCTGATAACCCGGATGAAAGATGCTCTGTAGGCCGCAACGCGCGTCCAGCGGATTGAGAATGCGCGCCAGCGAATGAATCGGTGAGCGCAAGCCGAGGATATTGCGCAGGTCGATCATCCGCTGCAGTTGCGGCATCCAGTCGCCCAGCGGGATAAACGCCAGCTGCTGGTGCGCCAATGCCTGCTCAACGCTATCCCAGCTGCGACACAGTGGAATGTGCAGGGTATCGAGTAACTGTTCGCTGTACATGCGCCCGGCTGTGTGCGGGCCGCCGCCATGCAGCAGGATGCGAATACCGCTACCCGCTAGCGCTTTGGCTGCCAGCAGGAACCAGGGCAGGTGGCGCTTCTTCCCGGCGTAGCTAGGCCAGTCCAGATCCACCTGAATCGCTGGCGTCTGCAGGCGCGTGCGCACCGCTTCAGCAAAACCGGCCATTTCCTCGGCGCTTTCTTCTTTGTGCCGCAATAGCATCAGAAAGGCGCCCAGCTGGGTGTCTTCGACCTTTCCATCGAGCAGCATGCCCATGGCTTCGCGGGCTTCCTCGCGAGTGAGGTTACGTGCGCCGCGCTTGCCTTTGCCCAGAGCGCGGACGAACTGGGCAAAAGGGTGTTCGGCTGGGGTTACAAGGTTCATAGGCAATTGGTCGGCTTGGGCAGGCCCGCCAGCTTGGCGGCGAGTTTGGCGGGAGCGCCATTGAACAGGCGATTGAGGTTCAGGCTATTGCCTTTCTCGGGGCCGATTTTCACGGCAATAAACTTGATCAGCGGGCGATTGGCCGGTGACAACTGAAACTCGTCATAAAAGCTGCGCACCAGCCAGAGGATTTCCCAGTGATCGGCACTCAGGCTGATGCCTTCACGTTGCGCCAGGGCGTGCGCGGTAGTTTCTGACCAATCGGCCAGGTCGAGTAGATAGCCGTCCTTGTCCAGCGCCAGGCTACGGCCCTCAACATTCAGTGTGGTCATAGCCAGGTGTTTACCTTGTCGTATTGGCAGCTCAGCGCAACGAAACCGGGGTAATCGACCAGTGTGAGGCGAGTAGGGAACACCAGGCCGCGAGCCTGCACGTCTTCATCCAGGGCATACAGCGCAATGCTTTCTGGCATCAGTTCCAGCGCCTGACGCTGCGCGCTGCCGGTCTGTAAGGCATATACGGCATCACCACAGAGCAGCAGAGCATCCTGGCTGCCGAGAATGCGCAGGCAACTGCCCAGGCGGCTATCGGTAAAGGGCGAATGCGAGAGTACGTGCAAGGTAGCCATCAGAGCGTAATCACCTGGTCGTAACGGTCAATCAAGGCGCTTATTGAGGAATCATCGAGGCGCTCGACAGCGAGACTGCTGGGCTGATCCTGCAGGCCGCGTTCGGCCAGACTGCGCTGCGAGGCATACAGCGCCTCGACACCGAACATCGGCAAGGCCTGTAGATTGGCGCTGAGGTCTTTCTGCTGCAGATTGGCCGGTTGTTGCGCGCCACTCAGCTGAAATACACCATCATCGAGAAACAACATCCCAATTGGCAAATCGAAGGCGCCGCCGGCCAATGCGATATCCAGCGCTTCCCGCGCACCGGGGCCGGACCAGGGCGCCTGGCGGCTGATGATCAACAGCGACTTGCTCATCTCAAGGCCCTCCAAAGCACACTAGGCGATCCGCCAGCTGCGCCGCTTCGTGCAACTGGCCAAGTCCGGAAAGCTCCCAAGGAGCATCTAGATTGCTGGCAGTGCGCGAGTAGCGCTGCGATTCATCGTCATTTAACACGCCACGGCGCAGGGCTGCGGCGATACACACCACGCCATCCAACTGCTGCGTTAGCACAAACTCACGCCATTCGCGCGGCAGATCCATTTCATCCTGCGCGCAGACCACATTGCTCGAGGCGCTGTGTACGCCGTCCTGATAGAAGAACAGCCGCACAATCTCATGCCCGCCCGCCAAAGCCGCCTGAGCAAAACGCAGCGCGCGGCGCGAGGAGGGCGCATGAGGAGGTGAGAAGAGGGCGATGGCGAACTTCATAGCAAACCTGGCAAGCCAATTTGCCGGAATGATAAAGCCTGAGCCGCCAAGATGCGCGCAGCAGGCATAAAAAATGACCGGGAGTCATTGTTAACGTTGCGTAGCGACGGCTCGTATGGTGCCTGGCCGTATGCCAGGCATAAAAAAGCCCGCCGAAGCGGGCTTTTCACAGCAACTTAAATCAGTCGTCGCTGCCCATGATGCCGAAAATCTGCAGCAGGCTGACGAACAGGTTGTAGATCGATACATACAGGCTGATGGTAGCCATGATGTAGTTGCGCTCGCCGCCATGGATGATCGCGCTGGTCTGGAACAGGATGCAGGCCGAAGAAAACAGCACAAAACCTGCGCTGATTGCCAGCTGCAGGCCGCTGATCTCGAAGAAGAAGCCAGCAACCATCGCGCCCAGCAGGACAAAGAAACCAGCAGTGATGAAGCCACTGAGGAAGCTCATGTCCTTGCGGGTGGTCAGCACGTAAGCCGACAGGCCGCAGAACACCAGGGCCGTCATGGCGAAGGCAGAGCTGACAACTTCAGCACCGTTGGCCATGCCCATATAGCGATTGAGGATCGGGCCGAGGGTGTAGCCCATAAAGCCGGTCAGAGCGAGGGTCGAAACCAGGCCCCAAGCTGAGTTACGCAGTTTGGCGGTGAGGAAGAACAGGCCGTAAAAGCCGATCAGCACCACGAAAATATTCGGATAAGGCACATTGGCGCGCTGCGCGATGTACGCCACCAGGCCGCTGAAGGCCAGGGTGATGGCCAGCAGGCCATAAGTGTTGCGCAGGACGCGGCTGACTTCTTGCTGCTCAACCTGCGTATGGTCAAGTGCATAATTGTGTTCGTTCATGGCGACACTCCTGAAATGGCTGATGGTTCCGTGACCAAGGTCAGGCCCGATCATAGCAGAGGCTGATAAAGAGCCAATACGCAGAGTTTGACAGCGTGTTGCGTTCGGGTAAGATTGCCGCCCGCAAACGCCGGAAGCGTGGCAGAGCGGTTGAATGCAACGGTCTTGAAAACCGTCGAAGGGGAAACTCTTCCGTGAGTTCGAATCTCACCGCTTCCGCCAAATTCTTCAAGCCGTCACCCTAGCGCACAGCTTATTGGCGCTTGCTTTTTGACGGTTATGCGCCAAGCTGGAATTTATTAAATCTCCAGCCTTCCAACCCAACCAGCCGCTCTTGGCGACTGATGCAAACCGGGGTGTCGCTTGATCAGGGTGCTAGTTGTTGATGACCACGACCTGGTACGTACCGGCATCACCCGTATGCTGGCTGATATCGACGGTTTGCATGTAGTTGGTCAAGCTGAATCCGGCGAAGAGTCCCTGAAGAAAGCCCGCGAGCTGAAGCCCGATGTTGTCCTGATGGACATCAAGATGCCGGGTATCGGCGGCCTCGAAGCCACGCGCAAACTGATTCGCAGCCATCCCGACCTTAAAGTCGTTGCGGTCACCGTCTGCGAGGAAGATCCGTTCCCCACGCGCTTGCTGCAGGCCGGTGCCGCAGGCTACCTGACCAAGGGCGCCGCGCTGGAAGAAATGGTTCAGGCGATTCGTATGGTGTTCAGCGGCCAGCGCTATATAAGCCCGCAGATCGCCCAGCAGCTGGCGCTCAAGTCGTTCCAGCCGCAAAGCAGCAATTCGCCGTTCGACCTGTTGTCCGAGCGTGAAATCCAGATCGCGCTGATGATCGCCGGTTGCCAGAAGGTTCAGGCCATCTCCGACAAGCTCTGCCTGTCGCCGAAAACCGTGAACACCTACCGCTACCGCATCTTCGAAAAGCTGTCGATCACCAGCGACGTCGAGCTGGCCCTGCTGGCCGTGCGCCACGGCATGATTGATGCCGGCAGCTGACGAAACCCGCGCAGCCTTCGACTCCAGCGCGTTTCTCTCCACCTGCAGCGGTCGCCCTGGCGTGTACCGCATGTTCGATGTGGACGCCAAACTGCTCTATGTGGGCAAAGCTAAAAACCTGAAAAAGCGCCTGTCCAGCTATTTCCGCCAAAGCGGTTTAGCGCCGAAGACCGCCGCCCTGGTTGGCCGAATCGCGCAGGTCGAAACCACCATCACTGCCAACGAGACCGAAGCGCTGTTGCTTGAGCAGACGCTGATCAAGGAATGGCGGCCGCCGTACAACATCCTGCTGCGCGACGATAAGTCCTATCCTTATGTGTTTCTTTCCGATGGTGACTTCCCGCGTCTGAGCATCCACCGTGGAGCGAAAAAGCAGAAGGGCCGTTATTTCGGCCCCTATCCCAGCGCCGGGGCCATCCGCGAAAGCCTCAATCTGCTGCAAAAGACTTTTCTGGTGCGCCAGTGCGAGGACAGTTTCTACAAGAACCGCACTCGGCCCTGCCTGCAGTACCAGATCAAGCGCTGCAAAGGCCCTTGTGTTGGTCTGGTAGAACCCGCCGAATATGCCGACGACGTACGCCACTCGGTGATGTTTCTCGAAGGCCGCAGCAATGCCCTGACCGATGAGCTGTCCAGCGGCATGCAGGCAGCGGCCATGGCCCTCGATTTCGAGCGTGCTGCCGGGTTGCGTGATCAGATATCGTTGCTGCGTCGGGTGCAGGATCAGCAGAGCATGGAAGGCGGAACCGGTGATGTGGACGTGGTCGCGGCCATGGTCAACCCCGGTGGTGCATGTGTGCATTTGATCAGCGTGCGCGGCGGCCGGGTGCTCGGCAGTAAGAACTTCTTCCCGCAGGTGGCCATTGAGGAGGAGGGCAGTGGCGTACTGCTAGCCTTCCTCGCGCAGTACTACTTGAGTAGTCAGGAGCGCGACCTGCCGAGCGAGCTGATCGTCAATGCGCAGCACGAAGACTTCCCCACGCTGATCGCGGCCATTGATGAGCTGCGCGGCCGCGAGCTGAGTATCAGCTACCGCGTACGTGGCACCCGCGCGCGTTGGCAGCAATTGGCCGTGACCAATGCCGAGCAGGCCCTGGCAGCACGCCTGGCTAATCGGCAGCACGTTGCTGCGCGCTTTGATGCCCTGGCTCAGGCGCTGGATATGGATGAAGTACCGCAACGCCTGGAATGCTTCGACATCAGTCACTCCAGCGGCGAAGCAACCGTCGCTTCCTGCGTGGTATTTGGCCCGGAAGGCCCGCTGAAATCCGATTATCGCCGCTACAACATCGAAGGCGTGACGCCTGGCGATGACTACGCCGCCATGCACCAGGCGCTGACCCGGCGCTTTAGCAAGATCAAAGATGGCGAAGGCAAGCTACCGGACATCCTCTTGGTGGACGGTGGTAAGGGCCAACTGGCCATGGCCCGCGAAGTACTTGAAGAGCTTTCAGTGCCTGATCTGATTCTGCTAGGCGTGGCCAAGGGCACGACCCGTAAGCCCGGCCTGGAAACCCTGTACCTGAATGACGCAGCCCATGAGTTCACCCTTCCGGGTAATTCACCGGCACTGCATCTGATTCAGCAGATCCGCGATGAATCGCACCGTTTTGCCATCACCGGGCACCGCGCTCGCCGTGGCAAAACCCGGCGCACCTCCACGCTTGAAGAGGTTGCAGGCGTCGGTCCCAAGCGTCGGCGCGAGCTGCTCAACCACTTCGGAGGGCTACAGGAATTGTCCCGCGCGAGCATCGAAGAAATCGCCAAAGCACCTGGAATTAGTAAAAAACTCGCCGAGTTGATTTATGCGGCCCTGCACAGTGAGTAGAATGCCGACTCTCTTTACCGCCAAGTTGTGTCGATGAATATCCCCAACCTGCTTACCGTGCTCCGTGTATTGCTGATCCCGGTGTTTATTCTGCTGTTCTACCTTCCCTTCAGTTGGAGTTATTGGGCCGCCAGCGCGGTGTTTTCAGTCGCTGCTGCAACCGATTGGCTGGATGGTTACCTGGCGCGCCGCTGGGAGCAGAGCACGCCTTTTGGCGCTTTCCTCGATCCAGTTGCCGACAAACTGATGGTGGCGGTTGCCCTGGTATTGCTGGTGGCTGAACACGCAAATCTCTGGCTGACGCTGCCTGCGGCCATCATCATCGGTCGCGAAATCGTGGTTTCGGCGCTACGTGAATGGATGGCAGAGATAGGTGCCCGCGCGCATGTTGCCGTATCAAAATTGGCCAAGTGGAAAACCGCCGCACAGATGGTTGCCCTGGTGATTTTGTTGGCGAATCCGCCGACCTTTACCGCTTGGGTTGTGCTCGGTTACGCGTTGTTGATCATTGCCGCGGTACTCACCCTGTGGTCGATGGCGCAGTACCTGCTGGCCGCATGGCCACACCTGCGAATCACCTCGGAAAAGAAATAAGCTTTTTTGAATCAAGGGGTTGACGGGCCGTTCTGAAGCTATAGAATGGCGGCCGTCAGCACGACAAGCGGGAATAGCTCAGTTGGTAGAGCACGACCTTGCCAAGGTCGGGGTCGCGAGTTCGAGTCTCGTTTCCCGCTCCATTTTCAACGGACCGTTTTACAC
>JBIHZW010000021.1:0-21400 GCA_044240245.1 Pseudomonas sp. | reverse complement strand
TGCCCAGCACCACCTCCAGCAGCCCGTTGATCGAGGATGTCAGCGACCTGCGCGGCCTGCTAAACCCGCAACGTGCAGTACCCCTGAGCACCCCCACCAGCGAAGTGCTGGAAATGTTCCGCGCCCAGGCCAACCTGAACTCGCTGGCGGTACTCAATGAGACGCAGCAACCCGCTGGCATCGTCCATCGCCACTCGCTGGCTGAAGCCCTGCTCAAGCCGTTTGCCAACGAGCTGTTCTCCCGCAAACCTATCAGCCGCCTGATGAGTGATGACTACCTGGCGGTGGAATCCAGCCAGTCGCTGCAGCAGGTCAGCCGCCTGCTCACCAGTCGCGCCCGCCAGCGTATCGAAGAAGATTTCATCATCATTGAAGACGGCTGCTATGTCGGGCTGGGCCGGGTAATCGATGTGCTCAAGCTGATCACCGAGCTGAAGATCCAGCAGGCCCGCTACGCCAACCCGCTGACCCTGCTGCCTGGCAATGTACCGATCCAGCAATGCCTGACCCGCCTGTTGCAGCAGAGCCGCGAAGCCGTGGTGTGTTACGTGGATATCGACAACTTCAAGCCGTTCAACGACATCTACGGCTACGCCAAAGGCGATGAAGTGCTGCTCAGCCTGGCGCAGTGCCTGAACGACCGGGTCGACCCAACGCGGGATTTTGTTGGCCATATTGGCGGCGATGACTTTCTGCTGGTGCTCGGCTCGCAGGACTGGCGCGCGCGGCTCAACCGCCTGCTGGAAGATTTCCAGAGTCAGTGTCGACGTTTCTACCGCGAAGAAGACCTGCACGCGGGCTGCTTTGTCGCCCATGACCGCAACGGCAAACGCCAGGAATACGCGCTGCTCTCACTCTCACTAGGAGTGGTGCATGTACATCCCGAGCAGTGCGCACAACTGGATGCCAGCCAACTGGCAGCCCTGGCCTCAGAAGCCAAACGCCATGCCAAGGCGGTGCCGGGTTACAGCCTGCATATCATCGACACCCAGGCTGATACGGCGGCCTGAATCAGAGGCCGCTCAGGCGATTGGATAACGCAGAGAAATGCTCGGCCTGCTCCGCATCAGCGGCAACGCCCGCAGCGCCGCTGCGGTACAACTCAGCCAAGCGATAAGCCGCAGCCGGGTGGCCTGCCTGTGCGGCCAGCGTCCACCAATCGATGGCCTGCTGCGCATCTGCCGCATGCTGGGTATCGCCGGAAAGACTCAGAACACCGAGTTGGTAAGCGGCCTTGGCATCGCCGGCCTTGGCCGCCAAACCGAGTAAACGTCGACCTTCGCTGCGTGCGCCCAGGCCCTGGCCGCGAAACAGCAGAATATGGCCGTAGAAGCTTTGCGCCTGGGTGTCCCCCAGATTGGCCATGCGGCCGAACTGCCCTTCCAGCCAGCGCCAGGCTCGCGGTTGCTTGACCAGCCACGCCCAGTGGAACAGGCGGCGCGCCAGCAGGTAGCCGATACGCGCACGCAGCGCGCCGAACATCAGGCGTCTTCCGGGTAGCTGAACTCGAACACGCGGGCCACTTCAGCGGCATGCCAGGAAGCGGCGGCGATACCATCGGACGCACCGCTAAAGCGCCCCAATCGGCTTACGCATTCAAAAAAGCCGGTACGCGGTAAACGGCTGGCACCCTGGCTGATTACCAGCGCACTGCGCAGTGGGCGCTCGGCACGTGCATCCAGTGCCGCCAGGTGCTCCAGCGCGGCGGCCAGGGTCTGCATAGCAGGGCTAGGCAAGGCCAGCCGTTCGATCAACGCGCGATAGGTAAGGAGGTGACGCTGACGCTGGGCATTCTCAAGTTCATCGAGCAACGCCTGCCAATGTTGCCGACTGATGCTTACGCTCAAGGCTGCGCCTCCCAACCATCAACCCCAAGATGCCAGGCCAGTGCGCGCTGGATAGCGGCGTCCGGCTGGCGTTCGCCGCTCTCGATCATGCCCAGATAATGCGGACTGATGCCGACATTGCGCGCCAGCTGCTCGGCACTCATGCCTTTGGCCTCGCGCAGTGCCGCCAATTGGCTCAAGGCTGGCTTGCCGGCCTCAACCGCCACGGCGACAACTTCAGGCGCGCGCCCGGCGGCCTGCAGCAATGCCTGATACTGCGCCCAGGGCAGCACCGCATACTCCGGCTGACCATCGCGCTCGATCACTTGCACATTCATCTGTAAATCTCCATGCAGAGTATTTGCATCACTCTCAGCAACTCCAGAACAGGCGGCCATCTTAACAGCCCGGCATGATAAAGAGCGTGATCTATACTGCCTCAAGGTTATCAAGCGGCAGTTGAGGGCAGGCTTTGCGCACACTGATAACAATGCTGTTAATTGGCTGCAGCGTCTGGGCCTGCGCAGATGAGTTGCGCTGGGGCTTCGCCACGGCTGACGGCATGCCCTATGTCGATGTGCACGAGCAGCAATTGCGCGGCGGCGTTATCTACAAGCTGGGCCAGCTGGCCAGCCAGCAACTGGGTTATCAGGCTGCGTTTGTCGAAACCCCGAACAAGCGCATCGATGAATTTATGCAGCGCGGCCGCATCCATGTGATCTGCAACAGCAACCCGCAATGGATAGACAAACCCGAGCGCTACCACTGGTCCGTCCCGCTCTACAGCGAAGAGGACGTGCTGCTACTGCACCGCCAGCATGCCCCGATCAACAGCCTGCACGAACTTCACGGCAAAACCCTTGGCACCCAACTGGGCTATGTCTACAAAAGCGAACTGATGGAGGCCTTCGCCAAGCAGCAGATCATCCGTCAGGATCTGCGCGACCACAGCGCCGGACTCAACCTGCTACGCAAACAGCGCCTAGACGCGATCATCGACATGCGTCGGCCACTGAACTTCCAACTGGCCAAGCGTGCGGATGCGCCGCTGCAGATCAATCCCTGGGTAATCGATCGCTACGACATGCACTGCACCTTCAGCCCGCAATTGCCGGTGAGCGCCGAGCTACTGGACAAGACGCTGCAGCAATTACGCGACCAGGGCCTGATCGAGCAGATGTTCAACGACATCTGAGACTGCGCCGCGCTACTCCACGCGCCCCTGCAGCGGTGCAAGCGACTCATCCACATCGGGCAAATGCTCGACTGCCAGCAGCACTTCTGGAGCCTGATCCGCTCGCCACTGCTGAAACGCCGCCAGCTCTTCCTGCCAGGTGCGTAACACCCAAGCCAACACAGCCAGGTCATCGACCAGGCCGAATCCCAGCAACCAGTCCGGGATGGCATCCAGCGGCGTGACGAAGTACAGCAACGCCGCCACCACCGCCAGTAACGCCCGAGAATCGATTGCCCGATATTCACCGCGCCACCAGGCCAAGCAAAGCGCCTGCAGTTGCTTCAGCTGATCGGCCAATCCAGCAAAGCCATTGCCGAGTTTTTCACGCTTTCGAGCGACCGATAACAGCAACGTCGGTAACCGTCCGGCCTTGAGGAAACGCTTTGCTAAAAACTGGTAACGCGCGAAATTTTTCGGTGTTTTCATCGCCCTCTCCCGGCAACCCCGCGTGCCCGCTGGGCTGGCAATGGTTATCCACTAAAGCTGTGGATAACCTTGTGAACAGTTTCTCGATAACCCTGGCAAACGCCCAGCCCATGCGGCCTCGCCACAGATCGGACATTTTTTGCCCACACAGTAAAAAATCATATAAATCAATAAGTTAAAAATGGCAAAGGGTTTCTTCAAGAGAGTTACCATAACCCGTCACGGCCAATCTGGGAAATGTGCATAACCGTAACACCACACCGCCTACCCACGTCCTTTAAGACCCTTCAGTCAAGCGAAAAGTGCAGATTGCGACCAGCAGAAACGACAACGCCCCGTCGAGACGGGGCGCTGCAGGAAACGCTAGTAATTACTCTTGAGTGGCTGCGTCTTTGATCGCAATCAGCTCCAGATCAAACACCAGCACCGAGTTGGCTGGAATCGCCGGAGTCGGGCTTTGCTCGCCGTACGCCAGCTCGCTTGGGATGTAGAGTTTGTACTTCTCGCCAACGTGCATCAGCTGCAGACCTTCAACCCAACCTGGGATCACGCCGTTAACCGGCAGATCAATCGGGCTGCCACGCTCAACCGAGCTGTCGAACACGCTGCCATCGGTCAGTTTGCCTTCGTAGTGAACAGTCACCACGTCAGTGGCTTTCGGCTGAGCGCCGTCGGCCTTCTTCACAACTTCGTACTGCAGGCCGGAAGCGGTGGTGGTCACGCCTTCACGCTTGGCGTTGTCTTCCAGGAACTTCTTGCCCGCTTTGGCCGACTCTTCGTTCAGAGTAACCATGCGCTCTTCGGCACGTTTTTGCAGGAAGGCAAAGGCTTCGATCAGCTCTTCGTCTTTCAGGCGCTGTTCTTTCTTGCCAATGGCGTCTTCGATGCCTTGAGCAACGGCGTTGGAATCCAGGTCATCCATGCCTTCCTGAGCCAGGCTTTTACCCATGTTCAGGCCGATACCGTAGGACGCTTTCTGTGCTGGGGTTTCCAGGGTGATTTCGCTGGTTTGCGAATCGCAACCTGCGAGAACCAAACCTACCAGGGCGACCGCCGCTGCTAAACGATGCTGTTTCATGCTTGTTCCTTGTCCGGTGCGCCCTAGGGCTAATGGTGTGAAAGCGCGAGCTTAGCAGGCTGCTGCGATCACTGGCTACCGTGTTAGGAGACAGAAAATGCGTATAAGTTCAGATGTTTAGCTGATTATTCAGAAAGGATTTTGCGAGGTGTTGCGATATGTCACAGAGGGGATGAAGCGAGGAGAAAAATGGCGCAGCGGACGGGACTCGAACCCGCGACCCCCGGCGTGACAGGCCGGTATTCTAACCGACTGAACTACCGCTGCGCGTAACTTCAAAAAGCGAGTTGGTGGGTGATGACGGGATCGAACCGCCGACCCTCTGCTTGTAAGGCAGATGCTCTCCCAGCTGAGCTAATCACCCTTCACTCTCGAAGTGGGGCGCATTCTAGAGAGCCATCGACACCTTGGCAAGCACTGTTTTTAAAATTTTTTATTGATGCAGCAAAGGCTTAGCGCAGACTTGGCCTCAGGCACCGCTCGGGGGAATAATGCGCCCCGAATGCAACGCACAGGTTGCTCAACGGGTCATACCGCTTCGGCCAACCTGAAACAGCACCCACATAGGGTACTGACGACTTGTGATACCTGCCGCTGCCGGCGGGTCTGTTAATGGAGATACACCCTCTTATGTGGTTCCGTAACCTGCTGGTTTATCGCCTCACCCAGGACATCCCGTTTGATGCCGAGGCACTCGAAACGGCCCTCTCAGCCAAACCGGCCCGCTCGTGCGCCAGTCAGGAACTCAGCACCTACGGTTTTATCGCGCCCTTCGGTAAAGGCGGCGATGCACCACTGGTACACGTCAGCGGTGATTTCCTGCTGATCGCCGCACGCAAGGAAGAACGCATCCTGCCGGGCAGCGTGGTGCGCGACGCACTGAAGGACAAGGTCGACGAGATCGAAGCCGAGCAGATGCGCAAGGTCTACAAGAAGGAGCGCGACCAGCTCAAGGACGACATCGTGCAGACCTTCCTGCCACGCGCCTTTATCCGCAAATCCGCCACCTTCGCCGCCATCGCGCCGAAACAGGGGCTGATTCTGGTCGACTCGGCCAGCGCCAAGCGCGCCGAAGATCTGCTGTCGACCCTGCGCGAAGCCATCGGCTCGCTGCCGGTACGCCCACTGACGGTGAAGATCGCGCCAAGCGCCACCCTCACCGACTGGGTCAAGGCTCAGCAAGCGGCGCCAGATTTCCACGTGCTGGACGAGTGCGAGCTGCGTGACACCCATGAAGATGGCGGCGTGGTGCGCTGCAAGCGCCAGGACCTGACCAGCGACGAAATTCAGCTGCACATGAACTCGGGCAAGCAGGTCACTCAACTGTCCCTGGCCTGGCAGGACAAGCTGTCCTTCATGCTCGACGACAAACTGGTGGTCAAGCGCCTGCGCTTTGAAGACCTGCTGCAGGATCAGGCCGAGCAGGATGGCGGTGACGACGACCTCGGCCAGCAGGATGCCAGCTTCACCCTAATGATGCTGACCCTGGTGGACTTCCTCCCGGCGCTGTTCGAAGCCCTGGGCGGCGAAGAGATTCCGCAGGGGATCTAAGCCGCTGCCAGCCGTAGAGGAACCAGAGAAACAGACCACTGGTCCTCTGCGGCTTGCCCTACCCCTGCCAATGTGCAAAATACTGCACAGCGTGAGGACGACCTCGCCACTCTGCGAGTGATCACCACGGGACGGCCCCTCTATTTGTTTTGGAGGTTTGTATGTCCTGGTTCATTCTGCTGCTGGCTGGCCTGTTCGAAGTAGGCTGGGCTGTTGGCCTGAAATATACCGACGGCTTTACCCGCCCTCTCCCCACTCTCCTGACTGTTGCGGCGATTATCGTCAGCCTGGCACTGCTTGGCCTGGCCATGAAGGAATTGCCCCTGGGCACCGCCTATGCAATCTGGACCGGTGTTGGCGCCGTGGGTACGGTGATTGCCGGCATCATGCTGTTTGGCGAGGCTGTGACGCTGCTGCGTATAGCCAGCGTGGCACTGATCGTCTGCGGCCTGATCGGGCTAAAACTCAGCCACTAGCCACTCAAGCTGCACAAAAAAGCCCGCCAATTGGCGGGCTTTTTTACATCAACGGTTTAACGCCGCTCACCCCGCAACTCAGCTACCTGGGCCTGCAGCAACTCGCGTTTGACCAGCTCAGGTGCTACCGGCGTACCGGCCACCAGGGTGATGCGCGACCACAGGCGCTTGAACAAGCCCTTGTGCGGATCACGGCTGAAAAAGCTGCCCCACAAGCCCTGCAGCGCCATTGGAATCACCGGCACCGGGTTGGCTTCGACGATGCGCTCGATGCCATTCTTGAATTCATTCAGCTCGCCATCGGTGGTCAGCTTGCCCTCAGGGAAGATGCACACCACTTCGCCATTGCGCAGATATTCGGCGATTTTCTTGAACGCGGCGTCGTAGATCAGCAGGTCTTCGTTGCGCCCGGCAATCGGCACGGTGCCGGCGGTGCGGAAGATAAAGTTGAGCACCGGCAGGTTGTAGATCTTGTAGTACATGACAAAACGCACCGGCCGGCGCACCGCACCGCCAATCAGCAGTGCATCGACAAACGACACGTGGTTGCACACCAGCACCGCCGCGCCTTCATCCGGGATCGCCTCCAGCCCCTGGTGCTCAACCCGGTACATCGAGTGGCTGAGCAGCCAGATCATAAAGCGCATGCTGAATTCGGGAACGATCTTGAAGATGTAGCTGTTAACCGCGATGTTCATCAGCGAAATGGTCAGGAACAGCTGCGGAATCGACAGTTCGGCGACGCTGAGAAAGAGGATCGAGACAATCGCCGAAATCACCATAAACAACGCATTGAGGATGTTGTTGGCCGCAATCACCCGCGCCCGCTCATGCTCCACCGTGCGCGACTGGATCAGCGCGTACAGCGGCACGATATAAAAGCCGCCGAACAGACCGATGCCGAGAATCGAGCCGAGAATCCACCAGGCCTGGCCAATGCTCAGCACCGCCAGCCAGTCATGCGCCACTGCTGCTTCGGGGAAGCCGCCGGAGAACCACCAGAGCAGAATGCCGAACAGGGTCAGGCCGATCGAGCCGAACGGTACCAGGCCGATTTCCACCTTGTGCCCGCTCATGCGCTCGCAGAGCATCGAGCCCAGCGCGATGCCCACCGAGAACACGGTAAGAATCAGCGTCACCACGCTTTCATCGCCGTACAGCCACTCTTTGGCATAGGCCGGAATCTGCGTCAGGTACACCGCGCCGAGAAACCAGAACCAGGAGTTGCCCACCAGCGAACGCGATACGGCAGGACGCTGGCCCAGGCCGAGTTTCATGATCAGCCAGGACTGACGCAGGATGTTCCAATCCAGCTTGAGCTGCGGCATCGCCGCTGATGCGGCAGGAATGCCGCGACTGGCCAGGTAGCCAAACACCGCCACCAGCACCACACAGGCCGCGACGATATGCGCGTAACCACTACTGGCCATGATGATGCCTGCGCCAATGGTGCCGGCGAGGATGGCCAGGAAGGTGCCCATTTCCACCAGCGCGTTGCCGCCCACCAGCTCTTGTTCTTCAAGGTGCTGCGGCAGAATCGAATACTTCACTGGGCCGAACAGCGCCGACTGGGTGCCCATGGCAAACAGCACGGCGAGCATCATGGGCAGGTTGCCGAGCAGCACACCGGCGGCACCGAGCAGCATGATCACGATCTCGGCAAATTTGATCTTGCGGATCAGCGAGTCCTTGGCGAACTTCTCGCCAAACTGGCCGCCGAGGGCCGAGAACAGGAAGAACGGCAGGATAAACAGCAGCGCGCAGAGGTTGACCAGCAAAGCCTTGTCGGCACCGGAGCTGATCTTGAACAGAATGGCGAGAATCAGTGATTGCTTGAAGATGTTGTCGTTGAAAGCGCCCAGCAGCTGGGTAATGAAAAACGGCAAAAAGCGCTTTTTACCCAGCAATGCGAATTGTGATTGTTCGGTCATCGTCCGTGTACCTGTCTGCAGTGGCCAAGCGGGTTGTCAGGCATTTGACTGCAAGAACACCTCACAAAGCCACAGCGAAACATGCCTTTTGCTGCATTTTCTACAAATGCAGGGGGCAATTAACCCTGCTTAGATGAGTAACTGACCCAACAACCAACGCACGATAAAGAACACCAGCAGACCGCCGCCGATGGTGGCCAGCAGATGCCGGGTCAGCGCGGCGATGGCAATAGTCGCCAGCCCTGCCAACAGGTACGCATTGTCCAGACTGAACGCCCAGTGCTGGCCATCGGGAATCAGCATGCCCGGCAGTACGATGGCGCTCAGCACGGCGGTCGGCACGTAATGCAGGCCCTGACGCACCAGCGGCGGAAAACGCAGATCGGGAAAGGCGAACAGGCTGTAGCGAATTGCAAAGGTGATCAGCGCCATACCGAGAATCAGCAGCCAGGTTTCCATCACGCGCCCTCCCCGACAGTCACCGGCGTTTTGCAGCGCTCCAGCCATACGCCGACCGCGATGCCGCTGAGTGCGGCAGCCATCAGCCCCAGCTTGTACGGCCAGGCGTGGCACAGCAGCGCCACTGCGCCGGCCACCAGAGCGGCAGCAATCTGCGGCTGATTGCGCAGCGCCGGCACCACAATGCCGATAAAGGTCGCCAGCATGGCGAAGTCCAGCCCCCAGCCCGCTAGATTCGGCACACTCTGACCAAACAACGCGCCCACCAGCGAGCTGGACACCCAGGACAGGTACAACGCCAACGCCACGCCGGCGTGATACCACTGGCCATGCTCAGTCATTCCGCGCGCCAGATAACGCCGCTGCACCACGGCGAAGGTTTCATCGGTCAAGCCAAACGCCAACGGCACCCGCCAGCGCTGCGACAGCCTGCCGACATAAGGCTGCAGCGCCGCGCTGTAGAGCACATGGCGCAGATTGACCACCAGCGTGGTAAGCAAAATCACCACCGCGCCGCTGCCCAGGGCAAGCAGGCTGATGGCAATAAACTGCGCGGAGCCGGCATACACCAGCAGGGACATGCCGACCACCTGCCCCAGGCTCAGCCCGGCCAGACTGGCCAGCGCGCCATAGATCAGACCAAACGGCAGGATTCCGACAATCATCGAAATGCTGTCGCGACACCCATAGAGAAACTGCTGCAAACGGCTCATGCGCCCTCCTTTGCGGCATAGCCTGGCGCATCACGGCCGCGGCGTCTTGAACAATCTTGCGCAGCAATAACGCCGCTGGCTGACCTACCGCAATACAGCCCAACGCCCACTGGCTAGACTGCCAGCATTACCCGCCCAGGATCTGCTCATGCCGGAAGCCCTCGACACCCTGTTGAACTTCGCCAGCGCCTTGGCCGCTGGCCTGCTGATTGGTGCCGAGCGCGGCTGGCAGGGACGCAATACCGAGGACACCCAGCTGGTTGCGGGGATTCGTACCTTCGCCCTGAGCAGCCTGCTCGGCGCCTTTGCCATGTTGCTGGGTGAACACTTCGGCGTGGCCGCCTGGGCGGTGATCTTCAGCGGTTTTGCCTTGCTGGTGGTGGCCTCCTACTTTGGCGAACTGCAACGCCTGGGCGACCTGGGTCTGACCAGCGAAGTGGCTTTGTTGATCACCTTTCTGCTCGGCAGCCTGGCCATGGCCGGTTATGCCGGGCTCGCGGCGGCCGGCGCAGTGGCGGTGGCACTGCTGCTGAGCCTCAAGCAATCCCTGCACGGCGCCCTGCAGCGGCTCAGCGAGGCGGAGGTGTCCGGCGCACTGAAGCTGCTGTTTATTTCTCTGGTGTTGCTGCCAGCGCTGCCCAACCAGGGCTACGGCCCCTGGCACGCATTCAACCCCTACGCCATCTGGTGGATGGTGGTGCTGATCGCCAGTATCGGCTTTGCCGCCTATGTGGCGATTCGTCTAGTAGGTACGCGCCATGGCCTGCTGATCACCGCGCTACTCGGCGGCGTGGTGTCGTCCACGGCGATGACCGTGACCCTGGCGCGCCTGGCTCAGGGGCGCAATCTGCAAGCAATCCTCGCCTGCGGCCTGCTCGCCACCTCGGCGCTGATGTTTCCACGCGTGCTGCTGGAAGTCGGCCTGGTCAACGCCAGCCTGCTGCCACAGCTGGTCTGGCCATTAGGTATCGCCACTCTGGTGTATGCCGGTGGCGCGCTGCTGTACTACCGCCGTGCCGGAACGGAGAGCGAAGAACAAGCTGAACCGCCGCTGAAAAACCCCTTCGAGCTGGGTCCTGCGCTGCGCTTTGCCGCGTTGCTGGCGCTGATTCTGTTGATGGTCGAAGGCGCGCAGCACTGGCTCGGCGATGTCGGCGTTTATCTGGTGGCGCTGCTCTCGGGGCTGGCCGATGTGGATGCCATTACCCTGTCGCTAGCCCGCAGCGCCAAGGGCGAATTGCATGCTCAGGTAGCGGTGCAGGGAATCTTTCTCGCCGCGCTAAGCAACAGCCTGGTCAAAGGCTTTCTGGTCGCGCTGATCGGTGGCCGCAAACTGGCGCTAATGACCCTGCCGGTGATGGCTGCCGGCTTGCTGGTCGGCGCGGCGGCATTACTGCTGCTTGCATAGCCGCCCCTGCAATACGGCAATAATCCCCCCAACCAAGGGCTGGACTTGAGTTGCCAAGCGGCTCAGCTGGCCACGCATAATCCGCGCAGCCCCTTATCGCAGAAGACTTCCAGCCTCCTCAGTAACACCGTAACAGGCCCTGCTGTTAGCCCAAAAGTTGGCTAGGCAGATACCTCCCGGGCGTCCAACACTGGCCGAGACATCAAATGATGTAACGGTCAGCCATGACAATCCGGAGACGCCGCATGCCCATCGACCTCGCCTTTATCACCCAGCGCTACTCACTAACGCTCGCTCTGCATCGGGCAGTCGTATGAACGCGCCAGCAGTGCTGCCATATAAAGAGCTGCAGGCCGAACAGCTGTGGGTTCAGGGCGATGGCGTGCAGCTGGCGGCCTATCGCTGGGGTAACCCGAACGGCCGGACTCTGCTGCTGGTGCACGGCTACCCGGACAACCACGAAATCTGGTTACCCCTGGTGCGCGAATTGGCAGGTGACTACCAGATCATTGCCTACGATGTGCGCGGCTTTGGCGCCTCGGATATTCCACGCAAGCGCCTGGACTATCACCTGGAGAAACTGGCAAATGATCTGGAGGCGGTGATCAATGCCCTCAGCCCCAACCAGCCGGTGCATCTGGTGGCCCATGACTGGGGCTCGATCCAAGCCTGGGAGGCGGTGACCGAACCGCGTATTCAGCCACTGCTGGCCTCCTACACCAGTATCTCCGGGCCTTGCCTGGACCATGTCGGCCACTGGATGCGCGACACGCTCAAGCAGAAGACTCCGCGCGCGCTGCTGCAGGTGCTCGGGCAACTGCTCAGCTCCTGGTACATCGCCCTGTTCCACACGCCATTGCTGCCCGAGCTGACCTGGCGCTTAGGCCTGGACCGCGCCTGGCCGCAGCTGCTGCACACGGTCGAAGGGCTGCGCAATGTGCCAATCAGCAGCAGCCAGCGTTCCGATGGGGTGCACGGGGTCAAGCTGTACCGCGCCAACTTTATCCGCAGCCTGTTCACGCCGCGCCAGCGCCACACCCAGGTGCCGGTGCAACTGATCGTGCCGACCCGCGACCGCTTTGTGCGCCCGCAACTGTTCGACCAACTACAGCACTGGGCACCCACACTGCAGCGGCGCGAGGTGAAGGCCGGACATTGGCAGCTGCTGGCCGAGCCGCAACAACTGGCAACCTGGCTACGTGAGTTCACCGCTCAGGTACAAAGCGGCGCAGGCAGCAATACGCCCGCCCGCGTGAATCTGGCGAGTTGATAAGGAGAGTCGAGATGAGCGAACAGCACCGCCTGGAACAACGCAAAGTACGCTTCGACTTTGCCAACACGCCGCTGCACTGGGTGCCGAACGAGCCGGAAGCCTCGCACATCATGAACAGCCTGCATCTGATCCTGCCGGCCGGCGAGTTCTGGTTCTGCCGGGTCTACAACAAGGCCTTGCCGCTGGTCACCGATCCGCAGTTGCGCGAGGACGTACAAGGTTTCGTCAAACAGGAGGCGCAACACGCCCGCGCCCACGACAGCGCACTGACGCCCTACCTGCTGCGCCACGGCATCGATCCAACGCCGTTCACCGGACCGATCCACTGGCTATTCGAGCGTGTACTGTGCGACCACCCGCTGGGCGACAACGCAACCAGCCGTTTTCTGCAGCCCTGGTGGCTGCGTCAGCGGGTGGGGTTGATCACCGCAGTGGAGCACTTCACCTGCGTGCTGGGCGACTGGATTATCACCACCCGCAGCCTGGACCAAGCTGACCCGGTAATGCTCGACTTGTTGCGCTGGCACGGTGCCGAGGAAGTTGAGCACCGCAGCGTGGCCCACGACCTGCACGTACACATCGGTGGCAGTCTGTTGATGCGCTGGGTGTATATGCTGATTGCCACGCCAGCGCTGATCTTCCTGTTCAGTACCGGGATGAAAACCATGATGCGCCAGGACCCGATCACCCGTTACCGCCCAGGCTTTCTGCGCCTGTGGTACCACCTGGGCAAGCGTGGCTTGTTGCCGCGCATGGGCAGCATTGGCCGCTCGGTGTTGCGCTATTTCAACCCCAGCTATCACCCACGCACCGAAGGCGATATCCGCGTGGCGCTGGACTAACTGGCCAACTCACCGGCGGCGCAACGCGCGGCAGCAGAAAAAGCCCAGGTCATGGCCTGACAGCTCGTCAACCAACAGTAGCGCGCCCTACTCGGCCGCCTCATCATCCAGCACCATCACTCCGGCCGCCTGTTCGAGTAGTTCGACAGGCAGGCTCTTGCTGGCACGGGCACCGAGCAGTTTGAGGTTTTCCACCCGACTGATGATATTGCCGCGCCCGTCACAGAGCTTGTTGCGCGCGCCGGCGTAGGCTTTGTCCAGTTGCTGCAGACGCGCACCGACTTCATCCAGATCCTGAATAAAGGCGACGAACTTGTCGTACAGCGCGCCGGCGCGCTCGGCAATCTCGCGGGCGTTCTGGCTCTGTCGCTCCTGCCGCCACAGGCTGTCGATCACCCGCAAGGTGGCCAGCAGCGTGGTCGGGCTGACGATCACGATATGTTGATCGAAGGCCTCCTGAAACAACCCGGGGTCGGCCTGCAATGCTGCGGCGAAGGCTGCTTCGATCGGCACGAAGAGCAGAACGAAATCCAGGCTGTGCAGGCCTTCCAGACGCTGGTAGTCCTTTAACGACAAGCCCTTTAAATGGCTGCGTAGCGACAGCACATGCTGCTTCAGCGACAGCTGCCGACTGACGTCATCCTCGGCAGCAATATATTGCTGGTAAGCGGTGAGGCTGACCTTGGCGTCCACCACCACCTGCTTATCGCCGGGCAGCTGAATCAGCACATCCGGCTGGAAACGTTCGCCATCGGCGCTCTTTAGGCTGACCTGGGTCTGGTACTCGCGGCCCTTTTCCAGGCCAGCATGTTCCAGCACGCGCTCCAGCACCAATTCACCCCAGTTACCCTGGGTTTTCTGGCCCTTGAGCGCACGGGTCAAGTTGGTCGCCTCATCGCCCAGACGCTGGTTGAGCTGCTGCAAACGCTCCAGCTCCTTGCCCAGGGAAAAGCGTTCGCGGGCTTCCTGCTGATAGCTTTCTTCCACACGTTTTTCGAAGGACTGGATGCGCTCCTTGAGCGGATCGAGCAACTGGCCGAGCTGCTGCTGGCTGGTCTCGGCAAAACGCTGTTCGCGCTCATCGAAGATCTTCCCGGCCAGCTCGGCAAACTGCGCACGCAACTCATCGCGCGAGCCCTGTAGGTCGCTCAGGCGCTGTTGATGGCTGTCCTGTTGTTCTTTAAGTTCAGCGCTGAGGGCAGCGCCCTGGGCATCCAGACGGCGGATTTCAGCTTCCTGCTGTTCGCGCTGGCTAGTCCAGGCCAGCGCGGCTTCGCGGGCGATCTGTCGCTCCTGCTGCAGCAAGTCGGCTTCACGGCGCAGCGCTGCCAGTTCGGCCTGCTGATCCGCCTTGATCTCGCTGATCTCGGCGACTTCCTCGCGGCAATCATCCAGCTGCGCCGTCAGGCCGGTCTGGGCCAGCTGTGCATTGTTCAGGCGCTCTTGTAGCAGGCTGAATTCCAGCTGTTGACTGGCCAGGCGGCGTTGCAGCGACCAGGCCATATATAGGAGAGGAAGGGCTGCGGCGGCAAAGCCGAGCAGCGCAGGTGCCAACGCGGTGGACAGATCGATGGGCATAAGCAGCTCCGCAGAAAAGTACTGGCAGTATAACCAGTACTCCCAAATGCGTCAGAGCTGTTTAAGCAGTTGCCGCGCTTCTAGCGAACCCTGCCCTGCAGCCAGCTCCAGCCAATGGCGGGCCTGCTGCGGTTCATTGTTGCGCGGCTGACTATACAGCTGCCCGAGTTCCAGCTGGGCGCCCATATCGCCGGCGCGGGCGGCCTGGCGGAGCAGTTCGAAACCCATGCGCCGATCACGCGGGTTGCCGCAATCACGACAAAGCATCTGCCCCAGTCGACTCTGTGCCTGCACCACGCCCTGCAAAGCAGGCTGCTTAAGCAGATGACCAGCAAAGCGTTTGACGCTAGGGGCATGACCGAGGCGAGGACTGTCCAGTAACCAGAGCGCCACACGGGTGGGCAGGCGAGGAACCGAGGTTGAAGCGATAGGTAGTCGAGTGATTGCGCGAGGCATAAAAAGCAGCGGTAGCCGGGAAGGCGCGCAACTCTACTCCTTTTTTCGCCAAGGTAAAGCCTTGCAAAAAAGTGCCAACCAGCGGTCTAGAGCAAGCGCTCGGGTTAATCCACAGAAGCTGTGGATAACTTCGTGGATAACATGGGAGCAAGCGCTCTCAGCGCCTATGGCGTGGGGCCCAAGGTCAAACTGGTGGTTTTTTCACCAGCGTAAAAAATCTATATATTTCATTGACTTATAAAATCAATAAAAAGAATCAAGGGTTTACGTCAAGCACTGCATCCTGCTTGACAAGGCGCATCGCAATTGTGCACAAGTTGCTGCGTCACGCCGTCGCACTGCCCTTTTTCAGGGCAAAAGCGCCTTGAAAAAGCCGCCCCGTCTAGGCCGGGCGCGGCAGGTGACCATCCACCTGATAGGCATCCAGGCGAAAGACTCTTGGGGTATCCGGAACCTGGGCATTTTTGAAGGCGACATAGTCGTCGGTGGTTTCGCACAGCCAGCTCAGTAGGTTGCGCGGGCGCTTTTCTGCTAACGCGCCAGGGACGAATAGCGCAACGTTGTTGCCCTTCAGCGGGCAGCGCGCCGAACGGTATTCGAACGCCTCAACCCCTGCCCCGCGCATAGCTGCGCCTACCGCCTGACAAGGTTGATAAGCGCTGGCGTGACAGAGCTCGGCCTGGAAATCCGCAAACGGCGGATGCTGCAACTGAATACCGCGCTCAACCTGATAGCGCGCCTCGAAGGTGCAATGCTCGGAAAGCATGCGTCCGCTAGGCGGCGCAATGCTCATGCCATCCCAGAGCAGAAAGCGGTAATACGCCGCCTCGGCCATGGCGGTGTCGATACGCAGCGCGCCATAGAACAGGCTCGGCTCATGCACCGAACCAAAGCGCGAGCCCCAGCGCAGCGGCGGATAACGGAATGGGGTTTTCAGCAGGTAATGCAGCGGCTCGGCGCTCTGCGGCAGCGGCGGCTTGCTGGTTTCCAGCAACTCTTCGAGCAGCGCCTGTTCGGCAAGGGTATCGACCAGTTGCAGAGTGGCGACCTGGGCCTGACTCTCGACCAGGCGCACCAGGCGTCCACGCAATGGTTTGATCTGCTGCGGGCCTTGGCAGTGTTGCCAGATATCCATGGTGGCGTTGTCCTTAACTTTTATTATTGTTGGGTGCTGCGCGCTCTAGCCTTTGCCACGAATCGCATCGAGATACTCCACCACCCGCACCAACCCCTGCACCTGCATCATCAGGGATAAGGGCGGTGCATCCAGATGGCGGTTGTCGGTGCGCAGAAAATGCTGCATATCCGGCAAATTGCCGCCAAACAGGGCAAACAGTGAGCGGTATACACGGACCAACAGCAGGGCCAGCTCACCGGTCTTGCTGTGCACGCGCAGGCCACCATCAGCCCAGCGCGAGATGGCCGTACGGTGTACGCCAATGATGTCCGCCAGCTCCTGCTGAGTCAGGCCCAGCTGTTCACGGGTATTGAGCAGCGCCTTGGCCAGCACCGCATCGGCGTCGGCAACCGGTCGAATCAATGCGCTCATCACGGCCTCCTACTTTCACAATGTCTGTTTACAGCAAAAATAACACTAAATGCTGTAATTACACAGAACAGAATAACCTGTGATTGGCAGCCCGCCAGACATGGGTTAACGTCCTGCCACGCAACTCCCCCCACTATGGATCAGTGCTTATGCCCAGCCGGCGCACCTGGCTGCGACTTATCAGTTGCCTGGTTTTACTGCTCGTACTGCTTAGCGCTTACGGCTACCTGAGCCTGAGCCGCCTGCTCGAACGCGAGCAGATCGAAAACATTGAATGGCGCGGTCTGGGCCTATCCACCCAGGGCATCCAGCTTGACCAGCTCAGCCTGCAGCACCCCAGCGGCACAGTGCAGCTGCAACAGCTGCAATTGCACTGGAGCGGATTCAGCCTGGCGCTGCCCTTCTGGCAGCAGGTGCATATCACCAGCCTGCAACTGAATGTGCCCTCTCAAGCCGAGCCAGCAGCTGACGACAGCACGGATTTTGAGGTGCCGCAGGAGCAGCTCGCCGCCGTTATCAGCCTATTGCCGCAACGCGTACAGGTCGATGTGCTGCAGATCGAGCTACCTTGCGCCGACAAGCGCTGCCAACTGCTGGGCGATCTGCAGCTGCTTAAACAAGCAGCGCAGCTTGATGCGCTGCTCAACCTGCAACATCAGCAGGACCAACTGAGTTGGCATGCGCAACTACAGGGTGACGCCACAACTGCAGCGCTGCAGCTAAGCCTGACGATCAATCAGCAAGCGCAACTGCAGCTCAGCAGCAGCCTGCAACAGAACGCCGCCGGGCAACTCTGGCAAGGTGATTTCAATGGCGATCTACAGCAAAGCGCGGTGCTGCAAAGCTGGCTAAGCCAATGGCTGCCCAACGCCGCAGGCACACTGCCTGAGGCTCCGACGGCAGCGCAGCTAAAGGCAAGCTGGCAACTGCAGCTTGCCCCTGGCCCACTTAACGTGGCGCAGCTGCAGCTGGCCAGCGGCCAGTTGCAAGCGAGTGCCAACCTGCCAGAGCCCTGGCCCATTCCCGCGATTGGTCAGTTGCAGGGCAGCTTCAATCTGTCCACCCAGGCGCTGGATGGGCAGTGGCTGGCCGATAGCCTGAACGCCGACCTTAACCTCAAGCAGATATCCAATGACCTTATCAGTGGCATACCGGCAGAGCTGCATCCCGAAGCACTGCAGCTGACGATCCAGACCACGCAAACGCCCGACAAGCTTGCTCCACAACTGGTTGAGCGCGCCCTGCCCCTGCAACTGCTGCTAAAGGGCCAGGGGCGCAGCCAATTTGCACTGCAGGGAACGCTGGCCCTGGCCAACGGCTTGCCCTGGGGCTTGCAACTGCTGGACGGCAGCCTTAGCGCATCCACCCCGGCATTTCAGCTGGAGGGCTGGAAGATCGGCGCGCTGCAGACGCAGTTGCAACTCGACGCTTTTCTGGATGCACAGCAGCTGGATCTGGCCCTCGCCAAAGGCTCACAGCTCAGCCTGCAGCACCTGCGCAGTGCGGATGTTCAGGCGCAACAACTCAAGGCCAGCAGCAGCGGGCTAAAACTGCAGGCACAACTGGCGGCAGGCGCGCTGCAAGACTGGCAACTAAAAGGCCCGCTCGACCTTAGTGCGCAGCTGCAACATGGGCAACTACAGCCGCAGCGCTGGTACTGGCAAGGCCCTTTGACTGCCAACCAAGTGCAAGCGGAGCTGGACGGCACACTGCGCAACGATGCCGGGCTGCAACTCAAGCTGCAGGCGCAACACAGCAGCGTCAAGGGCCTGAGCCTGCAAGCACAACTGGCGGAACTGTTTCTGCGCAGCGGCAACCCCTTAAAAGGCAGCTTCACGGCATGGCCAGCCCTGCTGGAGCTGAACAACGGTCGCCTGAATGCCAACGCCAGCCTGACCCTCGCCAGCGGTCAGCAACTGCCCACAGTCAAACTCGACCTTACCGGCAAAGGCCTGGGCGGGATTTATGACCGCACCGCGCTGGAGGGCCTGGACAGCCGTATCAGTGTGCGAGTCGACCCCAAACAGCTACAGCTTGAGTTGAGCGAGCTGCGCCTGGCTCAGGCCAACCCCGGCATACCGCTCGGCCCGCTGCAGCTCAGCGGCAGCTACAGCGCCTCCCTGCAAACACCCACCAAAGGCCAGCTACAGCTACGCCAGGCCGAAGCAGCGCTGATGGGCGGCAAGCTGCAACTGGCCCCTGGACAATGGCGCCTGGCAGACGAGCAGCTGCTGTTTCCCATACAGGTGCAGGGCCTGGAACTTGAGCAGCTGTTTATCCTCTATCCCACAGAGGGTTTAGCCGGCACAGGCACCCTCGATGGTCACTTGCCACTGCAGATAAGCAACCAGGGCGTGACCATCGAACAAGGCCTGCTGGCAGCCCGCGAGCCCGGTGGGCGTTTGCAGTTTCACTCCGAACGTATCCGCGCCCTCGGCCGCAGCAACCCGGCGATGCAACTGGTGACCCAATCGCTGGAGGATTTTCGCTTTACCACTCTGAGCAGCCAGGTCAACTACGATCAGCAAGGCAAGCTGGCTCTGGCCATGCGTCTGGAGGGACAGAACCCGGCCATCGAACAGGGCCGGCCGATCCACTTCAATATCAACCTGGAAGAAGACATCCCGACCCTGCTGGCCAGCCTGCAACTGACCGACAAAGTCAGCGATATCATCAAGCAGCGTGTGCAACAGCGTATGCTGGAACGCAATGCCAAAACGGCCCCGACAGAGCCATGACCAAGGAGAAGCGCCATGCGCTTGCGTAGTTGTTTCGCCGTCCTGCTACTAGGGCTGCTCAGTACGGCCTGCACCCCGACCGTACAGCTGGCGATGCCCAATGAGCCGATCAACATCAACCTCAATGTGAAGATCGAGCACGAAATCTATATCAAGGTGGATAAAGCCCTGGACAGCATGTTCAGCGAATCCAGCGGATTGTTCTAAGGAGCCCGAGCATGAACCTCTATAAACGCCTTGCCAGCCTGTTACTGCTGCTCAGCCTGAGCCTGCCGGCCGTAGCCCTGAACCTTAACGAAGCCATGTCCGCCTTGGGTGACGCCAAAGCCAGCGGCCAATTGGGCGAAATGCCCAATGGCTATCTCGGGGTAGTGAGCAACGGTGGCCAGGCCGCCGAAATCGCCCAATTGATCAACCAGGCGCGCCGCGCCGAATACCAGAAGCTGGCGGCGCAGAACGGCATCCAGCTCAGCGATGTGGAAGCGATTGCCGGGCAGAAAGCCATCGACAAGACCCCGGCGGGACAATACATCCAGCTTGAAGGTAAGTGGCAGCGCAAATAGCTTGCCGCAAGAACCAACAAGGAGCGCATTGCGCTCCTTGTTGGTTTTACACACCTGAACTTAGCGCTGCTGAATCACCGGCTGCCCCGCTTTAGGTTTGAAGTACAGGGTTTCACCGCGAGTGAGATTGGCCAGGCTGAGGTGATCCTTGGCCACTTCAGCTTCGATCGGCTCGCTCTGCCCGACGACCTTGAGGGTCACCCGAGTGATGGCGCCGAGCGGACGGATGTCGCGTACTTCGCCGGCCTGGTGGCCTGCTTCGGCTTGGCGCGAGAGGTGAATCTCGTGCGGGCGGAACAGCACATGGGTGTCGTTGCCGACGTACAAGCGGTTGGCATCGCCGAGGAAGTGATAGACGAAATCGCTGGCCGGCTTCTCATACACCTCACCCGGCGAGCCAATCTGCTCGACCACGCCCTTGTTCATCACCACGATGCGATCGGCAACTTCCATGGCCTCTTCCTGGTCATGGGTGACGAATACCGAGGTCAGGTGCACTTCTTCGTGCAGACGCGCCAGCCAGCGGCGCAGCTCTTTACGCACCTTGGCATCCAGCGCGCCGAAGGGTTCGTCTAGGAGCAGCACTTTCGGCTCCACTGCCAGGGCACGGGCCAGGGCGATGCGCTGGCGCTGACCGCCGGAAAGCTGCTCCGGGTAACGATCCGCCAGCCAGTCGAGCTGCACCAGATCAAGCAGATCGTGGACCTTCTTCTTGATCACATTCTCGTTCGGCCGCTCGCCCTTGGGCTTCATGCGCAAGCCGAAGGCGACGTTATCGAACACCGTCATATGGCGGAACAGCGCGTAGTGCTGAAACACAAAGCCGACGTTACGGTCGCGCACATCGTGGTTGGAGACATCTTCGCCGTGGAACTCGATGCTGCCGCTGTCCGGGGTTTCAAGGCCGGCGATGATGCGCAGCAAGGTGGTCTTGCCGCAGCCGGACGGGCCAAGCAAAGCCACCAGTTCGCCACTCTGGATATTCAGGTTGATATCGTTCAGCGCCTTGAACGCATTGAAGTTCTTGCTGACGTTAGAGATTGCAATCGACATGACTTATTCCTCGCCAGCATTGGCTTTCAGGCGGTTGATACGCGACTCGCTCCACTGCTTGAGCAGCAGGATAAATACCGCCAGCAACAGCAGTAGGCTGGCGACGCTGAAGGCAGCAACGTGGTTGTACTCGTTGTAGAGAATCTCGACATGCAGCGGCAGCGTATTGGTGTAACCCCGGATATGCCCGGAGACCACCGACACCGCGCCAAACTCGCCCATGGCCCGTGCGGTACACAGCAC